>NZ_FNLB01000006.1:2492500-2792500 GCF_900104145.1 Pseudovibrio sp. Tun.PSC04-5.I4 | reverse complement strand
GTTCGCTCGCTGAATGGCAAATCTCTGGTCGCGAGTTTGGATAAAAATACCGCTTGTTCTTTAGCGCTAATTTCAAGTGGCCCATTTAACCAGAACCGTTCAACATTCTCACCAATCGTAGCGTTACCGTACTGCAATTTTGCTAGCCACTCCGTGTAGGCTTTCGGTCCGACACGTTGGGCAATTTCCTGATAAACCGGCACATTGGATACCATAATCGCCTCACGAAGGCCCATTGGCTTACGCCAGCTCTCTAAAGCGAGTTTTCTGTTGCCCGTCGGGACAACCTCATCCACGCCAGCAACAATGCCGAGCTCCAGCGCAATTAAGCTATTTGGAATTTTGAAGGTGGAAGCAGGTATTTTTCGTGCCGCTGCACGAGACCTGTTCACAAGGACCATCCGGTCTTTTGCAATATCGTATAAGACAAACGTTCCCTCAGAACCGGATTGCAAAAATACCTCATTAAGATCCTCCCGCTCGACGATCTCCATGCTGCTTGAGGTGCTTGTTGAAATGAGAAAACCAATTGCGGAAAGCGCGAGCAAAAAAGTGTTGGGCGTTTTCATTAATATTTGCCTCTGCGAACCAAAGCTGGACGGTAGAGCCGACAATGAATTTGAAATAGGGCCACTCAGTGTTACGTATAATTATTAACCGCTAAGGTTGTTGAGTGAGGTGGAAAAGCCCCCTCGATTATTGACCAAGGGAGCTGCACTTTAAAAAACCTTAGTTTCTTGTCTGGCAATCAATTCAGGCAATGAGGTGATGCGGTCACCATTTTCTTTGAAGTTATCTGGTGCCAACCACTTTTCAAAGGCCGCTTTCAAAACAGGCCATTCACTATCAATGATAGAGAACCATGAAGTATCCCGGTTCTTACCCTTCATAACTGTGGCCTGTCGGAACGTGCCTTCATAGCTGAAGCCAAGGCGAACTGCGGCCTTACGAGAAACTGTATTGAGAGAATGGCACTTCCACTCATACCGTCTGTAACCGAGCGTTTCGAAAACATTTTTCATCATCAGATACATGGCTTCTGTTCCGCCCGGCTTGCGCTGTAGCAGAGGAGAAAAATGAATGTGCCCGACTTCAATGCTGCCGATCTCAGGAGAGATTCTGATGTAAGTCGCAACGCCAACGGCTTTGCCGCTTTCAGTGTCAATGATGACGAATGCCAATGGGTCATTGCCCTTAGCAAGCCCATTTATGTGGAGCAAAAACTCGGAGTATTCGGAAAACGGGCCATACGCGAGGTAGGTCCAGTTGCGGCCTTCACGATCAACGCTGAATGCTTCAAACAGCTCTACGGCGTGTTTTGATGGATTGAGGCGCTCTATTCGGCAATAGCGCCCTTCCAGTGTCGTATCGGGTGGAAACTGAGCAGCAGTCCAGTTAGGCAAGTCATCGCCTACGGCCTGACCAAAGTCATTCTGATTATCAAGTGTTTTCATCTCGGACTTCTCTGAAGATTTCATTGCAGCTAGATATGCGAGCATTTTTGGTCTCCTAGGAATGTCCAGTTTAAGAAAAATTGCAGTACCAAAATGATAAAATCCTGACCAGAAGCCGAGGCATTATCGTCCAGCAAGATTACAAGCGCTCAGAAGGGTCGTTTTTTCTGGTCAGTGTTTTGGTTTCTTTACTGTCTTTGTCGCTCTTAGACGCGGTGAAGGCCCAGAAACTGCGTTTAATATCGCCCTTTGCAAAGCAGTCGTAGAAATCACGACGTCCGTACATAGAGTTCTTGTTACAGCCATAGCCGAACCAATAACAAGTGTCGCTCTTCTTCACTTCGATGTGGCCATGACGGTTGCGTTTGTCGCGGTCATAAACACAGATAGAGCCAACCGGTGCACGGTCAGGACTGCTAACACGAAGTCGTTTGAAACCGTATTTTGGGAGTGATTTGATCGCCATATAAGCAGAGCCACCGGGAATGTAGGTGTCTACCATGCCTTCAGCCATAAGGTGTTTTTTCACATAGCGGTAACAGTAAGTCATACCGCGGCGACGGCGAACAGTTCGTCTTGCACCCGAACTTGCAGCAACAATTGCAGATGCATATCCGAGATAACTGTCTTCGTCGCTGCCTGCAATTTTGTTGGCATCCTCTTGGCTGAGAGTTTTTTCTTCCGCCAGAGCATATTTCGCGAAATCAGCTTTAGTGACGTAAAGATCCGAGGTGCTGCCATCTGCAACAACTGCTTCAGCATCCGGATCAATACCAAGGCGAACCAACTCACCTTTATGCTCATCGGTTACCCAAGCCAGAACGCTCAGCATTGCGCCAACAGAGAGGATTTGTTGAACTGAACTGCCAGCCTCACCGTCTTCATCAGTTGCCCAGCCCTCAGCTAGAATGGGTCTGGAAACGCTGTAACTACCGGAAGTCGTAAGCTTGTTTTGAGGTAGATCTGCGGACCCTGTGAGGATCAAAGCGGTGTCTTCTGGCGAAGAAAACGCACCATACGAAGCATTTGGCTCAGCCGCAACGGCTGTTGTAATCAGCAACAAACTAAGTCCGGCAAATGCGGAAACCTTGGCAAGCTGTAGCATAATCCCTCCGAAAAGCGTATTTTAAGCACAGCAGCACCAGTTCCCGCGCGCAGTGCATCGCGAGATTGCAAATTTTGGCAATAGGAAACAGTCGGCGAGTTTGCACGCTCCGCGGTTCATGCCAGAGTGTTGATGGTGCGCAGCTGTCGTTTTACTGTCGCAAGTCACCTGCTAGGTGTGCATTTCGCACGCCGACAGGCGCAGATGGCTCGCAGCAACCCAAATGGGAGACATGCAGGCCTGTCGCGCTTAAACAAAAAACTCTATGCAAGCGTTTCGCAAAAAAAATGCCTACTTAGTAATTTTGTCATTTATGAGCGCATCTGCCCTTTTAGATCTTGCGTAGCGCGACCGCTTCAATGCTGTGATCTGTACCCTTGGTCAGGATCAGGTCAGCACGTGGTCGTGTTGGCAAGATGTTCTGACGAAGGTTCTCCAGATTGATGTTCTGCCAAAGGTCCTTCGCGATCTCTTGCGCCTTATCGTCGGTAATTGTGGAAAATTTATGGAAATATGAACCGGGATCGCGGAATGCAGTTTCACGCAGTCGCATGAAACGCTCAAGATACCAGCGTTGCAGCACTTGCTCTTCAGCATCAATGTAGATGGAAAAGTCAAAGAAATCAGAGACAAAGGGCACTGCTTTTGCCGCTTTCGGTTGATGAGATGTCTGCAAAACGTTCAGTCCTTCGACGATCAAAATATTTGGCTGATCGACTGTGACATGCTGTCCCGGCATCACATCGTAGAAGAAATGAGAGTAAATTGGGGCACGAACATCCTTTTCGCCACCTTTTATATCGGTGAGAAATCGGAGCAGCGCGGAGCGGTCATAACTCTCTGGAAAGCCCTTCCGGCGCATCAAACCTTCAGATTCCAGAACAGAGTTTGGATACAAAAATCCGTCCGTGGTGATCAGGTCCACCTTCGGGCTGGCAGGCCAGCGAGAAAGCAATGCCTGCAACAGACGCGCAGTGGTGGATTTGCCGACAGAAACGGAACCAGCAATGCCGATAATGAACGGCGTACGGTCCAGCTTCATGCCCAAAAAGCGCTTCGTTGCAAACTGAAGGCTTTGCGCAGCTTCTACGTAGTAGGTAAGCAAACGCGACAGAGGCAGATAAATATTCTGCACCTGCTCAATAGAGGCGTAATCATTGAGCGATTGCAGGTCTTCAATTTCCTGCAACCGCAATGTCATCGGAGTGTCTGCTCGCAACGACGCCCATTCGCTCTCTGTAAACACAGAGTAGGGAGAAAGGTCCAGTTCTTGTACTGGAGCAATGACTTTTTGCATGGCGTTAGCGCTCAAGGCTCGACGTGCCTCCCACTTCGCGTTTGCTGGAAAGAATCAGCCGTCCTTACGGGAGGCTTTTTCTTCCAGTCCGGTCTGTCCGGTGCGTGCTGCCAACTTGGTCATAACCTCGTCCAGCGGCACATCGGAAACCCTTAGTACAACAAGTAGATGATAAAGTAGGTCAGCAGCCTCCGAGGCCACCTCTTCTCTATCACGCTCTACAGCGGCAATCGCTGTTTCAACGGCTTCTTCTCCAAGCTTTTGCGCGCACTTGGAAATACCCTTGGAAATCAGCTTCCGTGTGTAAGACAGCTCATCTTCACTGTTCGCACGTTCAGCTATGATAGCCTCAAGGTCCGTAAGGGTAAAATTGGTCATTTGACTAGCCTTTTGCGGCCGCTTTAGGAACTGCGTCAATTCCTGAGCGAAATTTACTTATCCAGGCGCATTGGAATTCCAGCGTCCGCCATGTGTTGCTTGGCTTCTTCAATACTATAAGTTCCAAAATGGAAGATTGAAGCGGCAAGCACTGCAGTTGCGTGTCCATCACGAACACCCTCTACAAGGTGATCCAGAGTTCCAACCCCACCAGAGGCAATAACAGGCACATGTACAGCATCCGCAATTGCACGTGTAAGCGGCAAATTGTAGCCCTCTTGCGTGCCATCCCGATCCATTGAAGTCACCAGAAGCTCGCCAGCACCAAGGTCAACGGCCTTTTTGGCAAACTCGACTGCATCAATTCCGGTTGGAGTGCGTCCACCATGGGTGAAGATTTCAAAGCGCTCTGCTTCACCTTCAGCGGAAACGCGCTTGGCATCAATGCTGACAACAATACATTGGCTTCCAAATTTCTGTGCAGCTTCGCGAATAAACTCAGGATTCTTCACCGCAGCGGTGTTGATTGAAACTTTATCAGCCCCAGCAATCAGCAGTTTGCGAATGTCTTCAACGGAGCGAACTCCACCACCAACAGTCACCGGCATAAAGCAGGCTTCCGCAGTGCGCTTCACAACGTCATAGATCGTGTCTCGATTGTCACTGGATGCTGTGATGTCGAGGAACGTCAGTTCATCTGCACCAGCTGCATCATAGGCTTTCGCGGCTTCAACCGGGTCACCCGCATCGATCAGATCAACAAAGTTGACGCCCTTTACGACGCGGCCATCCTTCACATCAAGGCATGGAATAATACGAGCCTTTAAAGTCATGAAAGGCCCTCCCGGCTTTTCTTGATCAGCGCTAAAGCTTCATCCGGGTCAAGACGACCATCGTAAAGCGCACGACCGGAAATCGCGCCCTCGAGAATATCGCAGTCAGGTTCAATCAACCGCTCAATGTCTTTGATGTCTGCAAGGCCGCCAGAGGCAATCACAGGAATAGCAACCGCGTTTGCCAGTTCCAGCGTGCTCGGGATGTTAAGGCCCTTCAACACACCATCGCGGTCAATATCGGTGTAAATGACAGCAGCAACGCCAGCGTCTTCAAACTGTTTCGCCAGATCAATCACGGTGAGTTCAGAGGTTTCCGCCCAGCCTTCAACCGCAACCTTGCCGCCCTTTGCGTCAATGCCAACAGCAATGCGGTCAGGATATTTCTTGCAGGCTGCCTTCACCAGATCTGGGTCACGCAGTGCAACTGTGCCAAGAATGACGCGTGCAACGCCTTTCGCCAGCCAGTTGTCGATGTGTTCCATCGTGCGGATACCGCCGCCCAGCTGAACGGGATTGGAGGTGCTGGCAAGGATTGCATCAACGGCCTCACCGTTTTTGCTCATCCCGGCAAACGCACCATCCAGATCAACAACGTGCAGCCACTCAAAACCTTGATCCTGAAACGCTTTTGCTTGTGCGCCGGGGTCATCGTTGAAAACAGTTGCCTGTTCCATGTCGCCCAGTTTTAAACGCACACATTGGCCGTCTTTAAGGTCAATCGCAGGAAAAATAATCATAGTTCTGTCCTTGGACTTGTCAGTGGTTCAGCGGGCAGCCCTTACGGCGCCCAGCTGAGGAAATTGGAAATAAGCTTCAGGCCCAGCTTCTGGCTCTTTTCAGGATGAAACTGCGTGCCGATGATGTTGTCTCGCCCCACAATTGCTGTGAACTCGCCGGCATAATCAAAGCTGGCGATACGGTGCTCAGGGTTTGCAACAGCAAAGTGGTAGGAATGAACGAAGTACGCGTGCAGACCATCAGAACCGGTGGTGATCCCCTCCAGAACAGTATGGCTGTCGGGGCGCACGTTGATCGTGTTCCAGCCCATATGCGGAATTTTGAGGCTTGGATCCGTTGGCTTCATGGCCGTCACATCTCCAGAGATCCAGTCCAGACCCTCGGATGTCTGAAACTCAAGCCCGCGTGTTGCCAGCAGCTGCATACCAACACAGATCCCGAAAAACGGTTTGCCTTTGGAAATCACGGCTTCCGTCAACGCTTCTTCCATGCCGTCAACCGCCTGTAGCCCACGACGACAATCGGCAAACGCGCCAACGCCAGGCAGTACAATACGGTCAGCCTTAGCCACAACATCAGGGTCAGACGTTACCTGCACATCATGAGTATGATGATGGTTATGGGCTGCATGCTCAAACGCTTTCGCAGCGGAGCGCAAGTTGCCGGAACCATAATCAATAATTGCCACACTCATGAAGGAACTCCTGTTATCGTTTGAGTGTCATTCCAACGACACTCGTGTCGCTGGTTTGGGGAGCCATTGGCCCCTGTGGAGACCGTGGCGTACTTTTTTTGTTCGCCCACTGGTCGAAAAAACGTATTTCGGCTTCTTCCTGATTGGCAGCAGCAATAAAGCTGACTGTCTGCCAGTTCTTACGGCGCAAGCTCCAGCTTTTCAAAAAACCCGCTTCCAGAGCAAAAAACAAGGTCGCCAGAACGGTAATGAAGCCGCCTGCTGTAGAACCGAAAACCCCAGCCACGAAAATCAGAACAATCACAGCTGCCAGGTACCCGAGAAAAACCAGCCACATGCGGTTGTATAGAGTCCAGAGGAGAGGAAACAGCATTGCCCACCACGAAAAACCATCTTTTACAAAGGTGATTTTGCGTGCGTCGTCTTCACTCAGGTGGTCAAGAGAAACCCCCGGTTCAGTCATGACATAAAAGACAGCCAATTGCATTCTCCCTGGGTTGGCAGAGCTGCGGGCCGAAAAGGTTAGCCGCCAAGCTGACCTTTTGTGGTCGGCACACGTCCGCTCTGACGCGGATCTGGTTCGATAGCTGTGCGTACTGTACGCGCAACTGCTTTAAAGCATGTCTCCGCAATATGATGACAATTAGTGCCATAAAGCGTTGCGATGTGCAGAGTAAAACCTGCATTCATAGCAAACGCACGGAAAAACTCTTCAAACAGTTCAACATCAAACGTGCCAACCTTGTCCCGCGGAAAATCCACGTGCCAAACAAGGAAAGGACGACCGGAAACATCCAGCGCTACACGGGTCAAAGCTTCATCCATTGCAAGATGAGTGTCTGCATACCGTGTAATGCCGCTCATATCGCCAAGCGCTTCTTTAAACGCTTGCCCGAGAGCGATGCCCACATCCTCGGTGGTGTGGTGGTCGTCAATATGGGTATCACCGTCTGCGCGGATGGTCATGTCCACGAGCGAATGTCGGGAAAGTTGTTCCAACATATGGTCAAAGAAACCAACACCGGTCTTGATGTCATACTTGCCTGTGCCATCCAGATTGATGGAAACAGAGATCGTTGTTTCTTTTGTGCCGCGGGCAATGGTGGCCTGACGCATCGTATGTCCCTTAAAAAATCAACAGCCCAGATCCCGCACAAATCAACAGTGCCGGTAGGAATAGACGCGCCGTTTTAACAGGCTAAGGGATCGCTGCAAATACCCAAAGATGAAAAAGCTAGGATCTGCCACTCTCTCTGGTATTTCTCGGCACAAACTGGTAGGAACTGATCCGTTTATCTACCGGATATTTGGAGCACCGCATGTCTTACCGTCCAGCAAATGCAATTGATCGCCTGATCCTCCCTCTCGATGTACCAACAGTGGAGGAGGCGCGAGTGCTTGTTAAAGAAACTCAAGGGCTAGTTGGCACCTACAAAATTGGCATGCAGCTCCAGTTTGCTGGTGGCCTCCAGCTTGCTGAAGAGATGGCCAAAGAAGGTCACTCCATCTTTTTAGATGTGAAGCTGCTGGACATCGACAACACCATCACCAGTGCTGTGAAAAACGTTGCTAAAATGGGCATGAAATTCATGACCCTACATGCCTACCCAAAAAATATGCGGGCTGCGGTTCGCGCTCTGGAAGAAGTCGGCAACAAAGACCTGTGTTTGCTGGGCGTAACGGTGCTGACGTCTATGGACGAACAAGATCTGAAAGACGCCGGATATGTTGGCCCAACGGCTGATCTGGTTGAACAACGCGCAGTTGATGCAGCGGCGGCTGGCGTAGGCGGGATTGTATGTTCCCCACTGGAAGCCAAAGCAATGCGGGCAAAAGTTGGAGATCAGCTCTGCATTGTGACTCCGGGCGTTCGCCCAAAGGGATCCGCAGCAGGAGACCAGCGCCGTGTCATGACACCATACGATGCCATTAAGGCAGGATCTGACTATCTGGTTGTTGGCCGCCCAATCTATGCTGCAGAAAATCGCCGCGCGGCAGCAGAGGCAATTGTCGCTGAAATCGAAAGCGCACTTTAAGTTGGTTCACTCTTTGAATTTTGAGGTCTGCCAAACGTCCTACACTCTCGTTTGAGCCAAGATTTCAGCTAGGAGCGTATTCCCGAAAAGTGGCTCCGGTTTTCGGGAATACGCATGAAACCAAAACGACAAAGAAACTTGAGCAACCCATTATAATGACAAACTGTTTTAAGAGGCGGCTATATTGGGGCCTCTGTTATCAACACCTGTCCCGCCTGAGATGACGGTGTTGTCATGGGACGTGATCGCTCCGGGTTGTAGGTGTCACATTTAAACAATCTCCGCGATTACCCCGCTGAAGACCCATGGTAAATAAGGTTCAACCATATGTTATCGCTGGTCAGTACCATCGGGTTTTAGCAGCAGAGATCCCACAATCTGCTCATATGTGTCTCATTCAAGACAGTTTTCGCGCCTAGCCTACTTTATCTTAGCACAAGCGTTCTAAGCTCTTTTAGGAAGCAAAGGTGCGCAGGCGGCATGCATCAGCATGTCTCATGAAACCAGTCGAACAGGTGGGATTGTCTGTCTTGCAAAATATGCCAGTAAATATGCGTTTGAATGAACTTGCGTTAGAAACAGGTATGGAGCCTTTGAATTTCGATAGGCACGGTGAATGCACGCTCTGTGTTGAAGGCTTCGAAATTCGTTTGAGAGTGTGCGAAGATCGTCTCAAGATGATGGCTTACCTCTCTGAAGAAGATGAAGTGCCGCAGCATCTGATGGTTCAAATGCTGCACGAGAACCACATTGCAAAAAACCGCTACACATTCATCCGCGTTGCTCTTGGCTTCCCAGCTGTCGTGACCTGCATTGAGCTTGATGATCTGGACGGGATTGCGCTCAAAAAGTTTATTGAGGAATTCCGTGAAATCGTTCTGTGCTGGAAACCAAAGTTCGCCCCTGCCTCTTTGCGCCAATGTGAGAAAAAAATGAAGCGCGAAGGTGTTACCAATACGGCTGAGACCTCTCTCCCAAAACTAGCGCTTCATTAAAGCGCTCAGATATACAATCAGGGTTCTCTTTAAATTGAACGAACCTGTCGCATTCCCAATAATTGAAAGGGCAGAAAACTGCCCTTTGCCGGATCATTTCAGCTGCGCCAGCCATTTTTGAATGTCAAAGATGACTTCCCTCGCCATGCTGTCCCCATTCGGTGTTTCGAAGGAATGATTCATCTGCGGATAAGACCGGTACATTATGTTCGTCTTTCCGAGACCTTTCAGTTTGGCGATCTGCTCTTCAACGGCTTGAGGCGAAACACTCTGGTCCATGCCGCCCTGCACAATAAGAACAGGCGTCTCGACTTGTGCCAGTATCTCGACCTGATCTGACATCAGCATAGCGTTCCACCACTTGTAACCGTGTCCGCTCATGTTCAGCTCAAACGGCTCACTGGTTGCCACCTGCTGCGCAAAGCCTTTAATTCCTTCAGAAGCTTCTTTGTAAGCCTCTTCCGGCATCCCGCTTGACTTCATGTCATGCAAAATATCATCAAGGAACTTACGCCCTCCACCATTTAGGGCAACGCTGGCTGTTACAAAATCAGTCTTCGCCGCGACCATATTGGCGACCACCGCGCCCTCACTGCCTCCAAGCAAAATCACTCGCTCATAAGTGCCATGTTCTTTGAGTTGCCCAATCACCCTGAGATAATCTGAGGCGCGTTGCTCGGGTGAATCATTCTCAATATAAGTAATAGGACAGTCCGTCCGCTCATTGGTGCGATCCCATGAGAGTGCGGAGGTGATGCCGTACTTCTCGACAGTCAAGACATCGGCTTTCGGCAGCACCTGAGAGAACTGCTCGTTGATGAGCGTGTTGTGCGCCACGCTATTGCAATCAGAACCCTGCATTAAAACCAGCAGGTCTGTCGCATCCTCAGGACTTTGCGATGTGAGATAGGCAGTAATCTCACTTCCATCCTCTCGAGCCAGAGCAAGGCTCGAAGCAAAAGCGGACTGAGAACTGAAAAGAAGAGAGCAACCTAAAAAGAACTTAAGCAAATATGTCTGCATGAAACTTCCAATGATAATTTGCGCATATAATCAGCTATTTTCTCCCATCCGTAAATTACAATGGGAAGTAGTTGATTTGGTGTGGTGTAATTTGCTGCAATCATAAGGCGATAATGAGACGGGCTTTCATAGGTGCCTAGAGAGCAAACTCGTTAAACGTTGGTCACCAAAATTTCTAATGTGGCTAGCGTATCAAGTGCCGCCAACTCCGTGTCTTGCTGAAACATTTCTTCTCACCAATCAAAACAGAGCAGAAGTTGGCTTGTTCTAGCTACGAAGTACCTTCTGAGCAATGGATTGGCCTGCGCGCATATCAACTGCGCTGTGATTGTTTTTCATTCTGCCTGTCCTCCTCCTTGCTGTTATCACTCCAGTGAGTCGAAGCAAAGTCGCAGTTAGATGGTCGCCCAAGACAATTTAAAACATGGCACCCTAGTAAATATCCGCATGATGCTTACAGATTAAGCAAATTTAATGGGTATGATTACGTAAAAAATCGAAGGTTATTTGGGTGAAACTACCAGTGCAAAAAGATGTGATGAGATTTTAATAAATTTTTCAATTTAGAAATAAATATGGAGCATATATTCTATATCTCATTGAGAAAACCAATGAATGTTGAAAATATGACGAAGATTAGATGAAAGAAGCAAAAAAATTCAATGCGAAAAAAATGAAGTAGATTTCCGAATTAACACCGCGTTTTCAAGTCTCTGATTAGGTATAACTCTGATTTTGTCAAATATGCGCGCGGTATACCTGAATTCAAAGATTCACAATTAACTATACGTAAATAACAATCACTAATTGTCTAGTTAATTGTATAGCGGACGAAGTATTCCTATGTTTTCATATTTGACTAAACTAAAAATTGTATATTCCATCCTGTTGCTCTCTGCCATTCCGTGTATTGCAGCTCTGGTGTTCCTTGCGCAGCTTATAGCGGGTCATACTGAGCAGGTGCGGCAGCTCGAGTCGCTTTCTCAACTGACACACCTTTCGGTCAAAATTGGCAACCTTGTCCATGAGCAGCAAAAAGAGCGTGGCGCGACCGCACTGTTCCTTGCCAGCAAGGGAACGAAGTTCGCCAGCGACCTGAATGCGCAGCGAAAACTGACTGATAAGGCGCGAACCGAATACATTAGGCTGGTTGATACAATCGATACAGCAGCCTACAGCGCTGAATTTGCGTCAAATGTACGTGCGATTAACCAGCAGCTTCGCAAAATTACAAGTGTGCGGACGGAGGTTAATGCTCTCAATATGTCTGTAAATGAGGCGGTGCGGTACTACACGAACCTCAACACCATGAAGCTCGACATTATCGGTTCCATGAGCATGTTGAGTCCTAATGCTCGTATTGTGGAGCGTATTGTCAGCTATCAGGCTTTCCTACTAGCAAAAGAGCGCGCAGGGATTGAGCGAGCTGTTGGCTCAGCAGGTTTTGCCAGTAACAACTTCTCTCCAGCCGCAACGCAAAAATTCCAGAAATTGATCGTTGAACAAAGTGCCTTCATCAATATTTTCCGAACCTACGCCACACCGGAAAACTTTAGACAATTCACTGATGTTGAAAATGGCCCAGCCAATATAGAGCTGAACAAATTTCGTGAAATTGCCTTTAATACCGATGGTTCAGTCGAACTGGCAGCTGTCACCGCGCCGCAATGGTTCGCGACGGCAACCCGTAAGATCAATCAACTCAAGACAATTGAAGACTCCATCGCGAGCAACCTGATCAAACAAACATCTGACTTGCAGTCCGAAGCACGTAGCCGACTGATGGTTGATGCTGGCACTGCAGCTGTTGCCTTCCTGCTGGTGTTCCTCCTGTCATTTGTGTTGTTTAAAGGAATTCAGCGTTCCTTCAACGTAATCATCGAAGCAATGGAACAGCTGACAGGTGGCAATCTGGGCATTAAACTGCCGCATCCGGCGAACAACGAAGTTGGGCAGATGATCAAGGCTGTTTCAGTGTTCCAGGACAATATGATTTTGGCGCGGGATCTTCAAAATGAACAAAGCCAGCAACATACATCCCAGCGGGAGCGGGCAGAGTTCCTCGAAAAACGCATTTCTGATTTTGAAAACACCACAGCCAACGCATTAGAAATGATGTCGAGAAACTCGCAGGCCATGCAGGTTTCCTCGAGGGAAATGTCAGCGATCTCTGAGCGAACAAGCGGTCAGTCCAAAGTTGTTGCCTCTGCCGCAGAAGAAGCCTCCCGGAATGTGCAATCAGTGGCGTCCGCGACAGAGGAGCTAGACAGCTCAGTTGCGGAAATCGGTAATCAGATGGATTATTGTAGAAAAGCCGCCTCTGAGGCAGTTCAGCAGGTCCTGAGCGCAAATTCTGAATCTGCGGAATTAACAAAGGCAGCCCAAAGTGTTGGCGATGTGGTGGGCATCATCACTGCTATTGCAGAGCAAACCAACCTCCTTGCACTTAATGCGACCATTGAAGCGGCCAGAGCAGGGGAAGCTGGTAAAGGCTTCGCGGTTGTTGCCAGTGAAGTGAAGTCGTTGGCAGAGCAGACCTCGCAGGCGACAGAGCAGATCCGAAATGAGATCAGTGATATTCAGCGCGCAACAAAAGGATCTGTTGCTGCAATTGAAGACATCGACAAGATCATTCGTGAGATTGACGAACGCGCCAGCGCGGTCTCTGCCGCCATCAGCGAGCAGAAATACGCCACGCAGGAAATTGCGACCAATGTCAGCGAAGTTGCCAACGGTACGGCAGAGGTGACGGAAAATATCTCCAAGGTCAATGAGGCCGCCTACCAGACAGGTGAAACCTCAAAACAAGTCCTCACCGCCTCAGAAGAACTCCGCTCAGGAGCTGATCGTCTCCGCGAAGAAATCGATCAATTCCTAGGTGACATCAAAGCGGCATAACAGGAAGGGGCTCCGGCCCCTTTCCATTCCAACTCGCTGATGAGGCGATTCCGCTGAGCTCTGGCGGTTGAGCGCAGCCCGTCTTCTTTCAATGTCTCAAACACCAGCAGCACCGCCGGGCATTCCCGGCAGTGTTGCGCATAAAACCCGAGGAACGGGTGTGGCAAGGCGAGCAGGCGGTGCCTGCGCATTGATTATAAATAGAGTCTTCGGCAGCGTCTGAACGCCTCACCCAGATACTTTTGTATGAAGCACTCGACCTTATCCTGTAAGACGCGAACGACAAGTCCCCGTGTCAAAACAAGTCTCCTTGTCATGACAGGCTTCCTTGCCTCTTCAGTTTCCTGAAATGACAGCGAACCGCAAAGAGAGGTTAACTGTCACCGCTAGACGCCAAACAGGTTGGTCCCCACCCCTCAGGCCATGCGGTCTCGCCCAAGGTTCGCTTCACCGGACCAATTGAAAAGATGCGTTACCTCTTCCCAACAGCCCCATCCAGCCCACAACGAGTGACGGACGGCCCGTCACTGCCCGTATTCGTGAGCACACCCTAAGATTAAGGCAGGTACAAACAAGGGGAATAAAGTTTCAGGTCGCTGCATACTCTGAAGCACCGCCACACGCCCAAATGCCATCTCCCGCACCTCCTCCTGACGTCATCCCAGACAAGCAAAGCGCAGATCCGGGATAGCTGCAACCACGACGACTTTTGAGATTCTTGCTAAAGCATTATTCCAGTCGAAAAACTTCTGGACTGACATGAAGCACCCCCTCGGTGTCATCCCGGACAAGCAAGGCGCAGATCCGGGACCCAGAGCCAAAGGCACCTACGAATTCAATAGTAACACCACCGCTATTTCAAATTATTGGACCTGCTTGAAAAGCTCAACGCAACCCAGCAACCCTCATGTCTGATACTGGCTTAAATCACAGAGACAATCACTTGTAACTCTAGGTCCCGCATCACGTGCGGGATGACGCCATGGATCAAGCTCAACACTCCTCCGCACACTCTGAAGCACCACCACACGCCCAAATGTCATCCCTCCGCACTCCTTCTGATGTCATCCCGGACAAGCAAAGCGCAGATCCGAGACCCAGAAGAGAGTTGCAACAGGTTCTTCCAAACGAACTGAAGTTCATCACCTCATTCCGTAGTTTCAAATTCCGCGCTGTCAGCCGCCTCAGCAAGTGCTTGTGGACTAACATCATCTGCTTCTGTCTTGTTTTCTCTCAAGCGTGGTGCTGGTGGTTGCCATGCTTTGAGGTTTTGTCCCACCTGCTCATAAAACTCAGGAACTATTCTTTCTAGCTCACTGATGAAATTCTTGCGTTGCGTAAATTTATTACTCAGATCGCAAACCATAACTACTTCAAAACTTGAAACTATAGCGTTGGGCTTTTCTTCAAAGGCTAGGTTTGGATCTTGCCTAAGATCGGCAAGAGAGTATTGAGAAAAAGCTCCAGGGCCCGGCCAAAAATGGCGGACATGTATGTTTGCAGGCTCGGCAGCTTGCAATTGTCTTAAGACCCAATTGGTACGCGCCTTCGTAGATCGTCTGTCTTCTGGAGCCTTTAAACGCATATAGACGCTGATGGATTTTGTTTGCAAGTCGGCACAAATCTTAACTGGCCCAGCTGCATTAGGAACTGAGAGCGTCGTTTCTAAGCGAGTTTCAACTGATAGAGTTTGAAGATCTGATTTGACGCGTGCTTGATGGTCTAATGCATGAGCTCTTGTGGTTTTGATGTTTACATCACGGCCAAGCTGCCGGCTCAAGATCAAGCTTAGGTCTCTCGCTTCTTGATGCCATGCTCCAATAACTTCTTTTGCATCCCCAGAATTTTGAGAAATTGCACCCCCTGCTTGAACGGCGGAAACAACAGTCGTCCATGCAGCGGGCATTTGGGTGAAGCTTTTTATCCCGGCACTGGGGTGTGTCAGAAAGCGAACAAATTCATTGACGATTATTCTCCGCTCCAGATCATCAATCAGGTCACCTTGGAGTAGCAGCGAGGCCTCAGTCAGAACATACATCCATGACCAATGGTAAAGATCAGCCTTTTTCCTTGTCGCAGCTGAAACTGTTAAAGGGTGGTGAGAAGGAAGCGGGGCGAATTGATTGGAGATGGTTATAACCGCATCAATTTTGTTGACCTTGGCTATGTCCATGTAGCTTTCAATTTGGGCAACATCTAAATCTGCATTCCCAATTTTTGCTTCTACCAGAGCAGTCCAAACCTTGGCGCTAGATTTGACAACAATCAGCCCATCTGGCCTTAGTTTACTTTCTCCTTTAGCAGTTGGGAAAACCACCTCAGTGTAGGTCTCAATCTTTGTCCGTGTACCAATTCGAACGCCGATATCGTTGAGCAATGCATGCCCGAACTCAGGTATATTTTGGAGGCATGAGAGGAGAATAGATAAAGCTCTTCCTTCCTTGGAGTTTTCAGAAAGAACAGGAAAGAGACGAGCTCTTTTTTTTTCGGGGTCTAAAATATCGGCGGGATTAAACATCTTGCCCTCATGCTATAAGAAAATTTAAATTTAATAGTAAGTAATTGATACAGTTCGCTGCAAACGCTTTATTGATCTAATCGATTGAATTAATTAATCTATTTACAGATATAACTGAGATATATTAACCTAATCAGTGGAATCATTAAATTCCTAGTGTAAAATGCTTACTAAATGAGTTTTGCAAGAAAAGTCCTCCCCAACAGTGCCCCCACACCACACACGCAGTGCTTGCAACAACTCCCCATTGACACCACATGCATTACGCAGCATGCTCCACGGTGAGGCCTAGAAACCTCTGTGTCAGCGGTAACCGCTCCCGTCGCTAGCGGATTTTTTGTGCCTTTTTCCAAAAGGGCGCAAACCCTTTGCTATGAGCGGGAGGGCGGTGAATATAACACCTCCTTCGGGGGGAATAAACTCGCCTGTCTGGCTCAGGTTTCTAGCCTCCCGCTCGCCAGCGAGCCCTAGAAAGCTCGTGTGTCCAGTGGATCTTCAACAGCCAAGTCAGAAAGGCTTTGAAAATGGTCGACTCCGCATGCGCCTGTGGCGCCACAAATACTCTCCAAAATGAAATTGACGAAGTAAACGTCGTTGTCTCTGATCTTCAAAATCTCGCATATATTCAGCAACTTGTGCTGAGCGAGAGAATGAAGCACAGCAGCGATCGGGACGCTTTGCTCACTCTGCACTACGCTTTATGTGACCGCCTAGAGGCACTGAAAAAGACCTGCGGGATACTCGAGCGGGTCGCCCTCCCGTTGTCGATAAACACCAATGTTGTGTCTCTCGATTGATCCTTAGGGATCGGCATCCGAGGGTGGGCCTCTAACAACCCATGATACAACTCTCAGTGGGTGCTCTGCTGGTCTGCGGAGGCCGCAAAATCCGCAGGCCAGTTTTTAAACTCCCGTACGGCTTATTTGCCCTGGACAAAACCCAAAGCTAACGGGCGAGCTAAAATTGATGGAAGTGCCACGCCAATTGAGGGCTGCAGGCTGCATCGCCATACCCCAAAAAATCTTTGCGCGCTGTCTTGTTTAGAACAGCGCTTTTCATGGATTTGGTTAAAACTCAGAAAAAGCAGCAATAACGTCAAGCTGCACTATCAAACAACAGGTTGCAGCACGGTGCATTGCGGAAAAATTATAAGTGTCAAAGTCCCGGACAGGTAGCAACTCCACCGGGACTAAACAGCGACCTCCCAAGGCCCTTGGAGATGCCTCAACATAACAAACTTCAAGGGCATAAAGCTGACCTGCGGACTGTGCCATAACCCGCAGGTCAGCCCTCTGTTTTTAGTAGTCGCCCTTCATATGTCGGTGACCGCTCTGTACCTGTTTGATCATCTTGGTAAAGCTCTTATTCCGAGAGCGGGATTGCGCAACACTTTCCGTGTTGTACAGCTCCTCTCGTTCCAGTTTTTTCCATCGTTTCAAACGGTCTGCATCCAGTTCACCGCTTCGGATCGCCGCCTGAAGGGCGCACCCCGGTTCCGTGTCATGACTGCAGTCAGAAAAACGACATTGCTCTGCAAGGTCAACAAGATCCTGAAACACAGCTTCAACACCATCTGCCACATCAAACAGCCGTAACGCTCGCATGCCCGGCGTGTCCATCAACCAACGCCCGTTGCCAACATGGTAGAGCGCACGAGAGGTTGTCGTATGCCGACCCTTGGCGTCATCCTCACGAATACCTGAGGTTTTGGCCTCAAATCCCGTGAGGGTGTTGAGCAAGGTGGATTTGCCAACACCGGAAGATCCAACCAGCGCGGCAGTCTGGCCAGTGCGCCACCAGTCAAACATCTGGTCGATCTGATCAGGATTACGCGCATCTAGCGAAATTACCGGCAACAGAGCATCAATTTTCTGCACATCGCGCTCGAAATCGGAGGTGTCTTCCACCAGATCAGCCTTCGTCAGCACAATAACCGGCTGAATACCCGCTTGCTGAGCCAGCACGAGATATCGCTCCAACCGTGCGATGTTAAAATCGCTGTTGCAGGAGGTGGCGATAAACAGAACATCAAGATTCGCAGCAATCAACTGCGTTCGTGCTTCTTCTCCAGCTGCACGGCGTTCAATCAACGTGAGTCGATCCAAGAGCCGTGTGATGAAGAGGTGCTCGTCATAGAGAACCCAGTCACCAATAGCGTAGTCGCCAGTGGAAGCGTGGTTCGGTGTGTGAAGGGAGATTTCGCCTTGAGCGCTAAGCCCGATCACCTGCGTTCGGTGAACCTGAGAAATGCGGGCAACGCGAAGGGTTTGCAGTTCATCATAATGAAGCTGCATCATAAAATGAGCGGACCAACCCAGCTCAGCTAATTTATAGGACATTTATCTGCCAAAAATGGAACATCACAAAGGGATTTCCGTAGCAAACGCATACGGACCCCAAAGTGGGTCAGGCAGGCAAGGCAAAAAGCCTAGTTAAACGAACCTGCCTGAGGCACCTTTATTTCAATCATTAAACACCTCCTTCAGTTACGTTTCGGGGCGTTACACTCTTGTGCAACATCTAAGAGCGTATAGGGCGTTTTAAGGTTTGGCAAGGCGTAACCACTGCGACAACTCAGCAACTGGAAGATTTGAGGGAGGTGAAGAAAATGCGCAACACTTGCCGTTGTTTCACTGCAGCGATTGGGGCCGCAAAGTCAGATGGAGCATCCGCGCCACATCCAGCACCTTCGCATCAAGTGTGTGCTTAATAATCTCGCTATCGATGATCATGTTATGCAGCTCGCCAAGCCTATCCGTGTAGGCATTAATTTTGTAATCGCGACTGATAACAAAACTACAGGGGAAACCAACATGCAATTCGCAGCCATGCTTGGTTTTCTCAAGGGCGAGAAAATAACCATGCCCCCAATCGTTGGTGAAGGGAAAAACGATCCGTCCGCCAACCCTGGTGTTGAGGTATAACCGCGTCGGAACTGTTGTCGTGCCATAACACAGGTAAACCCGATCCAGAGCTTCGCCTTGATAGGCCCCAAAGGTATTGGTAACCGTCTTTAAGTTTGCATGACATTGCGTTTGAAGCTTTTGGTGTGGCTCCTCGTAAAACACACGGCCCGTCTCTCCCACCACATGGGAGAGGATGGCGGTAAAGTAACCAAGCCCAGAGCCAGACTCAAACACGTTCATGCCACGGTCCAACCCGGACCAGTTGAAGACCGACGCCCAAAGCGAGGGCTGCCCGGTGTTGATGTTGTCCTCGCGAACAAGCTCTACCAGCATATCCTGATAAAGGTCTTTCACCTCCCGCAGCACTGCCCTGCGTCCATATCCGGGTGTTGTAATGGCCACGTTCCAAGGTGGAGGAAACAGAAACTCCTCCTTTCGCACGTAGGCGAAGGCATCCATAAGCAGCGCTCTGTTGCCACCGCGCAGACCAAAGCAAACTTTTTGTGCGTAGGCACTCTCAGACATTGAAGCAAAACCAGCCGTCTCAGGAGGAGAGATAAGACAATCTAGCTTCTCTCGAGAGCACTTGAAGGCCGGTTGAAATGAGGACGCAAAGTTTAATGGAACATCATTACGTCGAGTTGGGTTCTAACTCCGAAGTTCCTTCGCAGAAAGAGCCTTCCAAATTTGATAGGCAACATACCGCTAGGAGCGGGAGGTAGATTGCATAAGCTATCCAAGGGAAGGATTGAAAAAATGCAATCAGTTTTTCTGGGTCCAGCAGGAATACAAACGGCATAAGAACGAGAAATCCGGAAAGTCCGCGATAATTATTACCCTTATGAAGATGCTAATCTCTCTAAGACTTGCTGTAATAATAGGATGCGCAGAAACCGGGGTGGTCCTCTGCACTCTTGCCAGCCTCTGGGGGAGTGTTGCCGGAAAAGACCTCAATCTCGAATGAACCTGGTTGAGCGTCATCTAGGATAAGGAAACCGCTATCAACCCCATCACCGCACAGAGTGTTGTTGTTGAGGAGCTTCAGTTTGTCAGCACCGTTGAAGCGATAGAGATTTGGCATATCTCCTTTCACAGCTTCAATGTGCAGTGTTTTCCCGTTACTCATTTCAATGGTACTCGGAGTAATCGTGATATTTCCGGTGATGCTTTCCGCTGTCTTGCTGAAGGCCACCCACGTTTCCGAACCTTCTTTTTGCGTTGGGCCGGAATGGGCTGAAAAACCATAGATGGAGAAGAGGGCAAGGCTAAGAAGGTTTGCTAAGACAAAGACTCTCATCTGCAAATTCCTCCTAGTACACGGGTTGCCCTAGGACTTGTTGTAGGTAAAGGAACCACAGAACCCTGCTTGTAGGTCAACGCTTTTGCCGGCCACAGGTGGCTTGTCGCCCCCAAAGACGTCAATCGCGAGAAAGTCTGGCTGTGAGTGGTCGATGATAAGAAAACCAGTGTTGACGCCTTCCCCACAAAAGTATTTGCCCTGCGCCAGATTGAGGGATTTAGCTCCGGAAAAGCTGAATAGATTGGGCGTATACCCTTCCACACCTTCAATCTGTAAAATGCCAGCGTCTCCCATTTCTATCGTTCCTGGGGCCAGGATAATGTTGCCAGTGATTTGCTCAGCAGAATAGCTGTAAGCGTGCCAATCTTGAGGACCAGCAATCTCAGGGGTTTCTGAAAGTGCGCTGGAAGGTGCCATTGCCAGTGCAAAAATGACAGGAAGGCTAGTAAGGGCTGGCGCTATGATGTTCCGCATTTTCAAACTCATAAGGTTCAGGGTCGCTGTTCGGGCGAAATCCTAGGCGGGGAACATAAACATCTCCCTAGATCGAAACATCGAATTGCATGCAAAACAAAAAACCGCGCTGGAGGACCAGCGCGGCTTGTGCAAATTACCGACTAAAATCGGAAATTTGAGATGTCTTAGTTTGGCTTTGTTTCGCCGTTTTCGTCAGCAGTAGCCTGCTGAGCAGCAGCGGCTTGTGCCAGATTCTGGCGGTAAAGCGCAGCAAAATCGATTGGATCCAGCAACAACGGAGGGAAGCCGCCATTGCGTGTGGTATCTGCAAGGATATTACGTGCAAACGGGAACAACATGCGTGGGCACTCGATAAGAATGAACGGGTGCATATGCTCCTGAGGAACACCGGAGATCTGGAAAACGCCGCCGTAAACGAGTTCAACAGCAAACAAAACCTGCTCAGGAGTGTTAGCTTTTGCGTTCAGGGTAATAATAACTTCGAACTGGTCTTCGCCAATTGGGTTAGCGCCAACGTTTACATTGATGTCCAACTTAGGCTGTTCGCCAGGCTGAAGAGATTTCGGAGAATTAGGGTTTTCGAAAGACAGATCCTTGATGTACTGGGCAAGGATGTTCATGCCTGGGGCAGCTGCTTCGCCCTGTTCACCAGCAGTATTGGCTTCACTCATATCGTTTTTCCCGTGTCGCAATAAAAATCACTGGTACAACATATACGCGCTTTTAAGCGTTTGTTTGTCGTACCTGCGCAACTAAGTGGTGGCTAACATGCCGCAGAAGGGGATTCAAGGCTATGCTAACATTTCAGCGGCAAAACAGCATAGTTCTGCCATATAACCCATTGGCAAGTGGATCACCTGTGATTTAAGAAGGGCGCTGTTATATATTGGAGCGAGAATAAATGATAAGCACATCGGATGGACAGTCCCGACTGTTGGACCCGCAGATCAAGCTGGATACGCTTGTGCGCCTGCGCTGGTTGGCGGTGGTTGGGCAAACTGTCTCGCTGCTTGTCGTGCACTATCTGCTCAATTTCCCGCTTCCAATTGGCTACTGTTACGTGCTTGTGGCTGTGTCTGCATGGCTCAATGTCATCCTCAAAATTCGTTGGCCGTCCAGCACGCGTGTCTCCAAAAATGCAGCGGCGCTCCAACTGAGTTACGATATTATCCAGCTTGGTGGTCTGTTCTACCTCACTGGTGGCTTGGGAAATCCGTTCTGTTTCCTCATTCTTGCACCAGTGGTGGTGTCTGCTACGGCACTTTCTGCGCGCAACACCATCATTTTAGGCGCGTTAGCTGGTGCAATCGTCACCTTGCTCACCACCTTCCACCTACCGTTGCCGTGGTACGACGGCACCCAGATCGACCTTCCCCCACTCTACCTTGCTGGTGTTTGGTTCTCTCTTGTGTGTTCTATGTTCTTCATGGCAACCTATTCTCTGCGCGTTGCAGAGGAAGCCCGTCAGCTCTCCAACGCTCTGGCAGCGAGTGATATGGTTCTGGCTCACCAGAAACACCTGTCGGCTCTGGATGGCCTTGCAACAGCTGCTGCGCATGAACTTGGCACGCCGCTGGGCACAATCTATCTGACCGCTAAAGAGCTCTCGACGGAGTTCGAGAAGGGCGACCCACTGCGTGACGATGCTGAGCTGGTGTATGCTCAGGCAGCCCGCTGCCGCGATATCCTGAAGAAGCTAACCAGTCTCTCCAGTGATACCGATCAGGTTTTCCAGCGCATGCCAATTATGCTGCTTCTGGCAGATGTATCCGAGCCGCATCGTGGTTTGGGCATTCAAATCAAGATCGATTCACAGGGTAAAGGACCAGAACCTGTTGGTGTTCGTGATCCTGCAATCAGCTACGGGCTTGGCAATCTTTTGGAGAATGCGGTTGATTTTGCTGAGTCGACTGTTTTGTTTGAAGCCAAGTGGGACGAGAATACAGTAGAAATTTTCATCGTTGACGATGGGCCGGGCTTTGCCCCGGATGTATTCGCCAGAATGGGCGAACCCTATGTCAGCAAACGCTCTGCGCCTATTGTTACAGACCCTGAAGAGGTGGGCTACTCCTCTGATGAGGCTGCTGCAATTCAATCTGGCGGAGGGCTTGGTCTGGGCTTCTTTATCGCTAAAACTTTGCTGGAACGCTCAGGTGGGCGCGTACACTTCCACAATCGGAATACACCGGACCATGGGGCTTTAGTGCATATTCGCTGGCCACGTGCCGCGATGGACCAAGCAAGCCAAATACCTGAGTCTTGAGAGTAAATCTCTAGGTATCCTAGTAAAAATACTTTAGCGAAATCTGGCTATAAAGGTCCTTGGGAACTTCCCTTAATTGAAAAATATTATAGAGTAACAAAAAATACCTTAGAATAGCCGGACCTGAAAAATGACAGAAACAGAAAGTGCCCCCCTCGGCCGCCTTCTTATCGTTGATGATGACCGCGCCTTTCAGCAGCGCTTGGAACGAGCGATGCAGAAACGTGGTTTTCATACCGAGACGGCTGATGGTGTAAGGGAAGCGCTGAGCAAAGTTGCTATTCAGGCTCCGGATTACGCCGTCGTCGATATGCGTTTGGAAGATGGCAGTGGTTTGGATGTGGTTGAAGCCATCCGCATGAAAAAGCCAGATGCCCGCGCAATCATCCTCACTGGATACGGCAATATCGCAACCGCAGTCACAGCCGTTAAGCTGGGCGCGATCGATTATCTGTCCAAACCAGCTGATGCAGATGACATCTTCGCCGCGCTGACACGCCGTTTGAACGAGAAAGCGCCGCCCCCAGAAAACCCAATGTCCGCGGATCGGGTGCGCTGGGAACATATTCAGCGCGTTTACGAGCTGTGTGACCGCAATGTTTCCGAGACTGCCCGTCGCCTTAACATGCACCGCAGAACACTGCAGCGCATTCTGGCAAAGCGCGCGCCTCGCTAAACACTGCAAACAATCCTGCAAAAACACAAAAGCGCGGTCTGCAAACCGCGCTTTACTTTTGTCTGGATGATGGTAGTCGGAGGAGCTGTTAGCTCTTCTCTTTAACTTCAATGCTGTGCTTCTGGATCAACGGCAACTGGAACATCGTGAAAATCATGGTGATCGGCATAAAGCCAAACACCTTAAAGTCCACCCAGAAATCCGTTGAGAAATTGCGCCAGACAATCTCATTGATCACAGCCAGAACAAAGAAGAACACGCCCCAGCGAATAGTCAGTTTGCGCCAGCCTTCTGCATCCAGCTTAAACGCGCCGTCAAACACATAACCCAGCAGCGACTTACCGAAGAACAGCCCGCCCAGCAAAATTGAGCCAAACAACGTATTCACGATTGTTGGCTTCAGCTTGATGAAAAGCTCATCCTGCAAGTACAGGGTCAACGCGCCAAACACGAGCACCA
Organism: Pseudovibrio sp. Tun.PSC04-5.I4; assembly: GCF_900104145.1. Lineage (NCBI taxonomy): Bacteria > Pseudomonadati > Pseudomonadota > Alphaproteobacteria > Hyphomicrobiales > Stappiaceae > Pseudovibrio > Pseudovibrio sp. Tun.PSC04-5.I4. Next base: position 2,768,447 of record NZ_FNLB01000006.1, on the reverse strand, counting down.
CCACGCCGGACACCATCGGCATAATCGGCAAATGGCGGGTGAGGGCGTAGGAGACAGTCAGGGAGATCGCTATAGCCACCATAAACGCGGCTGTGGCGATGAAAATAGGCTGTCCCAAGGCACCAAGTGCCGGGAACATTTCTGCCAGCTGTGCGCCTCTGGAATTGGCAATGAAGAAAACGCCCAATGGACCAAGCTCGAGGGCCAGCTTCAAAAACGGTGAAGGAGTTGGGCGCTCGGTTGTTTGGGTGGAGCGTTCTGAATTCATCTGCAAGGGCTTCCTGTTGTTGCTTTTCTCCCGACCTGAGAGATTTAAGCAGCAATTTTGCTATTAAAAGGGCAATTAAGAGTGAAATTACGAATTGGTCAAGTTTTATACCTGATCAAGCTCGGGTTCTGAGGTAACCTGAAACAATATGATCACAGCAAACCTCATGATCTAAGCCTCAGAAAAACCGTAGGGTTTGAGTGGTCTGTCCTGAGAACGAGCTTTTGTTTACAGTAACACAAGATCGCGATTAACGATGATATTTAAAGGTATTTCCAAAATGGCTGTTATTGCAATTCTTCTGGTCGCACTGGTTGTTGGCGTAACTGCCAAGATGATCTGGCAGAACGCCCGAGTGCCCGCATATGTCGGAGTTCAGGACGGCAAATTCACGCCTCTTCCAAGCTCACCCAATGCGGTTTCCTCACAAACCGATGATGCAGCTCGCCATGTTGAGCCTTTACCAGCACGGGCCACTCAGGAGGAAACCAAAGCGGCCATCGAGCAGACTCTGGACGAGATGGGCAAAAACAAGCTGGTCAAATCAGAGGGCCCCTACCTGCATGTGGTCTTCACCAGCGCGCAAATGAGTTACAATGATGATGTTGTATTCTGGATAGATCAGGATGCCGGGTTCGTTCACTACCGTTCTCAATCCCGCGTAGGTTACAGCGATGGGGGTGCCAACCGAGCGCGTTATGATAGCTTTCAACGCGCCTATTTAACTAAAAAATTGACTCCGAGGTAGCTAACAGGAATGTGAGTGTCGCAGAGTCATTACCTGATTGAAATGATTCAGCTATTCCCCACATGAAATTGCGGGGAACCGCATGGTTCTGCGAAAAACACGCCTTATTTCTTGTAATAATTTGCGACTAACATAAATGTTAGCAACTAACTGAGTCGAGTATCTGTCAGATATCCAAGAGGTAACCTACTTGGTGCTATGTCTCGCGCATTTGAAGAAGATAAAGTTCGGATTTCGCGTCAGTTTTTCGTAATGCACAGGCGACTTTTCTTTCATCTCAGCGGCAGGCGTCCCCTCATGCAGGTCCACAACGCACAGCCCGGCATTGGCGAGCCAGCCAAACAGCATGGAGAGCGGACGGCGATAGAAACTCACCTCCACTGGCTGCCCAATCGTGTTCCAATCCTCGCTCACATACTCCTGCCGCAAATAGGCACCACTGGGCGAGCACTGCGCATCAACAAGTGGATGATGGGTTGAAAAATAAAGAACCCATCCGGCTTCAACACCTTGCCGATGTCGGAAAACAGAGTATCCAAATCTTCTATGTAATGGATCATGAGCGGGCAGATCACCAGATCATACGGCCCCTGCGCATCCTTCGGCAATCCGTGGGAGAGGTCAGAGGTATAGCACTTCACATGTCCGCCCAACTTGGCCTTCACCAACCCAAGCATCTGCTCAGAGGCATCAATGCAGGTTACATCAGCCCCATGCTCATGGAGAAACTGCGCGTACACGCCCGGCCCACAACCGAGGTCCAGAACCTTCAGCCCTTGCAGCGGAGGCAGCATACCCAGCAGGGTCGGGCGTTCCAAAAGAGCATTGTAAATGTTCTCCTGGATCGCCTCATCATATTGCTCGGCAAATTCGCCATACAGTCGAGACGACATTCAGGCACTCCGCGTTTAAAACTGCTTTTCCATCCAGCAATGCTGCCAGAAAGGCCTTCTACAAGTCTATCGCGAAAAATCTGTGTCCCGATTATGGCTGGCTCAAGTCAAATCTTCAACAATTGCGAGATGAGACGACTGGACTAACAATGGCAGCGAACATTCCCAATTATTACGCGATTACCTTCCAGATGTTGGCCAGTGTCCAAAATCACACCAACGCCGAACCCTCCGCTCTAGGTCCCGCATCAAGTGCGGGATGACATCAGCCGATGTAACGCTCTTGATAACCAACACTGCCGTCTTCCCGGACTTGATCCGGGATCCAGAGCCAAGCGCTCCAGCCTCATCGAGTCCACCCACAAACCAGCTCCAGCCAGAGCCGATGATCAGCACTCACCCCAAATCATACCGCTTACAAATCCGGTCTACCGGCGTCCCGTCCGCTAATGGGGCATCCGTCAACACTTTGTAGTCTTTAAACCCACGAGAGTTGTAGTAGGCAAGGCCACCTGTGTTGTCTGCTCGGATGGTTGCGTTGATCGCCATCAGCTCCTTACCCTCAAGTGCTGCAAGGGTTGCTTTGAAGAGTGCGCTGCCAATGCCTCGGGTTTGAATGCCGGGCTTTACAAAGGTGCCTATGTCAACCCAGTCTGCGGGGATATCTCCGTAATGGCTGGCGATCTGAAAGCCAAGCGGTTCGCCTGTCTCGCGGTCAATCGCGCAAACGCTGCTCTCCAGAATGTCTGCCTCAAGAAACGAGGAAAGGAACTCAGCCTTGTTCAGCTTCTTCTCCATGGCAGTTGTTCCCCCCATCTCGATAATCTGATTGAGGAGTGCCAGTAGCTCATTCACATCGTTTCGCTGCGTTTTGCGAACGGAAAAATCGGCAATTTCAGAAGCGGCTGATTTGTTCATATCAAATACCCAGTTCAACGCAGAAAAAATGCGTTCCTTTCAAACCAACGCACATTCTGCGGCCATCAGGAGTAATGCCCGCAGAATGTGCGAGGCTAAACCCAGCTAAAACTTTGTTCTCGCTCGCAAAGCCAGCGCCAGAGTGCCTTCGTCAAGGTAGTCAAGTTCCCCTCCAACCGGCACACCGTGTGCGAGGCGTGTTACCTGCACATTTTCAAAGCGCGTCAGCTGGTCCGTAATGAAGTGCGCTGTTGTTTGCCCTTCAACGGTCGCATTCACTGCGAGGATAACCTCAACCACGTTACCGCCTTCGACCCGTTCCACAAGCTTGGAAATTTGCAAGTCATCAGGGCCAATTCCATCCAGTGGAGACAGGGTTCCGCCGAGGACATGATAATGTGCTCTCACAGCCGATGCCCGCTCCAGCGCCCACAAGTCAGAGACATCTTCCACAACCACAATGGTGGTGCTATCCCTGCGCGGATCAGAGCAGATGGTGCAAGGATCACTGGTATCAACGGTACCACACTGGGAACAAATGCCCACATGCTCCACCGCCACGCCCATCGCCTCAGCAAGTGGGATCAACAATTGATCTTTCTTTTGAATGAGATGCAAGGCAGCACGTCTGGCAGAGCGCGGGCCAAGGCCGGGCAACTTGGAGAGTAACTGAATGAGGCGTTCAATTTCGGGACCAGCGACCCTGCGTGTACTCATCGGACTTGTATGCTCACTGCGAGAAGGAAAGGGGCTTTGTGCAAATCAGCTTTGCAGGCAATGCCAGATAAACTATGCCCGCCGAATTCGGCGGGCAAGAGGGAATAAGTATTCCGGAGGAGGTAGACCAAAACACCAGTTGTTTGCGCTCTAAAAGCAACAGGTGGGCTGGCCCTCAACTCAAATCACATGGGGAGTTTCATACCTGCGGGCAGGCCCATGCCGGACATCAGCTCTTGAGTGCGTTCCTGCACCAGTGCTTCGCCTTTGGCTTTCGCATCATTATGCGCAGCGAGGATAAGATCCTCAAGGACCCCGGATTCATCAGCTTTGATCAGGGATGGATCGATCTTCAAACCAGTCATCTCGCCCTTACCATTTAAGGTAACGGTGATCATGCCTGCGCCTGAAACACCTTCAACTGAAAGCTCGCTGACTGCACTCTGAAGGTCGCCCATCTTTTCCTGCATCTGCTTGGCTTGCTTCATCATTTTGAGAAAGTCCATCGACTGGCTCCTTTAGCTTAGGTGAGCGTGATTAAGCGCTCTGTCATTATTCCTCTAAGGTTTCATAGCATGAAAACCTTAGAAATCCTCGGTGAAATCCATAGATTCTGCGGGATCTAGGTCCGTGACATCAGAAGCAATCTCAAGGGGAATATCTTCCTCCTGCTTCAAAATGCGAACATCAACAACCTTCGCGCCAGGAAAAGCAGCGATCAGTTTGACGATTTCCGGATCAGAATGCGCATCAGAAACCAACTGTCGTTGATTGGCTTCTTTTTCTTCATGCAAAGTCGGTCGACCTTGCTCTCGGCTAACCGCAACAATCCAGCGTCGACCGGTCCATTCAGTCAGTTTTCGGCCAAGCTCACCTGCGGCATCAGAAGTGGCAATCTCGGTAGGTTGCACCTCAATGCGGCCAGGCTGAAAGTTAACGAGCCGGAGCGCACGCTCAACGGAAACCTTAACCGGAATGTCCTTCATTTTGGCTGCGAGCTGCGCAACCTCATGCCAGGATCGGATCGCAATTTTTTCTTGTGCTTCTTCAGCGCGGCGCATTTGCGGAGCAGATTGAGCTGGAGTACCAACCGCTTGGACCATTGGTTGCCCGCCAGCGACTGTACGCAGTTGGGGAACTGATCCGCCGCCACCAGAAACGGCGCTTGCGCGTGACCCGCCACCACCTTGCGGGGCGTTGCCTGCTGGGGCGCCCCCACCAGCGGGTGAGAACTTACCGGACTTCAAAAGCTTCAATGCTTCCTCAGGGTCGGGAAGGTCAGAGGCATAACAGAGCCGTACCAGCACCATATCAGCAGCGGCTAGGGGTTTAGGTGCAGTCTGCACCTCATTAATTCCCTTCAGCAATATCTGCCATGTGCGAGAAAGAATACGCATAGAAAGCTTCTCAGCAAACTCGCGGCCTCTCAATCGCTCACTCTCAGTCACGGAGGCTTCATCACCGGATTTAGGCACAGCCTTTAGGCGCGTCACCAAATGGGTAAAGTCTGCAAGGTCAGAGAGGACAACTGCCGGATCGGCACCCACTTCATACTGGGCTTTAAGCTCATCCAGTGCGCTGGCAATATCGCCGCGCATCACATGCTCAAACAAATCTATCACACGGCTGCGGTCAGCAAGGCCAAGCATCTGGCGCACTTCGTCCGCTTCAATGCGGCCAGCACCATGCGCAATAGCTTGATCCAGCAGGCTTAAACAATCACGTGCAGAGCCTTCACCCGCGCGGGCAATCAGCGCCAGAGCTTCATCGGAAATTTCTATTCCCTCTTTGCCAGAGATAGCGCGCAGCAGAGAAACAAGCGTAGAGCTCTCAATACGGCGCAGGTCAAACCGCTGGCAACGGGAGAGGACAGTTACGGGAACCTTGCGGATTTCTGTGGTCGCGAAGATGAATTTCACATGCTCAGGCGGCTCCTCCAGCGTCTTCAACAGGCCGTTGAACGCCGATTTGGAGAGCATATGCACCTCATCAATGATGTACACTTTATAACGCGCACTCGCAGGCCGGTACCGAGCTGCCTCGGTAATTTCGCGAATGTCGTCAATCCCGGTATGAGAGGCCGCATCCATCTCGATCACATCAACATGACGACCTTCCATGATCGCCTTACAGTGAACGCCGAGTTTGTCTAAGTGTATGGTAGCCTTATCAATTTCGCCGGGGATTTCGTAGTTCAACCCGCGCGCAAGAATACGCGCTGTTGTCGTTTTACCAACACCGCGAACACCCGTCAGCATCCATGCATGAGCGATACGGCCAGTCTCGAATGCGTTTTGAAGGGTCTGGACCATCGGCTCCTGACCATAAAGGTCATCAAAGGAGCTTGGTCGGTATTTTCGGGCGAGAACGCGGTAAGCACCGTCACTGCCGCCAGAAGCGGGTGCTTCGGCGCTGTTTGCTGCTTGATGTTCGTTTTGAAGGTCTGTTCCGTCCATATCGCCCAAATCCTCTGCCAACTCAAAGGCAAGGTAAAACTAATTCCCGGCCATTCAAGACGAAGACCGGCCGCTTGTCGAGTGTGGGCGCGGAGAAAATAGGTGGGAGGCTGGCACGATGACCCGTGCCATGGACTCGTTAGGGCTGCTTCCTTCCGGATCTGACCCAGTTGGCGAGTGGCTCGTCCACCACCAACCTCCCGAAAAGGTGTATGGGCGGTTTGTTTAAATTTTGCAAGTGTTCATTGACGCCTACCGCTCGTCTCTGTGGACGAGAGTGTGAAACAGTCCTCTTCTCACATGAGCTCTAGCGAAGAAAGTGTCGCCCAGTCATTGCATTTCAATGGTATCTCGGCTTCACTCTCATTAATTTTATAGTTTAAGGAATTCGAAATGCAGGCCGAAACCACTGAGGCATTTGATGCTTCTTCTGCCCTTTGTTACTCTGCAAATACCCTCAATCGCTGCGGAGAAAAACGTAAGGATACAGAATGGGTTAAGTCTTTAAAAGCAGCGTCCGAGACACGATTTCTGATACAGGCGAACGACAGTTTTATTTTCAATATTGAACAGGAAATCGATCCAGTCCAACATACAGCTGAGGTCTTGGGAACATTAGGGATCAAGGACGCAACAACCATCTTTCTCGGATTAGATGAAGAAGATAGCGACCGTCCATATTTCGGTGTGCGCTATTCAACTGACGCGGAAACACTGGAAGAAGAGCTGGAAAAACGGGGCCCATTTGCTGCTTACGGTTTGCGTGGAATTGCAATGAAGCGCGCAGCGAGTTCCAAAGTATTCGGTATGATGGCTCAAGCTGCTGCAGTCGGCAGATGGCATCTGTCGCACAAAATGTGCTCTCAATGTGGAAAGCCAACGGAGCTTGCTGAGGCTGGTTATCGCCGGGATTGTCCCTCCTGTTCAGCGCAGCATTTCCCAAGAACGGATCCAGCGGTGATAATGTTGATCACTCACGGGGATAAATGCCTGATGGGGCGTCCCTACCATTTGGCGGAAAATGTCTACACAACGCTGGCTGGATTTGTTGAACCGGGTGAGACGTTGGAAGACGCGGTGCGTCGTGAAGTCTTTGAAGAAGCAGGCGTAAAGGTAGGCAAGGTGACCTACATCGCCAGCCAACCATGGCCATTTCCTTCAAACATTATGGCCGGATTTCACGGGGAAGCGCTCACCACGGACTTGAATATCGACTATGAAGAAATGGAGGATTGTCAGTGGTTTACCAAAGAGGAGACACTGAGGATGCTCCAAGGCGAAGCTGAGTCAGGATTAATTTGTCCCCCTGACATCTCAATCGCGCATCATTTGATCAAGATATTTACTGAGGGAAAATGACCCATGGTTGCGTAGAGCCAGTGGTTATCTAACGGGTGTCAAATGGCACCGGGGGAGGTGTCATGAGTTACTGCATTTATTTGAGCCATCCGAATGTCGATATTGATCCGGCAACACCAGTTCCGCACTGGGACTTGTCGGATAAAGGACGGGCTCGGCTGGAACAAGGTCTGCGCCAACCTTGGTTGCTGGAAATTGAGCACGTTATCTCTAGTAAAGAGAAGAAGGCGATTGAAACCGGCCAGATCATTGCAAACCATTTGGGAGTTGAGCTGACCACAGCACCAAACCTGCATGAAAATGACCGCAGCTCAACCGGCTTTTTGCCGCCAGACGAGTTTGAACTTGTCGCGGACGATTTCTTCTCACGTCCCGCAATCAGTGTTCGCGGCTGGGAGCGTGCCCTCGATGCACAAAGCCGCGTAATCACTGCGATTAAAGCGGTTTTGAGTTCCATGCCAGCAGAAGATCCGGTGTTGTTTTCCGGTCATGGCGCTGCTGGAACCTTGCTCAAATGCCATCTGGCAAACGTGGCGATCCAACGACAATTTGATCAACCGCCGAATGTCGGTGGTGGATGCTGGTTCCAGTTTGATCCTGCGGATTTGGATGCATGCTCTGCGAAAATTGACCAGTTGAACTGGCAGCTTATTGATGAGGTTGCACTCGTGAGCTGAACGAAGAGCCTGTATCAACACGAGGCAGCCCTTGTTGAAGCAGGGGGAAATGCTTATCTAAGTGCCATCTGTTTTCATTAATTCGGCACAAGATATGTTATCGACAGCAATAAAAGCATTTTCTCAGGTTTTTGAGCCCAGTTTTCGAGGCATCCTTTTCAAGGGATTGGGGCTCACTCTGCTTCTTCTTCTTGTCGTTTGGATCGCAATCCAAGGCGTCGTTGGATATTTCATCGACCTCCCGCAGGATTGGCAGGACACGACAGTCAGTATTGTAACTGGTATTGGTGCGTTGATTGGACTGGGTTTTGTCCTTGCGCCAGTCTCCGCCATGGTTGTTGCGTTCTATCAGGACCAGATTTCAGAGCTGGTGGAAGAGCAAAGCTACCCGACTGAGAGGCGAGGCAAATCATTGCCTCTCGGCGAGTCCATTATTACGGCCCTCCGCTTCGTTGGTATCGTGATCATCGCCAATATCTTTGCATTGATGCTGTTCTTTATTCCCGGCATTGGCCAGATAGCTTTCTTGCTGGTCAATGGCTACCTCTTGGGCCGTGAATACTTTGAGTTCGTCGCTATGCGATTTATGCCTCTCGCTGAAGCAAAGGCTTTCCGCAAGTCTCAAAGCGGAACGGTGTTTGCTGCTGGTCTGATTGTGGCGTTCGTTCTGGCAATTCCTATCGTTAACTTAATCACTCCGCTCTTTGCCACCATCTTCATGGTCCATGTCTTTAAAACTCTCCGTACTCGACGCAATTTATCCGTCTAGAAGATAATAATGCAACAAACTGGAATAACATTAGGAAATAGATGTGACTGCTTTGCGAAGCATTATTGCTGAAGATCTGTCTTGGGCGCATGCGCTCAATGAAGAGCATGCACTTGAATTGTCGTCTCTTAGTCTGGATGGTTTTGCTGACCTCATTAGAAAAGCAACTTATGTGAAAGTTGCTGGAACCAGCGCTGGCCTTTTGGTCACTTACGACCAGGGCGGGGATTATTCTTCTATCAATTTCAAATGGTTCTGTGCCAACTACACTAGCTTCCTCTACGTTGATCGTGTCGTGATCTCCAAAGCAGCCAGAGGCCAAGGCATCGCTCGTAAGCTGTACGATGATCTGTTTCAGTTCGCGAGAGCCCAAGGCTATGAGCGTGTTGTATGTGAGGTTAACTCAGATCCACCCAATCCTGTATCCGACGCATTCCATGCTTCATTAGGCTTTGAAGTCGTCGGAGAGGCGATGTTGGAAGGCAAGGGTAAGACTGTCAGATACATGGAAAAAGCACTCTAAACCGCGCTGATCTATAAAATTTGAAGGATAAACGGACATTTACTGGAACTGATCCATATGTGGAGGTACGGACGCTCTTTAATGGTCACTTGTCCCAAGCCCGACGGCGTACTAATTGTACCGATGCTCTCACGGCTATGCCGCTCACCGCAGAGTGACCGCCTTCATTTATGATCAACTTTGAGAAGCACTAGGAACGTTGTTGGTAGCTGGAGAGATGAAAATCCTCCACAACTGCTCTGCTCTTATTGGGGAGAGTAACGTCAGCTGGTACATGCTACATAGAACTTACGTGAACGTAATTTGATTTAAAGTGATTTTCTGAAAAATTGATAGTAAATTCAGTAAATAAAATATGAGTATATAAGTCAAGTTATCTGTTGATGGGATTCGGACTACTGTTTTGTGCAGGAATGAACAAAGTTCGCACCATTAAATCTAATCATTTCGGCCAATTTTAAGGGCAAACCTAGTAGAAAAAGCATTTAGTCGCATAGGATGCTTTGACGCACTCTTAAACTGAAGGTATTAGAACCTGATACAACGCCTTGTTTTGTTACGTTTACGTAAACGTAACTATAACCAAGGACGGGAGAGAGATTTATGGCGAACGCTGACCCCCAGGCCAATCGGCCATTATCGCCCCATCTTCAGATCTATAAGCCGATCATGACGATGGTGATGTCCATTCTTCATCGCGTCACCGGCGCGGCGCTTTATTTTGGAACGATTTTGATGGCGTTCTGGCTCGTCTGCGCAGCAGCAGGCCCAGAGTCCTATCAATTTGCAATGGACGTGTTCGGCTCCTTCCTGGGTCGATTGGTCCTCTTCGGCTTTACCTGGGCACTCGTGCACCACATGATTGGCGGTCTTCGTCATTTCATCTGGGATATGGGTCATGGCTTTGACCTGTCAGCTGCGAACTGGATGGCTCGCGCGACGATCATAGCTTCTGTTGCCCTCACGGTGGTCCTTTGGATCATCGGCTTCATCGTAGCTTAAGGAGAGAGCAATGACCGATATGCGCACTCCGCTCAAAAAAGTAACCGGCCTTGGCTCTGCTAAGGACGGAACTACTCACTTCTGGCGTCAGCGTTTGACCGCTGTCGCGAATGTGTTTCTTATTTCCTTCTTTGTCATTCTCGTTATCGCGCTTCAGGGCGCTGATTATGCGAGTTTCACAGAAGCACTTCAAAATCCGATCATCTCCACCTTGATGCTTTTGGTGATCCTGGTCGGCTGCCTGCACATGAAGCTGGGCATGCAAGTCATCATCGAAGATTACGTCCACACAGAAGGCCTCAAGTTCCTTCTTCTTATGGGTAACATTTTCTTCGCTTCTATTATCGCACTCGCTTCCGTTGTTGCAGTGCTTAAAATCAGCTTCGGAGGCTGATCTAGATGGTTGAACAGACCGGTGTTTCGACAGCGCCAAGCCAAAGCGGCAAGGCCTATGAGTTTGTAGACCACAAGTTTGACGTTGTGGTCGTTGGTGCTGGTGGTGCTGGCCTTCGGGCAACGCTCGGCATGGCAGAGCAGGGTCTCAAAACAGCTTGTATCTCCAAGGTGTTTCCAACCCGCTCGCACACAGTGGCAGCACAGGGTGGTATCGCAGCCAGCCTGAAAAACATGACGCCAGACTGCTGGCAGTGGCATATGTATGACACTGTGAAGGGCTCTGACTGGCTGGGCGACACGGATGCGATGGAATACCTCGTTCGTGAAGCACCAAAAGCAGTTTATGAGCTGGAGCACTACGGTGTGCCATTCTCTCGGACGGAAGAAGGAAAAATCTACCAGCGTCCGTTCGGTGGTCACATGCAGAATTACGGCGAAGGCCCTCCAGTGCAGCGCACTTGTGCAGCAGCTGACCGTACAGGCCACGCTATTCTGCACACACTTTACGGCCAGGCCCTGCGCCACAACGCTGACTTCTTCATTGAGTACTTCGCGCTTGATCTCATCATGTCTGAAGACGGTAAGTGTGAAGGCGTTATGGCATGGAACCTTGATGACGGCACAATTCACCGCTTCTCTGCGAAGATGGTTGTGCTGGCGACAGGTGGTTACGGTCGCGCGTTCTTCTCTGCAACATCTGCGCACACCTGTACAGGTGATGGCGGCGGCATGGTTGCTCGTGCAGGTTTGCCATTGCAGGATATGGAATTCGTTCAGTTCCACCCAACCGGGATTTACGGCTCAGGCTGTCTGATCACTGAGGGTGCACGCGGCGAAGGTGGTTACCTTGTAAACTCCGAGGGTGAGCGCTTCATGGAGCGTTATGCACCGTCCGCAAAAGACCTTGCCTCTCGTGATGTTGTTTCCCGTTGTATGACGATGGAAATTCGCGAAGGCCGTGGTGTTGGCAAAAACAAAGATCACATCTTCCTGCATCTGGATCATCTCGATCCTGATTTGCTGGCTGAACGTCTTCCAGGTATTTCTGAAAGCGCGCGCATCTTCGCAGGTGTGGACCTGACCAAGGAGCCAATTCCGGTTCTGCCAACCGTTCACTACAATATGGGTGGTATTCCAACCAACTATTGGGGTGAAGTGCTGAACCCAACAAAAGAAGATCCAAATGCGATTGCGCCGGGTCTGATGGCTGTTGGTGAAGCTGGGTGTGCGTCCGTTCACGGTGCAAACCGCCTCGGATCCAACTCCCTGATCGATTTGGTTGTGTTTGGCCGTGCCGCAGCAATCCGCGCTGGCGAGGTTGTTGACCGGGAAGCTGAAATTCCAGAGCCAAACGACGCCTCCAGCCAGAAGATCATGGCTCGCTTTGACAAGCTGCGTTTTGCCAAGGGCTCAAGCCCAACTGCAGAACTGCGCTTGAAGATGCAGAAGACCATGCAGGAAGACGCTGCTGTGTTCCGTACGCAGGAGAGCTTGGAGCAAGGGTGTCAGCGCATCTCGGCAATCTGGGGTGAAATGCAAGACATCCGTGTGTCGGATAGTTCCATGATTTGGAACTCTGATCTGGTCGAAACGCTTGAGCTTGAAAACCTTATGGCAAACGCGATCACGACAGTTTACGGCGCTGAAGCCCGTAAAGAGAGCCGTGGTGCGCACGCTCGTGAAGACTACAAAGATGGTCCTCTCGGCGGTCGTAATGATGAAGAGTGGCGCAAGCACACCATTTCCCACCTCTCTGAGGATGGTAAAGTGACGCTGAGCTACCGTCCGGTTGTTCTTGAGCCGTTGACCACCTTCGAGCAGGGCGGCATCGACATGAAGAAAATCGCACCGAAAGCCCGCGTCTACTAGGCGCCGAAACCTGGAGTAACCGATATGGCTGAATTCAAACTGCCAAAAAACTCCCGGATGGGAGAAGGCAAGGTCTGGCCAAAGCCGGAAGGCGCCACCAACACTCGTGAGTACCGCGTTTACCGCTGGTCTCCCGATGATGGTCGTAATCCGCGCATCGACACTTATTATGTTGATGCGGACAATTGTGGTCCAATGGTTTTGGATGCGCTCATCTACATCAAGGACAAGGTCGATGCTACACTGACCTTCCGTCGTTCTTGTCGTGAGGGCATCTGTGGTTCCTGTGCGATGAACATCGACGGAACCAACACACTGGCTTGTACAAAGGGTGCTGACGAATGTTCGCACGAGATCGTCAAGATCTACCCTCTGCCGCATATGCCTGTTGTGAAGGATCTCGTGCCGGATCTGACACGCTTCTACGCTCAGCACCGGTCTATTGAGCCTTGGCTGAAAACCACAACACCTGAGCCTGAAAAAGAATGGCTGCAGTCCTATGAGGATCGCCAGAAGCTGGATGGTCTTTATGAGTGTATCTTGTGTGCATGCTGCTCCACTTCTTGCCCAAGTTACTGGTGGAATGGTGATCGTTACCTCGGCCCTGCAGTTCTTCTGCAGGCATACCGCTGGTTGATCGACAGCCGTGATGAGGCAACTGGTGAGCGTCTGGATAATCTTGAAGATCCATTCCGTCTCTACCGTTGTCACACCATTATGAACTGTTCTCAGGCATGTCCTAAGGGTCTTAACCCTGCGAAGGCGATTGCTGAGATCAAGAAGATGATGGTTGAGCGCCGCGTTTAACGCGCGAAGATACTGATATCAAAATAAAAAATCCGCCTCAGTGAATTGAGGCGGATTTTTTCATTTAGGGGAGTTGTCCCTAGAACTTGTAGGAAACGCCGAGCCGAATTGCGTCGCTATCAATGTCTTCCTTGAAGCGTGTGTTGCCAACAGTGAAGCTGCGGCCGGGGAATACAATCCGTTCGTAATCCAGTCGCACAATAACGTTATGCGTTACGAACATCTCGATGCCCGCACCTCCAACATAGCCCACCATGGTGTTGCTGTCAGAGCCCGGTCCAAAATTCGGATTGGTAATACGGAATGTTGAAACTGCGGCACCACCTGCCACATAGGCCATAAACCAGTCGTAGGTCAGGCCTGCACGGACTTTAGCTGCCACAAAGTAATCGGAGCGCAAGGACATATTATCGCGAGAGACATCGCCAAACGCCCAGTATGCGCCTTCACCTTCAACACCAATCATGATGTTCTGGTAGGTGTAGTTGTAACCGCCGTACAATCCAACGGTTCCACCATTATAGGCTGTACCACTGTTGTTGAAGCGGTCACTGCCATGAAGGCGCGCCCAACCACCTTGGACACCGAGGTAGGCACCATTCCAGTCGTACTCTGGTGGCGAGATCAGGCCATCGACAACTTCCTCCTCATAAACCTCATAGGGTTCAGTTGCCTCCACACCGGGTGGATATTCAATAGCAAAGGAATGGCTGCTGAAGCCGAGCAATCCCAATACCGAAAACATTATTACTCTTAAGCGACTCATTGGTTCCCCCAAAATACGCAAGAGGATGACACGGCCCAAAACGCGGTCGTGATAGGTAACTTGATACAAATTAGTCTAGAACCACGGTCTTTATAAATACTTGATTTAACAGAGGAAATTTTGACTTTGCTCTAGGCATAAATAGCAGAAAAAAAGGAGAAAATATGAATAATGAGGGAGCTGAACTTGCAAAATTACGAAACTGTCAACGTCATGTCAGGGTGTTTACCATTGATTAGCCACCTTTTACCGCCGCTCGACGCCCCTTAAAACCAGCTTGATTACGCCAATGCATTCCTTGCGCTGCAGTTCATAGGATTCTTGGCTGTGAAGCTGCGGAAAACGGAATTTCATGGTTGCTGCATGGATGTGGCGAGCAACCTGATTGACTTCTCGCAGGTCAAACTCTTCTGCAAGATTGCCGGAATGCAAGATCGTATGCATAGGCTGCCGGACAAGGCGGAACAGCTCCTCAAAGTCATCTGGCCGTTTGCTCTCAACCACTTGCAAGCAGTCTGCAAGGCCTTTGTTCAGTGCAAGCAGGCGATAGGTCTCGTCAAATTCCATCAGCATAAACTTGCTGAGACGCGCAGACGCACTGGCATTCGGGTCAGTTGCGGTTTCCAGCCGTGCCACCAGTTTAACAACTTCGGCACCAACGACAGCACAGGCCAGGTTGATCTTGCTCGGATAGAAATTGTAAATGTGTGCCATTGAGATGCCTGAGGCCTCAGCAATTTGGCTCACGGACGTCTTCTTGTAGCCTTGAGTGAGGAACGCTGCTCGGGCTGCGCTCAGCAAATCAGCAGCGCGGCCTCTAGCAGTCAAAATTTCTGCGATGGACATTGTAAATACCAGAATGAAAAAAGGAGAGTTTCTTCAGTAAGCATAGGTGAGCGAAAATTACAATGACGTGGGCGTTACATTAAGAGGTGTTTTACGTAAAAACGCGAATGATATTAATGGACTTAGCTTAGGTTGTTTGATTTTAGTCATTGTCTGTCGGTGAAGTTCTGTCAATATTAGTTATATCTAATATAATGGAGCTGAAGCATGGCTGTAGAAAACTGGCAAGAATTCCTAAAACAAACCGATGGCCGTATCGCAGAGTTACGCCCTGGTATTCCCGGTGTCATGAAAGGCTTTGGTGAAATCGCAAAAAGCGCAATCGGTACAGGTGCGCTCGAAGCGAAAGCAAAAGAACTTATCGCGCTCTCCATTGGTGTTGCTGCCCGTTGTGACGCCTGCCTTGGTTACCACGCAAAAGCTTGCATAAAGTACGGTGTAACACGCGAGGAACTTATCGAGGCATTAGGCGTGGCTGTTTACATGGGCGGCGGGCCTTCCCTCATGTATGCCGCTGAAGCACTCAGCGCATTCGACGCTTTTTCCGAAGAAGCCTAATATTAGCGTGTGGCGCATCGTGCCAGAGTCTCCCGTTTCTGGAAAACTTAGAGAGCAAACTGCTCGACCGCACTTGCCCTGAAAAGCGTTCAAGGGTAAGTGCAACGAGGAGAAGCCTCTTAGATTTCAGGTTAGGCAATTTTCGGTGAGTGCGCCTTCGCAAGTTAATTCAGACAGCTCTTCTACATTTTTTGAGCTTGAAAAGAGTTTTCGTGACTTGGAGAACGAAAAGAATCTGCGTGTATTGCACGCGGGCGATCTTTCGCATCTGTACCTCACTAAAAAATCAGAGGCTGCTTATCCCAATTGCAGGTTCATCTACACGCAATCTCTCGAGTACTATCTCTCGCTCTTCCCTTCAGAAGATACGATGGGTGTAGATTTTAAAGTTCCTGCAAGCGTTAGTGGTTGGGATCTCAAAAAAACACTGATAGCACTTCTGAAAGGTAATCCTGAGCCGTTGGATTGGGTTCAATTGAGAGATGCTTACGCCGGGCATGAGGGCTTTCCCAAATCCATGCTGGCATTCGCGGTCGAATATTGTGACCCGGTTCGCTTTGCGCTCTACCACTTTCAGCGTTTGAATAGGCAGCGGCATAGATTTGACGGCATGGCTCTGGGCGAGATCGTGCCGGAAAGATTATACGATTTGATCCGGTCGTCACTTGTACTGCGTTGGTATAATCAGAACCGATATCAGGGTATTCCACCTTCAAGACTTGCCGACCTTACAGAAGCAACCTTTATTCGTCCTGTCTTGCGCGGCGAAATTGAAGAGTTGGTTGAGCGCAGTGAGGCTGGGCAAATAAAAGATGTTGTCCGCCCTGCTGGTGCCGTGAATGAGCTCATTCTATCTGAACTGGAAGCGGGGCCAGCGCTAATGGCCCGAACTCGCCGGTCATTTACGCAAGATACCGCAGCTCAGGCTGACCGGTTTTTCCTCAAATGGGCAGTCGCCCCTAAAAACTGACGGAAGCTATAAGAGCTACTGTTAATTTCGTAGTAACGAACGACTACGGAAACAGCAGAATTGCGCCATTTTTAGTGCGTCTCCAGTCCTTGCCTGTCTCACAATACCATGAAATCACGGGGATATTGACTGTCCCGAGTTGCTGTTATGACCACGCCGGCGACGTGAAGAGTGCAACTGAACTAACCAGACCAATAAACCAAACGACTGAACGCAGGGAAGCGCGGTCAAGCCAGTAACAAGCAATGTACAGAACGCGCATTGCGATGAACAGGCCGCACAATTTTTCGATCCAATCTGGGTCCCCTCCATAAGCGAGAGCGATCAGAACGGACACTGCATAAAGAGGGAAGGCCTCGTGAGAGTTGATTTCGGCTGAGCGTGCGCGAAGACGGAAACCTTCTTTCCAGTAGGCCGGATCCCTCGGTTTGGAATTGTTATAGTTGCGAGAAATTTTGGCAGGAAGAACTGAAAGCCATGGCATCAGACCGGCAATCAGAATTGTCCATAAAGGAAAAGACATTGTGCAAGCTCCCAAGAAAAGCAGAAAAACATTGCTTCTTATACAGGCGCTTATTCTGAAAGTGAACAGCGGTCACTTAAGATTGAAGCTGGCCAGACTGCGCTGATTAGCCAGTAGCCCCGTATTATTCCCAACCCATCTGTGATTATCACTAGCGTTTCATTCGAGTGTCATCCTCCCGAATAAAAAGGGCACTAAAAGGTGCTGGGAATGAGAAGCACACCGATGATTGGACAACGTCCGGCGCTGCAGTGGAGGCGTTCCTATGACAATGGCGAATGTACTGTTTGTTTGCGTAGAGAATTCGTTTTTTAGCCTCGCAGCAGAGGCCTATTTGAATAAAGCTTCAATGGGAGGCCTGAGAGCATTTTCTGCTGGTCCGTTGCCGGGAGAGATAATGCGCCCGATCACACGGAAGGTGCTTTTTGCCAATGCACTGCAGGAAAGCGGCTTGCATCCCAAGTCCTGGAATGTTTTTTCGCTGCCGCATGCACCGCAGCCTGATTTCGTAATAAGTCTTCAAACTAGTGTGCTTCTTGACAAGCAACCGATTTGGCCTGGGCAGCCTACAAGGATGAATTGGGGTGCCCGCTCAGATGAACAGGAGCCGCGAAATATAAAAGAGGCAACAGATGCATTCAGCAGGATTAAAGAAGCTATAGATTTATCGATTTCTTCAAAAGTTTTTTCTAGTGATTCTCTAAATTGGCGAACTGCTTGTTGATTTTGTTTCGCCCTTTGCTTTCTAATGATTGCGATTTTCGGCATGTTACCCCAAGGAAATGAGGGTTTCGGTGGGAAACTTTCTTTTTTTTAGCTCTAAACTTCCACCGGCCTCATTTTAGAGGCATCTTCTTAAGATCTTTATGGTTAATACGCCTTAATTCACAAGGCTGGGATGACACCACTATGAATCGTAGTTTGACGATTGCATTTGTTTCTGTAATTGCAATTTCCACAATGGCGTGCCAGCGAACGACTTATACGCGTAGCTATGTATCGCCGCTGCCGGCTTCTCCTGTTTCTCCTATTGAAGGTCAAACTTTGTCGCCAATCATTCCGGGTCAACCTGGTTATGAAAATCAAATTTTGGTTGATGGGCAGGATGCTAACGCCAACTCGCAGGTTGTTTCCGCACCGCCTGCTCCAAACGTAAATGCAACTGGCGGTTCGCTTGGCCGAACTGACTTGCTTGGCGGTTGGAGCGTATCTTCCGGTGGCGACAACTGTAAGCTCTTTATGACGCTGACGAAATGGAGCGGTGGCTACCGTGCAAACACCCGCGGGTGTAACGACGCTAGCCTCTCCCAAATTTCTGCTTGGAATCTAAATGGAAATCAGGTTGTGTTGAAAGATGCTGGTGGTGGCAATGTTGCTACCCTGTCAGGCGCTGGAACCAGTTTTGCTGGTCAAACTGCAAGCGGATCCTCTATTTCGTTCGCTCGCTAACAGACAGCTTGGCAGTTAAAAGAATTAAAAGCGTTGCGCTGGATACAGGCGCAGCGCTTTTTGCATATGTAACCAGACTAACTGCAATTTTCGCTTTTATGTGATGGTGTGCTTTCACTTATATTCCTCATAGTACTTGCGTCTGGGTGGCGCTCTCCTTTAAGCCATGGGCGAATATGGCATATTGGAATTTGCGATTTCTTTGTTGGAATCCAGTTTGAGGAATAAAACCCCGTGCTTGAGAATGCATCAACCCCAACCACTGTCCTTGCTCAATACAATTCAATGGTCGCGCGGGGCGATCTAGAAGCTGATCCGGTTCAGATAGAAGTGGCAAAGCGCCTTGATACTCTGACTGCAAAATTAGCCGAACAAAAGCCAGAAGAGAAAAAAGGGCTTTTGGGGCGCTTGTTCGGGAAGGGCAAGGAGGAGCAGGAGTTTATCAAGGGGCTGTATGTTTGGGGGTCTGTTGGCCGTGGCAAGACCATGCTTATGGATCTGTTTTATGACCTTAGCCCTGAACCGCAAAAGCGGCGCTTGCATTTCCATGAGTTTATGGAGGAGATCCATGATCGAGTATTTGTGGTACGCAAGCAAATCAGCGCGGGAGTTATCAAAGACCGTGATCCGATCATTCCCATTGCAGAAGAAATAGCAAAAAACACCCGCCTGCTTTGCTTTGATGAATTCACAGTGACCGACATTGCGGATGCAATGCTGTTAGGGCGTCTCTTTATCAAATTATTTGATGCAGGTGTCGTTCTTGTTTGTACCTCAAACGTCGTGCCGGATGAGCTCTATAAGGACGGACTGAATAGAAACCATATTCTTCCATTTCTCCGTTCTCTGAATGAACGACTTGATGTTCTTCATCTCGATGCTCCAATAGATTATCGCCTCGAAAAGCTGTCGGGGTCAGATACATACCTCACTCCAATTGGGTCCAAGAGTTTAGAGGGAATGGAAAAACTCTGGTCTGGCATGACTTACGGACTCCAGTGCCATCTGGTTGAATTGGAAAATAAAGGTCGCAAAATACCTGTAAGTCGCACTTGCAGCAATATTGCATGGTTCACATTTCAGGAGTTGTGCGGCACTCCGCTTGGATCCTCTGATTATCTGCGCATTGCACATGCTTTCAACACAGTTTTCCTTGAGGGTGTCCCTGCCTTAGATAGGGCGCGTAGAAACGAAGCCAAGCGATTTATCAATCTAATCGATACACTCTACGATAATCAAATTCGCCTGGTGATCCAGGCAGAGGCCGAGCCTCAAAACTTGTACATCGCGTCCTCTGGAACAGAGGCGTTTGAGTTCGATCGTACAGCGTCACGTCTCATCGAAATGCGTTCTGAAGAATATTTGATGAGCGGGGCTAATGCGTGATAATGAAAAAAATTAGTTTTTTTCAGAAATGACGTATTGAGACCTTATCCAATCCGCTAAAAAATTGTCACTTTCGGTAAAATAACGCGCTTGTGTGCTTCAATTGGGTTGCGTAGATGCGTCAAAACCGTTACCCACTGCGACAAATAGGCACCATATATCATGGTTCTATGTTACGTAAAGAGGAGCTCCTCATGGCGCGCAACAAGATTGCTTTGATTGGATCTGGTCAGATTGGTGGCACACTTGCCCACCTTGCTGGTCTTAAAGAACTAGGCGATATCGTTCTGTTCGACATCGCTGAAGGTATGCCGCAGGGCAAAGCTTTGGACCTGGCAGAATCTTCACCAGTGGACGGTTTTGACTCTGCTCTATCAGGCACAAATACATATGAAGGCATCGCTGGTTCTGATGTCGTCATCGTGACTGCGGGTGTTCCTCGTAAACCTGGCATGAGCCGTGACGATCTGCTTGAAATTAACCTGAAGGTTATGGAGCAGGTTGGCGCTGGTATTAAGAAGCACGCTCCAGACGCATTCGTGATCTGCATTACCAACCCGCTCGACGCGATGGTTTGGGCTCTGCAGAAATTCTCCGGTCTTCCAGCAAACAAAGTTGTTGGCATGGCAGGCGTTCTGGATAGCTCTCGTTTCCGCTACTTCCTCGCAGAAGAATTCAAAGTGTCTGTAGAAGACGTAACCGCATTCGTTCTTGGCGGTCACGGCGACACAATGGTTCCGCTGACACGCTACTCCACTGTAGCGGGTGTTCCTCTGACCGATCTCGTGAAAATGGGTTGGCTCACAGCTGACCGTCTTGAAGAGATCGTTCAGCGTACACGTGATGGCGGGGCGGAGATCGTTGGTCTTCTTAAAACTGGCTCTGCGTTTTACGCACCAGCTGCCTCAGCTATCGCAATGGCAGAAAGCTACCTCAAAGATAAAAAGCGCGTTCTTCCATGCGCTGCATACCTTGATGGCCAGTACGGTCAAAAAGACATGTACTTGGGTGTGCCAACTGTGATTGGTGAAAACGGCATCGAACGTATCATTGAAATCGATCTCACGAGCGATGAAAAAGCGATGTTCGACAAATCCGTTTCATCCGTGATCGGCCTCGTTGACGCTTGTAAAAAGATCCAGCCTGCACTGGCGTAAGCCACGCAAGCTTTGGTCTGAAAGACTGGCAATATTTTCAGTTGCCAGTCTAGCTCCCTGCCCAGGCAGGGCCCCTTAGAATGGGAAGGGCAGATGAACATACACGAATACCAGGCCAAACAGGTCCTGAAAGAATATGGCGCACCGGTTTCTGAAGGTGTTGCGATTTTCTCCGCTGATGAAGCTGAAGCTGCTGCAAAAAGCCTTCCAGGCCCGTTGTGGGTTGTGAAGTCTCAAATCCACGCTGGTGGCCGCGGTAAAGGCAAGTTCAAAGAACTTGGTCCCGAAGCCAAAGGCGGAGTTCGCCTCGCATTCAGCTTGGATGAAGTAAAGTCCCATGCTGCTGACATGCTCGGCAACACATTGGTGACTGCGCAGACTAGTGATGCTGGTAAGGTCGTAAACCGCCTTTACATTGAAGATGGCGCTGACATCGACCGCGAACTGTACCTCTCCCTGCTCGTTGACCGCACCTGTGGTCAGGTTGCTTTCGTAGCATCCACCGAAGGCGGCATGGATATTGAGGACGTTGCGCACAACATGCCTGATCTCATCCTTACTGTGCCAATCGATCCGCTTCAGGGCGTGACCGACGAGAAAGCATCTACTCTTTGCGAGACGTTGAAGCTTGAAGGCGCAGCACGCGAAGATGGCATGAAGCTGTTCCCGATCCTCTACAAAGCTTTTGTAGAAAAGGATATGGCGCTTCTCGAAATCAACCCGTTGATCGTCATGGAAAATGGTCGTGTGCGCGTTCTGGATGCGAAAGTATCCTTCGACGGCAATGCACTGTTCCGCCATGAAGACATTGTTGCTCTGCGCGATAAAACCGAAGAAGACGAAAAAGAGATCGAAGCTTCCAAGCACGACCTCGCTTACGTTGCTCTTGACGGTAACATCGGCTGCATGGTGAACGGCGCTGGTCTTGCGATGGCCACAATGGACATCATCAAGCTGTACGGTGCTGAGCCTGCAAACTTCCTCGATGTTGGCGGCGGCGCGACCAAAGAAAAAGTGACCTCTGCGTTTAAGATCATCACGTCCGATCCAAACGTACAGGGCATTCTGGTTAACATCTTCGGCGGCATCATGCGCTGTGATGTGATCGCAGAAGGCGTTCTGGCTGCTGTGAAAGAAGTTGGTCTTCAGGTTCCACTCGTTGTTCGCCTAGAAGGCACCAACGTTGAGCTTGGCAAAAAGATCATCACAGAAAGCGGCATGAACGTAATTTCTGCTGACGATCTCGACGATGCAGCTCAAAAAATTGTGGCTGCTGTGAAGGAGGCTGGATAATGTCTATCCTCGTCGATAAAGACACCAAAGTTATTGTTCAGGGTCTGACTGGTAAAACCGGTACATTCCACACAGAACAAGCTCTTGCTTACTTCGGCACACAGATGGTTGCTGGTGTTCACCCTAAAAAGGGTGGCGAGACCTGGTCTTCCGGTATGGAATCCGCAGCTGAATTGCCAATCTTCGCATCTGTAAAAGAAGCGAAAGCGGCAACTGGTGCAAACGCTTCTGTTGTTTACGTCCCACCGGCAGGTGCGGGCGCAGCGATCATCGAAGCGATTGAAGCTGGCATTCCACTCATCGTTTGTATCACCGAGGGTATCCCGGTTGCAGACATGGTGAAGGTTAAAGCTCGCCTCGATGCATCCGACAGCCGTCTTCTCGGTCCAAACTGCCCAGGTGTTCTGACACCTGAACAGTGCAAGATCGGCATCATGCCAGGCTCCATCTTCCAGAAGGGCTCCGTAGGTATTGTTTCCCGTTCAGGTACACTTACTTATGAAGCCGTCTTCCAGACCACGCAGGAAGGCCTCGGCCAGTCCACTGCGGTTGGTATCGGTGGTGATCCTGTAAAAGGCACCGAATTCATCGATATGCTGGACATGTTCCTGGATGATGATGAAACCGAAACTATCATCATGATTGGTGAAATCGGTGGTTCAGCTGAAGAAGAAGCTGCTGAATGGCTGCAGGAGCAGGCTGCTAAGGGCCGCAAAAAGCCAATGGTTGGCTTCATTGCGGGACGTACAGCGCCTCCAGGCCGTACCATGGGTCACGCAGGTGCTGTGATCTCTGGTGGTAAAGGTGGAGCTGAAGACAAGATTTTGGCTATGGAAGCTGCGGGTATCCGCGTTTCTCCATCTCCTGCTAAGCTTGGCAAAACCCTTGTTGCTCTTCTCGAAGAGTTAAAGCAAGGCGCATAAGATAACGCCCCATACACTATTTAGGGGCATATTAGTTTGACTGTCGGTGAACCGGTTTCATCGACAGTCTTTAGGAGGCAGTAAGTCCCCAGACTTGTTGTCAGTCGCGGGACCCAGGGGTACGTGGTGTTTGACACCCGCCCAAAGAAAGTAGGGCGGACCAAAAGTCCGCTTAAAAACGATGGCTCAGCAGGACGTGAACAAAGTATTCGCGCTGACGTCGTTCCTATACGGCGCCAACGCTCCTTATATTGAAGAGCTGTATGCTCAATATCAGGAAAATCCCAATTCACTCGACCAAGAGTGGAGGGAATTCTTTTCATCACTTCAAGACAATCCAGAGGATGTGATTAAGGAAGCTCGTGGAGCATCCTGGAAACGATCAGACTGGCCTATTCCCGAAGGTGGTGAGCTTGTTTCTGCACTCGATGGTGATTGGCCATTAGAGCAAGTTGTCAGCAAAAAAGTTAAATCCAATGCCTTGAAAAATGGTGTTGAGCTGACCGAAGATCAGGTGATGCAAGCGACCCGCGATAGTGTTCGCGCGATCATGATGATCCGTGCGTACCGTATGCGCGGCCATTTGCACGCTGATCTTGACCCGCTCCGCCTTGCCGTTCCTGGTGACCACGAAGAGTTGCATCCCGCGACCTATGGCTTCTCCGAGCAGGACTGGGATCGGAAGATCTTCCTGGACAACGTGTTGGGCATGGAATTCGCCAACATCCGCGAGATGTTGGAAATTCTGAAGCGAACCTACTGTTCTACGCTTGGCGTGGAATTTATGCATATCTCTGACCCGGCTGCAAAGTCTTGGCTTCAGGAACGCATCGAAGGTCCCGACAAACAGGTTGCCTTTACGCCAGAAGGTAAAAAAGCCATCCTTAACAAGCTTGTCGAAGCCGAAGGTTTTGAGAAGTTCCTCGATGTTAAGTACACCGGCACCAAGCGCTTCGGCCTTGATGGTGGTGAAGCCCTTATTCCGGCGCTTGAGCAGATCATTAAGCGTGGTGGTGCTCTTGGCGTTAAAGACATCGTTCTGGGCATGGCACACCGTGGCCGTCTGAACGTTCTGTCTCAGGTGATGGGTAAACCACACCGTGCAATCTTCCACGAATTCAAGGGCGGGTCTTACGCTCCTGATGATGTAGAAGGTTCGGGTGATGTGAAGTACCATCTTGGGGCTTCTTCTGATCGTTCATTCGATAACAACAACGTTCACCTGTCTTTGACTGCAAACCCATCTCACCTTGAGATCGTAAACCCGGTTGTTCTGGGTAAGGCGCGCGCAAAGCAAGATCAGTTCGCTGCTTGGAAAGAAACAACAGAAGTAGAGCGTGACAACGTTCTGCCACTGCTTCTCCATGGCGATGCTGCGTTTGCGGGGCAGGGTGTTGTTGCTGAATGTTTCGGTCTGTCCGCTCTGCGCGGTCACCGCACTGGTGGTTCGATCCATGTGATCATCAACAACCA
Source organism: Pseudovibrio sp. Tun.PSC04-5.I4 (assembly GCF_900104145.1). Taxonomy (NCBI): domain Bacteria; kingdom Pseudomonadati; phylum Pseudomonadota; class Alphaproteobacteria; order Hyphomicrobiales; family Stappiaceae; genus Pseudovibrio; species Pseudovibrio sp. Tun.PSC04-5.I4. The sequence continues at coordinate 2,743,701 of NZ_FNLB01000006.1, read as the reverse complement.
GATTGGCTTTACAACCAACCCGCGTTTCTCACGGTCTTCACCGTATCCATCTGATGCTGCTAAAGTTATTGAAGCTCCGATCTTCCATGCCAATGGTGATGACCCGGAAGCTGTTACTTTCGCGGCTAAGATTGCAACGGAATACCGCCAGAAGTTCGGACGTCCGGTCGTTATCGACATCATCTGTTACCGCCGCTTTGGCCATAACGAAGGTGATGAGCCTGCCTTTACGCAGCCGATCATGTACCGCAAGATCCGCAAACATGCGACAACCCTTCAGATCTATGCTGACAAGCTGGTCAAAGAAGGTTTGATGACTGTTGAGGACGTCGATAAGGCGAAAGCTGATTGGCGCGCGCATCTGGATCGCGAATTCGAGACCGGCCAGACTTACAAGCCAAACAAAGCTGATTGGCTTGATGGTCGTTGGGCTAAAATGAAGATCGCCAAGGAAACCGACGAGCCACGCCGTGGTTCCACTGGTCTTCCTATGGATGAGCTGAAGGAACTTGGTCAAAGGTTGACCAATGTGCCGGATGACTTCAACGCACACCGTACAATCCGACGCTTCATGAACAACCGTGCCAAAATGATCGAAACCGGCGAAGGTATCGATTGGGCAATGGGTGAGGCCATGGCATTTGGCGCACTTCTGAAAGAAGGTCGTGCCATTCGATTGTCCGGTCAGGATTGTGAACGTGGTACGTTCTCCCAGCGTCATTCTGTTCTGTACGATCAGGAAGACGAAGCACGCTACATCCCACTGAATCACGTTGGTGAAAAGCAGGGCCGTTACGAAGTCATCAACTCCATGCTTTCAGAAGAAGCGGTGTTGGGCTTTGAATACGGTTACTCGCTGACAGAACCAAACGCGTTGACAGTTTGGGAAGCACAGTTTGGTGATTTCGCTAACGGCGCACAGGTGTTGTTTGACCAGTTCATCTCCTCAGGTGAGCGCAAATGGCTTCGCATGTCCGGCTTGGTTTGTCTGTTGCCACATGGCTATGAAGGTCAGGGCCCTGAACACTCTTCTGCTCGCCTTGAACGCTTCTTGCAGATGTGCGCAGAAGATAACATGCAGGTTGCGAACTGTACGACACCAGCGAACTACTACCATATTCTTCGCCGTCAGTTGAAACGTGACATTCGTAAGCCACTCATTCTGATGACACCTAAGTCTTTGCTGCGCCATAAGCGTGCAGTGTCCAAACTGGAAGACTTTAGTGCAGAAGAAAGCTTCCACCGCCTTTTGCATGATGACGCTCAGACCAATCCAGGTTCGACTGTTGAGCTTAAAAAGGACGAAGACATCCGCCGCGTTGTTCTGTGTACCGGTAAAGTCTACTACGACTTGCTGGAAGAGCGTGAAAAACGAAACATCAATGATGTTTACATCCTGCGTGTAGAGCAGTTGTATCCATTCCCGACCAAATCACTTTGCGTCGAAATGGGCCGCTTCAAAAATGCAGATGTCGTCTGGTGTCAGGAAGAGCCTAAGAACATGGGCTCCTGGTTCTTCATTCAACAATACATTGAATGGGTTCTGGAGCATGTGAATGCAAAAGTGCATCGCCCACGTTACGTTGGCCGTCCACCTTCCGCAGCAACTGCAACTGGCTTGATGTCAAAGCATTTGGCACAGTTACAAGCATTTCTTGACGATGCATTCGCCGAGTAAATACATCGTAATCAGGTGAAGTCCGACAGGCCTTTTAGGGGCCCTGAAACGAAAAGAGATAGAGACATGGCGACGGAAATTCGAGTGCCCGTACTGGGTGAATCCGTAACCGAAGCAACAATCGCTCAATGGTTTAAGAAGCCGGGCGATGCGGTGAATGTAGACGAGCCACTGGTTGAGCTTGAAACAGATAAGGTAACAGTTGAAGTGCCTGCGTCTGTATCCGGCAGACTGGACAGCATTGATGTTAAAGAAGGCGAAACTGTCGAAGTTGGGGCTCTCTTGGGCTCAATCTTGGAAGGTGCCGCTGGTGCTGTATCCGCTCCTGCTGCAAAAGCCGCACCAACAGCAAAGGCAGCTCCTGCAGCTGCCGTTGAAACTGTTGAAGTGTTGGTTCCGCAAGCTGGTGAAAGCGTGACCGAAGCTGAAGTTGGCGAATGGTCTGTTAAAGTTGGCGATACGGTTAAAGCTGACCAAATCCTCGTTGAGCTGGAAACAGATAAAGCTGCGCAGGAAGTTCCAAGCCCTGTATCCGGTACTGTCGTTGAAATTGCACAGGCAACTGGCGCGACTGTAGAACCGGGCAACTTGCTCTGTAAAATCGCCAAGGGTGAAGGCGCTGCTGTTGCAGCTTCTGCGCCTGCAGTGGCAGCTCCAGCGCCAGCCGTTTCCAGCACAAACATGCCAGCAGCTCCGTCTGCAGCAAAGATGATGGCTGAGAAAGGCTTGTCTGCTGGTCAGGTTGCCGGCTTCGGCAAACGCGGTCAGGTTCTGAAGGGCGACGTTCTTGCAGCACTTGCTGCGGGCGCGAATGCTACTCCAGCTCCTGCAGCTGCACCGGTCGCTGTTCGTGCAGTATCGGCTCCAACTGACGAAGTTCGCGAAGAGCGTGTTCGCATGACCAGGCTGCGCCAGACTATCGCGCGCCGCCTGAAAGATGCACAGAACGCAGCGGCTATGCTGACCACTTACAACGAAGTGGACATGAAGCCGATCATGGACCTGCGCAAGCAGTACAAGGATATTTTTGAGAAGAAGCACGGCGTAAAGCTTGGCTTCATGGGCTTCTTCACCAAAGCAATCACCCATGCTCTTAAAGAAATTCCAACTTTAAACGCTGAGATTGACGGCACTGACATTATCTACAAAAACTACGCACACATCGGCGTTGCTGTTGGCACACCGAAGGGTCTCGTGGTTCCTGTGGTTCGCGATGCAGACCAGATGTCTATTGCTGAGATCGAAAAAGAAATCGGCAATCTCGGTCGTAAGGGTCGGGACGGCAAACTTTCCATGGCGGATATGCAGGGTGGCACATTTACCGTTTCTAATGGCGGTGTTTACGGTTCCCTGATGTCTTCTCCAATCCTGAATGCACCGCAGTCCGGTATCCTCGGCATGCACAAAATTCAGGAGCGCCCAGTTGCAATCAACGGTCAGGTGGAAATCCGTCCGATGATGTATCTGGCCCTGTCCTACGATCACCGTATCGTGGACGGCAAGGAAGCGGTGACGTTCCTTGTTCGCGTTAAAGAGAGCCTTGAAGATCCTCAACGTCTGATTTTGGACCTTTAATATAAACGTGCCCGGCACAGTCCGGGCACATTTGCTTTAGGTGGAGATTGGCGCACAAATCGGTTGTTGCAGCCTTCTCCCTTCTACAAATAGGGATTTGCAAATGTCCTACGATCTCGTTGTTATTGGAACAGGCCCTGGCGGTTATGTTTGTGCGATCAAAGCGGCTCAACTCGGCATGAAAGTTGCTGTTGTTGAAAAGCGCAAGACGCATGGTGGCACCTGCCTGAATATCGGCTGTATCCCATCCAAAGCCTTGCTACACGCCTCAGAAATGTTTGAGGAAGCAAATCACAACTTTGAAACCCTCGGCATTAAAACTTCCAAGCCAAAAGTGGACTGGAAGGTAATGCTGGCGCACAAAGACAAAGTGATCGACGGCAATGTAACTGGCATCGATTACCTCTTCAAAAAGAACAAGATCGACGCCCATATGGGAACAGGTCGCGTTCTTGGTGCTGGCAAGGTTGAAGTTAAGGCCGAAGATGGGTCCACTTCTATCGTCGAGACCAAAAACATCGTTATCGCAACTGGTTCTGATGTCATGCCTCTACCGGGCATAGAACTCGACGAAAAAACAATTGTCTCTTCAACTGGTGCGCTTGAGCTGGAAAAAGTTCCAAACCGCATGGTTGTTGTCGGCGCAGGCGTGATTGGTCTTGAGCTGGGGTCAGTTTACGCCCGTTTAGGTACTCAGGTTACCTTTGTTGAGTTCATGGACAAGATCCTTGGCCCAATGGATGCTGACGTTTCCAAGCAGTTCCAGCGTATGCTTAAGAAGCAGGGCCTGACCTTCAAGCTGTCTTCCAAAGTAACCGGCGTTCAGAAAAAAGGCCGTGCACTTGAAGTCACTGTTGAGCCAGCTGCAGGTGAAGCTGCTGCTGTTACGCTGGAAGCAGATGTTGTTCTCGTCGCCATTGGTCGCCGCCCATACACAGAGGGCCTTGGTCTTGCTGAAGCGGGTGTTGAGCTGGACGAACGTGGCCGTGTGAAAACGGATGGGCATTATAAAACCAACGTAGACGGTGTCTACGCAATTGGTGATGTGATTGTGGGTCCTATGCTCGCGCATAAAGCTGAAGATGAAGGCGTTGCCCTTGCTGAGATGCTTTCTGGGCAGGCTGGACACGTCAACTACGATGTCATCCCAGGTGTTGTTTACACATCCCCTGAAGTTGCAAGCGTTGGCAAAACTGAAGAAGAACTGAAAGCTGCTGGTGTTAAGTACAAGTCTGGCAAGTTCCCATTCTCAGCGAATGGCCGCGCCAAGGCGACGCTTCACACGGATGGTTTCGTAAAAGTTCTGGCTGATGCGGACACAGATCGCGTTCTCGGAGTTCATATTGTCGGCCACGGCGCTGGGGAGATGATCCACGAAGCATGTGTTCTGATGGAATTTGGCGGATCCTCCGAGGATCTGGGTCGTACATGTCATGCGCACCCAACAATGTCCGAAGCAGTAAAAGAAGCTGCTATGGCAACATTTTCTAAGCCGATTCATATGTAATCTGGAAATTCCGTATAACGAGAAAGCCGCGTCAGGAAACTGAAGCGGCTTTTTTCAGTTTCTGAAAAGTTTATATTCAGCGTATCGCTTTTGCAGGCTCCATTTGGTTCTGTAAAGCAGGCGAGTAATAAGCTGTCGTACGCTAGGCTCTACTTCCCTCTTTTTTTCAGAAATATTTGCAGAAATTGTTGAACTGAAAATGTTGGTCTGCGTTGAGGATTGTGCGATAGCAACGGGAAAGGGGAGAGCTGCGTAAATAGGAACACCATGATCGTAAGATCTGTCATACATCGTATCAATAGGCGCTTGAAAGGTATTGCAGTAGGGGATCAGTTTATTTGTGGCTCGTTTGGTGATTACGTATGCGACAGTTCCGGTGAGGCCCTGTGCACATTTTACAATCGAAAGCCGGTCATTTAGCGTTTGTACCGTCATACTCTTCCCAACACGACCTCCATAAAGCCTGAGCATATCAATTTCGGTAAAATCTATAGACTCAAGCAGTTTTGGGATGTCGCTTTTGATGCTGATATCATCTTCAAAAATTACATATGCATCAGAGTTGTTATCATCAAGGAGTCGTTGCCAAAGTGAGATGTGGCTCATTCCGCATGCAATTTCCGATTTGGATAAACCTCGTCCAATTTGTGAAATTGTACGGTCCGGATCGTATTGGTAATCGCAGCGATCAAGTGTTTGAGGAGTAACAGCTTCAAACACCTCGATTGGGATAGCCCATTTTTCACACTGAGAAAGAATATTATTACGTCTTTCAATGTGATCTACCAGATTTACTGCAAAATAACGAAATCGCATTTTCTTACCGTTTGGCATTTTCTATTTACGCATGCATAAATAGAAAATACTCTTCCTGACTAGACGGTGGTTACAATATCATTCACTCTGCACTAAAATATAGCTGCGTGTCTTTGTTTGGATTGTCGGGTCATGGCTTTCAGTGCGAACGTAAGCTTGAATTCTCTGCCCCATAGGTCGAAGTTCAACATGTTGTGCTTTGAAAAAACCGCCAAATCTGAACGTCAAAACACCACTGAAACTCAATTGTCCGGGGGCCCAACCCCATTTGCAATCTCGTGGAGAGCAACTTGTGTAAACTCGGGCTCTCACTGCAAGTTTATCGTCAATGCAGTAGCCTTCGACTTCAACTGAAGTCAGTTCATTGAGAGCGGCTTTGGGGTTCTCCCAATTACCCAGCTCAAGCATTTCCGATTTTCGAATTTCGCAGGCTTGCTGAGCTTCGGCTACTGAAGCATAAGGCACAAAACCGCCAAGTAACATGCAAGCTAGTGTTATCTGTCTCAGTGTCATGACTAAAAGCTCCCCGCCTAGTCCTCTCATATATCAATGTAGATAGGCTCAGCGAGGAGTAAATGCGTGTTTTTTCCTATCACCTAAGGTCTTTTGCTGAAGCAATGATAGATCTAAGTTCTTTCGTTGCCTCAGAAACATCTGAAGCCCCACAAATTGCTGAAATCACTGCCACACCATCTGAGCCACTCGCGATAACTTCACCTGCATTGGCAAGGGAGATTCCCCCAATGCCCACAACAGGGAGTTTGGCTTGTTCAGATAGGTGGCAAAAGTTCTGCATTCCAACATCCGCAGCATCGTCCTTGCTGTTTGTTGGGTAGCAAGCGCCAATGCCAAGGTAATCACAGGCTTCAATGTTTGCTGAATCTAACTGACCCTGAGTGCTTACAGATAAACCGAGGAACTTGTCCGGGCCTATCAACTCGCGTACCTTGGTTGCATCCATGTCGTCTTGCCCAACATGTACACCATCCGCATCAACTGCGAGAGCGACGTCAACACGATCATTGATGATCAGCGGCACATTCAGCGGCTTCAGGGCCGCCATCAGCCGTTCTGCCAGCTGGATTTGATCACGCGTGGTGCCGGTCTTATCGCGCAGCTGCACAACAGTGGCCCCGCTTTTGGCAGAAGCAACAGCCACATCAACGGGGTCTTGTCCGGGACAGTCTTGTGGCCCCAGAACCAGATAGACTGAAAGATCAAGCAACGGCTTCATGCATTTTCACTCGCGCTGTCGTTTCAATAATGTCGTTGTTCAATTGGTAAAGGCCGTTAATGATGTCTAGTTGCAAGCTTGCGGGACCAGCCGTTTCCTTCGCCGCAATTTCCCCAACAACACCGAGGTAAACCATTGCGTGAATAGCTGCATCAAAGGGGTCGTCGCAAACTGCTAAAGTCGCGCCTGTGAGCGCCGTAGCCGTGCAACCAAGTCCGGTGACATAAGGCATCATGGCATCGCCGTTTTCAACCTGCGCAGTCCGCTTGCCATCCGTGATGAAATCAATAGGGCCGGAAACAACCACAACAGCACCAGTGTGTTTTGCTAAACTCTTCGCGCTGGCAAGTGCCGCATCGGAACTATCGGTGCTATCAACGCCTTTGCCTCCACTGCCTTGTCCTGCTAACGCCATGATTTCAGAAGCATTCCCGCGAATAACACTAGGCTTGTTCTCAAGCAGCTCAATAGCCAGTTTTGTACGGAAGGTGAGGGCACCAACGGCTACAGGATCCAGCACCCAAGGTCGGCCAGCTTTGTGCGCGGCGGCTGTTGCCAACTTCATAGCTTCTGCTTGAGCAGGGGTGACAGTTCCCACATTCACCACAAGCGCGCCTGCCACGCTCGCTAGCTCTGGTGCTTCTTCAGGTCCATCAACCATGGCAGGGGAAGCGCCCAGTGCAAGTAGGGCATTGGCCGTGGTGTTCGCGACTACAATATTCGTCATATTGTGAACGAGTGGACTGTTTTCACGAATAGCAGAAAGAGTTGCGCAAGCGCTTTCGACAGGACCCATATTTTCCTCGGTCTTGTTAGGCGAAAGAGAGCAATTGTTCCAAGGCTTTGTGCGGCTTTAGGATTACCGAACCAGAACATATTGTGAGTGCTCCCTTCGCTGGCATTATCCAGATCAGGTTCATCGAGTATAATCTCAGCCCCAGCATAGCTGCTGTAGGCACCCCGTTTCACGTCTCAAACCCTAGGGGATCTCCCTCATGAGATCAAGCAGGTGATCGTGCGTGAGCTACACTATCAACGACGAGGATGTGCTTTGTCGTAGGCGTCCAGCAGGCGAGCGCTGTTCACTTCCGTATAGATTTGCGTGGTTGAAAGGCTAGCGTGGCCCAGCAGTTCCTGAATGCTTCGCAAATCTCCGCCCTCAGAAAGCAGATGCGTCGCAAAGGAATGGCGCAGAGCATGAGGTGTTGCTGTATCCGGCAAACCAAGAGCGCCGCGGATCTTCTGCATGGCCAGCTGAATCATCCGTGCATTCAACGGACCACCTCTAACCCCCCGGAATAATGAGGAGTTTGCCGAAAGGTCAAAGGGACATTGCTCTTTGTAGGCGTCGATGGCCTCGACGACGATAGGCAGAACCGGAACGATCCGCTCTTTGTTGCCCTTTCCACGAATGCGAATGGACTTATCGCCACCTTTAGGTGCGGATGCCGGAGTAAGTGAAAGTGCCTCAGAAATACGTAATCCACACCCGTAAAGTATTGTAAACACAGCTGCATTGCGGGTTTCCACCCAAGGCGTGTCCTCAAAGGAAAGGTCACTGCTGACGATCGCCTTGGCTTCCTCAACTGGAATAGGCTTTGGCAAGCTACGTGGAATACGCGGAGTACGCACAGCACTTGCTCCAGCAGCATTTACCTCGCCGCGCTCCTCTAGAAATGAGAGGAAGGAGCGGATGCCAGCCAGTCCGCGCGCCAGTGTTCGTGTCTGTGCTCCATCCCGTCGCCGGGTTGCGAGGAAACCGCGAAAGTCGTTTGGTTTCAAGGACTCAAGGTGTTTTATGGCAACCGGTTCCCCTTCATAACTCGTCATGAATTTGAGGAACTGGCGGATGTCGCGTTCATAGGCTTCCAGTGTTCGTTCGGCCAATCGCCGTTCGGAACCGAGATGATCAATCCAGTCTTCAATCGCTGCTGAGATATCTGGTTTGCAGATGATCAGCAGGTTTTCGCCGCTATCTAAGGAATTTGCCATGCGGAAAGTGTAGGGGTGAATCCTAGCGGAATGGTTACCAAATAATAACCATTCACGTATTTGCGTAGCGCAATTCTGGATTTACGTAACCCGGATCTGCTCACCATGGTCATTGATGATCCGGTCAATCTCCTGCCGGGCCGCCAGCGCAAACCGCTTTTGGTTCTCTGTTGGCACTGTGGAATCTCCCAGAACCACGATATTCTCATCGTTAAATCGGTTTGCAGGTCCCGTGTAGTTGAAGCTTCCGACAATCATGACACTATCGTCAATCACCATAAGCTTATGATGCAGCTTGCCTATTTTGCTCGACCCGCGCACGAAATGGAGATCCGCACCCGCATCAGCAAGCGGACGTGTCGCCGCCCAATCCTGTCCACCTTGCCGCGCGTCTAGTGCTCCGCGCACCTTCCGCCCTGCTTCCATCAACAGCAACATGGCATCATCAATGCCGGAGCTTTTGGAGAAGGTGAAAATGGCGAAGTCCACGCGTTCCTTAGCTTTCGTCATCTGTTTGGTGACTTCCATCTCCGGCGCATGGTCTGGGGCAAAACAAACCTTCACCCGGATGTCGTCAACAATCACTTCCTTGGGTGTATTCTCAGTTTCGCCTTCATCAACGCTGTAACGGCCAAATCTCCCCTTCTTTATCTCACGAAATTCCCGCTCAAAGATCTTCGCGACATCCTCGTTTTTGACAATCAGAAGGTGGTTCAGGTTCCGATGTGTGCCGGTTTCTGTGAAGTTCGTGGAGCCTGTAAGCACAGCCGTTCCATCGCGAATGATAAATTTCTGGTGGAATATCCGTGGGTTAAAATCGGTTCGAACCCAAACCTTAGAGCGCAGCAAAGCTGCATGAAGCTGCCGGTTGATCTCGTTTTCAACACGGGGGTCACTTGTATGCGGATCATCAGCAGGTTCATCCACACTTAAGTAATCCGCCTCGGATACCACGCGCACCCGCACGCCGCGCCGCTTTGCGTTGATAATTGCGTTGGTTATGCGTTTATTGTCAATTTCTTGAATGGCTATGTTGAGAGTGGCCTCCGCAGCATCAATAAACGCGATGATCTCATCTTCAAGATCATCCAGGGGATTGTCTGCAGCAGAACCGAGAACATCTCTCGGTCCCACGAGGAATTTCAAGTTGTCTGTCTCAACGGCCATTGTACCCTCCCACTGTCATGCAATGTTACCGCACAGCATTCATTCTGTCCGTACAGGTTTATGAGGGTGGAAGGGCAGGGGTTTAGAAGCCGACAGAGATCAGTGTATTTGAGTTGCCCTGTATCTCCAGAATACGCGCATCACGAAGTTGCTCTTCTTCCGAGACAGGATCTTCATTCATCCAATCGGTAAACATCTCTACTTCATTATCAGTCAACGGCATGTCGTAAGTGGACTGCATGTAAAAATAGATCCGGGCGATATCCCCGCGGGTCGTAACCATTGGCTCGGCCACTTTATTTTTGCGGTCTATCTCGAAATCGCAAGCGCCGTAGGTTCTTTCTTCGCCGGCAATCACTGCCATGCGGAAATTGGAGCGGTCGCCGTTTAACTCACCAACAGCTGGTACCAGATTGTGCAGGTCCGCTTGCATGCGCTTATAGTCCGGGTCAACTTTCGAGCAGCACCGGCGGCCCTTGTAGCTCTTGCCCTTCTTCGTCACACAGGCCGCATTTCCCTCAGTCCAACAAGCTCTGGGCTTGCCAAAACGGGAGGCTGGTACAATGTGTTCCCATTCAATGCGTTTGCCGCGTTTTGCACTCTTGCGCGGTGTGTATCCGCAGCTCTCAGCATCAACCTGCTTTTTGCTGTTGTAAGTGCAACCGCAATAAAACGTCTCGCGGGAATCTTGTGATGGATAGATGTGTTTTTCCAAAAGACGTTTGGCTTGCGAGAAACTTGTTGGCGTTTGAGCTGAAACGCCGGACGCCCAGATAGCAATGAAAAGGGCAATGGGAAGCAAGAGAAGATTGCGCATGAAGATACTTTCTAGGTCACCATCAGAAACTGGCGGGAGAGGGTTAATAATTCCCTGCCAACACTGTTTGACGCGGTGGATACAAGTTTGTGCCGGATAAGTCTGCCTGAATGAATGGGTGTGAACCTTGCGCACTGTGGTTCGGTTGGGGGGAGAAAAGGCAGGTAAAACAAAAGCGCAGACCCGAAGGTCCGCGCTTGATGTCGTCACATAATGCGAATTTGAAAAGAGCTTAAACGATGCTCTGACCGGTCGCAGCCCAGTCCTTCATGAACACTTCCAGACCTTTTTCGGTCAATGGATGCTTCACGAGGCCTTTAAGGGTCGCTGGTGGAATGGTTGCAACGTCAGCACCGACAAGTGCACAATCTTTAACGTGGTTTGCACTACGGATGGATGCAGCAAGAATTTCGGTGCTGAAGCCATAGTTGTCGTAGATCTGACGGATTTCAGCGATGAGATCCATACCTTCAACATTGATGTCATCCAGACGGCCAATGAAGGGAGAGATGAAAGTTGCGCCAGCTTTAGCAGCCAGAAGTGCCTGGTTTGCAGAGAAGCAAAGGGTCACATTGGTCTGGATGCCTTTTTGGGAAAGAACGCGACAAGCTTTCAAACCTTCAAGGGTCAATGGCAGTTTGATGCAGATGTTGTCTGCAATCGCGCCCAGCTCTTCAGCTTCTTTCAGCATACCGGCGGTGTCGGTTGCAACAACCTCAGCAGAAACCGGTCCATCCACAAGCGCGCAGATTTCTGCGATGACTTCTTTCATTGGACGGCCAGATTTCATGATAAGGGATGGGTTAGTTGTAACACCATCGAGAAGGCCGGTTGCAGCCAGCTCTTTAATTTCGTTGGTGTCAGCTGTATCAACGAAGAATTTCATGCCAAAAAGGCTCCTGATTTCCTAACAGCCTCTCGTTGGGTACTGGGAGGCTTTAGGGGGGTGAATTCTGGTATGTGTTTAGCCCAGAGTGCATGGAAACAACAAGAGCAAAACCCGGTAACGCTCAATAAGGATTGGAGTTTCGTGACACATCAGCAGGAGTTTTTCGCAAACGCCCGATTGAGCGAACCTGAGGTCATTGTACCTGTGCTGGTTCCTGTAGCGGTTGCAAGTGCTTATTCATACAAAGTGCCGGCTGGCATGAATGTCCGACCCGGCTCGATTGTTCGTGTCCCCTTAGGCTCACGAGAAGTGATTGGTGCTGTGTGGGATGGCGAGCCAGATACAGCCGTTAATCCGAAAAAACTTAAAAGCATTCTGCATGTTTACGATTCTCCGCCGATTGCCGATGATTTAAGAAAGTACATTGATTGGGTTGCTGCATGGACACTTGGCGCGCCCGGGATGGTGCTGCGCATGGTCTTGCGTTCAGAAGAGGGGTTGGAACCGGAAGCGCTGCTGTCCGGTGTTCGTTATAGAGAGGGTAAAGAGCCTGATCGCATGACGGCTGCCCGCGAACGCGTACTGGAACATGTACGTAATGGCATGGCTTGGACGCGTCCCGGTTTGGCTGGCGTTGCAGGCGTATCCTCCTCAGTCATTGATGGCTTGAAAAAGCAGGGCGTGTTGGAAGAGGTCATGCTGCCTTCGACGCCTCCACTGCCACATCCTGACCCGACACTGCCCGGCCGAAAGCTGACTGAGCTTCAGCAAGGCGCCGCGAATCAGCTGTGCGAGGGGATCGGCAAAGGCTTCAAAGCCTTCCTGATTGACGGTGTAACCGGCTCCGGTAAGACCGAAGTGTATTTTGAGGCCGTTGCGGAAGCTCTCAAAAACAACGAGCAAGCGCTCGTTCTCATTCCTGAAATCGCGCTCACCAGCCAGTTTTTGGAGCGGTTTGAGCAGCGATTTGGTGTCCGGCCAGCTGAATGGCATTCACAGGTGTCCCCAAAACGGCGTGCACGAACATGGCGCGGAGTCGCAAATGGTGAAGTGAAGGTCGTTGTGGGCGCGCGCTCCGCACTTTTCCTTCCTTTTCACAGGCTCGGTTTGCTGGTTGTGGATGAAGAGCACGATACGGCCTACAAACAGGATGACCGCGTTCCTTATAATGCAAGGGATATGGCGGTTGTTCGAGGACATATCTCCGGATTCCCGGTCGTGCTGGCAAGCGCAACACCATCTGTGGAAAGTCAGGTCAACGCAAAGCTGGGAAGATACCAGCGAATTGTCCTTCCAGAACGGGCAACCGGCGCAGAAATGCCAATAATTAAAGGCATTGATATGCGTTGCGATGGCCCGGAGAGAGGCAAATGGCTCGCGCCAGCCATGGTCAACGAGATCCAGCAAACACTCTCTGACGGCAAGCAAGTGCTGCTCTTTTTGAATCGTAGGGGTTATGCCCCACTCACCCTGTGCAGAACATGCGGCCATAGGTTCCATTGTGAGAATTGCTCAGCTTGGCTTGTTGAACATCGCTTTCGAGGCAAATTATGCTGTCACCATTGCGGCTATTCACAACCTATACCGGATAAATGCCCGGAATGTAGCAAGCCGGATTCGCTTGTCGCATGTGGTCCTGGCGTGGAGCGAATTGCTGAAGATGCCTCAGCGTTATTTCCGGACGCGAAAGTGCTCGTTTTGTCCTCCGACTTACCGGGCGGAACTGAGCGCATCAATCGGGAGATGAAGCTCGTCGAAACTGGCGAAGTTGATATCGTTATCGGAACACAGCTGGTCGCAAAAGGGCATAACTTTCCCTTAATGACCCTTGTTGGGGTGGTTGATGCTGATTTGGGTCTCGCAAACGGCGATCCTAGGGCAGCAGAACGCACCTTCCAGCTCTTGGCTCAAGTGACAGGTCGTGCAGGTCGTATCCATGGAAAAGGCCGCGGTTTGCTTCAAACCTACAACCCGGACCAACCTGTAATCAGGGCTTTGCTCTCTGGAAATCCCGAGGAGTTTTACGCGGCGGAAATCGAGTCGCGTGAGAATGCCGGTTTGCCGCCATTTGGAAGGCTTGCAGCTCTCATTATTTCCGGGCCAGACCGAGTGCTGACAGAAAAATATTCAAAATCTGTGGCAATCAATAGTCCTGGTTCAGAAGGCGTTCAGGTGCTTGGTCCAGCAGAGGCTGCAATGGCTCAGGTGAGGGGCCGATATCGCTTCAGATTATTGGCAATTGCACCCCGGACTATTGATTTACAAGGCTTTCTAAGAAAATGGTTGTCCATCGCCCCCAAGCCTACTGGAGGTATTCGAGTACAGGTCGATGTTGACCCCCAAAGTTTCATGTAGTCTAGCGGAATAAGTTTGATGTCTTATTGTATGCGTTGGAATACCTACGCTATGTTGCAAGCCCGCCACGCGTGTGCTATGCGAAGCGCGGCTTTATCGGTGCAGTTTCAAAGATTGTGCCAATCAAATTGAATTAGACGCGACTTATCAAGGATTTGGATTCCCGGCTTGCCAGCCGCCAGAATCTTGATGGCGCGGGAGAGCACGGATCCAGTGACTGACAACGTATCTCTCATTTCAGGTGTAGCCTCACGTTATGCTTCTGCGTTGCTTGACCTTGCTGAAGAGCAGGGTGCGACGTCAGAAGTTGAGAGAGGTCTCGACCAGTTTGAAGCGCTCTTAAGCGAGAGCGCTGATCTTGATCGTCTTATCAAGAGCCCCGTTTTTAGTGCAGACGCTCAATTAAAGGCGATCTCTGCTATTTTGGATAAGGTCGGAATTTCTGGCCTTACCGCAAATTTTGTGAAGTTGGTTGCTAAGAACCGGCGCCTCTTCGCCGTTCCAGGCATGATCAGAGCTTTCCGGGCGCAGCTTGCTGCAAAACGTGGAGAAGTTACCGCTCAGGTGACCTCTGCAACGGAATTGTCTACTGAACATGTTGCAGCTCTTCAAGAAGCACTCAATGCCTCTACGGGCAAGAGCGTCAAAATCGTAGTGAATGTGGACACATCCATTCTTGGTGGTCTGATCGTAAAGATCGGTAGCCGGATGATTGATACGTCACTGCGTACGAAGCTCAACTCTCTTAAGTTCGCGATGAAAGAGGTCGGCTGATGGATATTCGGGCCGCGGAAATTTCCGCTATCCTCAAGGACCAAATCAAAAATTTCGGCCAAGAAGCCGAAGTTTCTGAGGTTGGTCAAGTTTTGTCTGTAGGCGACGGCATTGCCCGCGTTTACGGCCTGGACAACGTCCAGGCAGGTGAAATGGTTGAATTCCCTGGTGGTATCCAGGGAATGGCATTGAACCTGGAAACAGACAATGTTGGTGTCGTTATCTTTGGTAGCGATCGATACATTAAAGAAGGCGACACGGTTAAACGTACCGGCGCCATCGTGGAAGTTCCAGTAGGTAAGGGTTTGCTGGGTCGCGTTGTCGATCCACTTGGCAACCCAATCGACGGCAAAGGTCCGATCGAAGCTACTGAGCGTCGCCGCGTAGACGTGAAGGCTCCAGGCATTTTGCCTCGTAAGTCTGTTCACGAGCCAATGTCCACAGGTCTTAAAGCTATCGATGCTTTGATTCCGATCGGACGTGGTCAACGCGAATTGGTGATTGGTGACCGTCAGACCGGTAAAACCGCCATTCTCCTCGACACCTTCCTCAACCAGAAGTCACTACACGCATCTGACAACGAGCACGACAAGCTGTACTGCATCTATGTTGCAGTTGGCCAGAAGCGCTCAACAGTTGCTCAGTTCGTGAAGGCTCTGGAAGACGCAGGCGCTCTGGAATACTCCATCGTTGTTGCTGCTACGGCTTCTGATCCTGCTCCTTTGCAGTACCTTGCACCATTTGCTGGTACCACAATGGGCGAGTTCTTCCGTGACAACTCAATGCATGCAGTGATCGGTTACGATGATCTGTCCAAACAGGCCGTTGCTTACCGTCAGATGTCTCTGCTCCTTCGTCGTCCACCAGGACGTGAAGCTTACCCAGGTGACGTTTTCTACCTGCACTCCCGTTTGCTCGAGCGTTCAGCTAAGTTGAACGAAGATCACGGCCTCGGTTCTCTGACCGCGCTGCCAGTGATCGAAACTCAGGGCGGCGACGTTTCAGCGTTTATTCCGACCAACGTGATTTCAATCACCGATGGTCAGATCTTCCTTGAAACTGATCTGTTCTTCCAGGGCATTCGTCCAGCGGTTAACGTTGGTCTGTCTGTTTCTCGCGTGGGCTCTTCAGCTCAGGTTAAAGCGATGAAGCAGGTTGCAGGCCCGGTTAAGGGTGAGCTGGCTCAGTACCGTGAAATGGCTGCGTTCGCGCAGTTTGGTTCTGATCTTGACGCAACCACTCAGAAGCTTCTGAACCGTGGTGCACGCCTGACTGAATTGCTGAAGCAGCCACAGTTCTCCCCGCTTAAAACGGAAGAACAGGTTGTTGTCATCTTCGCTGGTGTTAACGGCTACCTGGACGATCGTCCAGTTCGTGAAGTTCGCACATTCGAAGCTGGCCTGCTGCGCTTTATGCGTGCAGAGCATGCTGACCTTCTCTCCACGATCTGGGAGAAGAAAGCACTCGACGCCGATTTGACTGAAAAGCTGAAAACTGCACTGAACGCTTTCGTCAAGACCCTCGGTTAATTCGAAGCAACGGGATAAGGAACGAGAGCGCCCATGGCGAGCCTCAAGGACCTAAAAAACCGCATCGCTTCGGTCAAAGCGACGCAGAAAATCACCAAGGCCATGAAAATGGTGGCCGCGGCGAAACTGCGTCGCGCCCAGGATGCTGCAGAAGCCGGGCGTCCCTATGCTCAACGCATGGGGATTGTTCTCGGTAACTTGGCAGCTGGGTTCGAAGGTCGAGATGATGCGCCGAAGCTGATGACGGGTACAGGACGGGATCAGACACATCTGCTCCTCGTCTGCACTGCAGAGCGTGGCCTCTGTGGTGGTTTTAACTCGTCCATCGCACGGTTGGCACGTGCACACGCGGATAAACTTCTTTCCGAAGGTAAGTCGATCAAGATCGTCACCGTTGGTAAGAAAGGGCATGACGCCCTTAAGCGTGGCTACGGTCAGTACATTGTAGAGAATATCGAACTACGCGGCCTGAAGTCTATTGAATTCAGTGACACAAAGCGAATCGGTGATCTTGTTTTGGAAATGTTCCATGATGAGAAATTCGATGTTTGCACACTGTTTTACGCGCAGTACGAATCGATAATCAGTCAGGTTCCGACTGTAAAACAGCTTATTCCAGCTCAGTTTGAAGTTGCTGAAAAAGCTGCGGACGGTTCCACTGAGGACGCGCTTTATGAATACGAGCCAGGTGAACAGGAGATCCTTGAGACTCTTCTGCCACGTAACATCGGCATTCAGATTTACAGCGCAATCCTTGAAAACGGTGCCTCCGAGCAGGGCGCGCGTATGGCCGCTATGGACAACGCATCGCGCAATGCCGGCGAGATGATCGACAAACTGACAACGACGTACAACCGTCAGCGTCAGGCACAGATCACTACGGAACTGATTGAAATTATTGCGGGCGCGGAAGCGCTTTGACCGAGTTGAGACGAGGATTTAAGTGATGGCTGACACGAAAGTCGGACAGATCACGCAGGTAATCGGCGCTGTCGTCGACGTTCATTTTCCAGGTGAACTTCCTGCAATTCTGAACGCTCTGGAAACTGACAACGGCGGTAACCGTCTGGTTCTCGAAGTTGCTCAGCACCTGGGCGAAAATACAGTACGTACAATCTGCATGGACGCGTCCGAAGGTCTCGTTCGTGGTCAGGATGTACGTGATACTGGTGGCGCTATTTCCGTTCCAGTTGGTGATGGCACACTGGGCCGCATCATGAACGTGATCGGTGAGCCAATTGATGAAGCTGGTCCGATCCAGTTTACAGAAAAGCGCGAAATTCACCAGCTGGCACCAGCCTTCACAGAGCAATCAACCGAAGCCGAAATCCTGGTAACAGGTATTAAGGTTGTCGACCTTATCGCTCCTTATGCAAAAGGCGGTAAAATTGGTTTGTTCGGTGGCGCTGGCGTTGGTAAAACCGTTCTCATTCAGGAACTGATCAATAACGTTGCTAAAGCACACGGCGGTTACTCTGTATTCGCTGGTGTTGGTGAACGTACTCGTGAAGGTAACGACCTTTACTGGGAAATGATCGAGTCCGGCGTGAACAAAAAAGGCGGTGGCGAAGGTTCCAAGTGTTCCCTCGTGTTTGGTCAGATGAACGAGCCTCCAGGAGCACGCCTGCGTGTTGCTTTGACTGGTCTGTCTGTTGCAGAACAGTTCCGTGATCAGGGGCAGGACGTTTTGTTCTTCGTGGACAACATCTTCCGCTTTACACAGGCTGGTTCTGAAGTGTCCGCACTTCTCGGCCGTATTCCTTCTGCTGTGGGTTACCAACCTACACTTGCCACCGACATGGGTGACATGCAGGAGCGGATCACGACCACATCCAAGGGTTCCATTACGTCCGTTCAGGCCGTTTACGTTCCTGCCGATGATTTGACCGATCCTGCACCTGCCTCCACCTTTGCCCACCTGGATGCAACCACGGTTCTTAACCGTGCGATCTCCGAAAAGGGCATCTACCCTGCAGTGGATCCGCTGGATTCCTCTTCTCGTATTCTTGATCCGCGCATTATCGGTGAAGAGCACTACGAAGTCGCGACATCTGTTCAGGAAATACTTCAGCGCTACAAATCACTTCAGGATATCATCGCCATTCTCGGCATGGATGAACTTTCTGAAGAAGATAAGTTGGTCGTGACCCGCGCACGTAAAATCGAGCGCTTCATGTCCCAGCCGTTCTTTGTTGCTGAAGTCTTCACCGGAGCTCCAGGACAGCTTGTAGCATTGGAAGACACTATCAAAGGCTTTAAAGGCCTTGTTGCTGGTGAATACGACCACCTGCCGGAAGCTGCTTTCTATATGGTTGGTTCTATCGACCAAGCTGTCGAGAAAGCTGCTAAACTGGCTGCGGACGCTGCTTAACCCTGGTTCTTATGAACCGGTGACTTCTTTGGGTGACGCTTCCGGTGTCACTCTTGGAAACGGATAGAGGATGAGCTAAATGGCTGAAGCATTTCAGTTTGAGCTGGTTTCACCAGAGCGCCTTCTGATCTCGGCAATGGTTACAGACGTAATCGTACCAGGCACTGATGGCGAATTTGGTGTTGGCGCTGGTCACTCGCCGTTCTTGTCAACCATGCGTCCGGGTGTTGTTAAAGCGCTCAGCGAAGATGGTTCCAAGCACGAGTATTTCGTGCGGGGTGGTTTTGCTGACGTTTCCGCGTCTGGCATGACTGTTCTGGCGGAACAGGCGATCCAAATGGCCGATCTTGATGCCAGTTACATCGCACAGCAGATTCAAGATGCGAGTGAAGATGTGGCTGATGCCAAGGACGAAGATGCACGACAAGCTGCGCGGCTGGTACTTTCCCAGCTCCAGGAACTGCAGGCAGCTATCAAAGCTTCCTGATTGCATTTCGATGCCAATGAATAACAAAAGCCTCGGCAGTGCCGAGGCTTTTTTGTTTCTGCCGATGCAGAAAGCGGGCTCATCTAAACCGATAAGGGAGGACGAACACCGGAAGAAATGCAGCCTAAAGGGCTAGGCTGCAAGCCGCTTTTTATTAGCTGCTGCATTGGCAGCGCGCATTTCCTCAGCACGCGCTTTACGCTGCTCAGGTGTTTCATAAACGATACTGCGGTGATGGTCGCAGTAGGAGCCATTTTCAGCGAGGTTTGGACAGGGGAACGTGTAGCTTCCGCTGTCGCCCTCAGTCCACTTACATTGGCCTGTCTTAGGCATAGTTGGTGCTTTCATCTACCTACCCTTGTTCTTTGGAACCAACAGATCAAAACTTTCATGCACGCGGGAGGAGCGTGTGAATCATGCTCGCCGTTTGATCACTGGAACCATTTTTGATTATGGGATCACCGAAATTTTCTTTTGTTACACAAAGAACAAACAAATTTACCGGACGGGAAAATATTATCTCTCCCCCTCCCAAATTGCTAGATATTTTTAGCTGTGCAAAAATTCTTATGCAAGAAACTGGGGATGGAATATTTTTCTGATTTTGAAATAACCAGCAAAATCAAAAGGATAAAAACAAAAATATGTATGCGCCAATGTTAACCACCATATGAATTTCGATGAAAAAGTCACAGTTCAGGGCGAAATTGATTCATCAATTGTGGCGAATTATGGCTTTTCGGAGTGTTTTCCTAATATGCCTCCAGCGATTTGCAGTGCTTCTAGGTCATCCAAATCACGTCGAGCCGAATCTCCAAGCTCTGCTGTGTAGACAACAGAAGGGTTTTGCTGGATGACAGGTTTGCCACCAATATCGCCTCGAAGCGCAAGCAGGTCCTCAAAAAATGCGCGATCCCAGAGAACAGGGTTCCCACGTTTTCCGTTGCTGGTGGAAATGCCGATGAGCTGCTCGTCCTCTGTGCTGTGAGAGGAAATGAGTTGATTAATATCTTCAGTGGTTACGAAGGGCATATCGCCCAGCAGAACGAGTGCTGCATTGGCATTCGGTGAAACAGCCTCAATGCCTGTCTTTACTGAAGATGAAATGCCTTCATTAAAAGAGACGTTGTGGCAGAACTGAATAGGCAGCCCGGATAGAACTTCTTCGATACGCGAAGCCATAGCGCCAGTAACAACAATGAGCTCTGTGAGCCTGCTCGCCAGCGCATTCTCTGCCACATGCCGCACCACAGGCTTTCCATCAATCAAAGCCAGAAGCTTGTTGTGATCTCCCATGCGAGATGAGTTTCCAGCCGCTAGCAACACACCGCTATAGACTGCCGCCTCGGGTTTCTTAGTGCGTGGATGATCTCGTGGTTGCGGCCTACCATGGATTTCCTTCAGCAACCCGCCAACGCCCATCGACATGATGTCCGTGCCGGAGACAGGAATATCCGCCAGCACTCTTTGCAGGATCCAGTCGAAGCCATTTTCCTGAGGGCTGCGCGCGCACCCCGGTGCACCGATGACAGGCTTGCCATGAAGAGTGCCCAACACAAGCAAGTTGCCCGGATCAACCGGCATCCCGAAATGAACGAGCGTTCCTCCAGCGGCTTGAATGGCAGCTGGAATGACATCGCCTTCATCAACAACAGCAGAAGCCCCAAACACAACGACCACATCTGCAGTTTTGACCGCTGAGGATTGAAGAACCACTGCCAAGGCGTCTTTGTCGTGCGAAATCCGAATGTCGGCGGTGATTGTGCTCGAGGCTCTATCAAGTCGCTCTTGCAACACGCGCAAACTCTTGGAGATGACCGTCTCTTTTAAGTGCGGGAGTTCTGTCGAAATAACGGCGACTGATTTGGGTGAATATGCCGCCACCGAAATAGCTCCGGTTATGACCTCGGCTGCCTTCTGTGCAAGTGCGCTGTCAACGGCGAGCGGAATAATCTTTGCAGTCGCCAGCATCCGTCCTTCCTTCACCTCGGTAAAAGGCGGAAGGCACGCGAAGGTGAGGGCAGGGTCCACCAGATTTGCTTGCGTTACCTTCTCCGCGTCAACCAGCAGAACACCGCTGTTTTTGGCGTAGAGATTCGCTCTGCCTGTAAATGGTATTGACGAGGAGGCTCCACCACCACAGGCATGCTCTGCCAGCAGGGCTGCCGCTTTATCCTCATGAAGGTCTGTTGCGCCGAGTTTAGCAACGGTCAGCTCACTGAAATGAGCCTCGGTAAGCCGTTGCACATCTTCGGCGGTCAGTTGATGGCCCTTGGAGAAAGAAACACCATCACGCTTCACCGAGTGAGCGAGATAACAACCAGTGCACTCGCTAACGGGTCTGTTGCCAAACTCCACGTCAAACAACCTTCTTCTGGCTGGCCTTGCTGCCGCGCAGGCTAACGATTATCTCGGCAAGGACGGCAATCGCAATTTCGGATGGGTTCGCCGCGCCAATATCCAAACCGATTGGCGCCTTAATCCGAGAAAGATCCTTCTGGGTCAAACCAGCCTCAAGGAAGCGCTCGCAACGCTTCGCATGAGTTTTGCGGCTACCAAGAGCGCCAACGTAAAAGCATCCCGCCTTAAGCGCTTCCATCAGAGGTAAATCATCAATCTTGGGATCATGCGTTACAGCCGCAACCGCAGTAAATGGATCGAGCTTGAGTTGCTCCATCACATCCCCAGGCCATTCAGCCAGCAGGGATGTATCCGGGAAACGCTCTTCAGACGCAAAGGCAGTGCGAGGATCAACAATCGTAATGTCAAACCCTGTAGTCTTGGCAATAGGAACCAGTGCCTGAGTTATGTGAACTGCACCCACAACAACAATGCGTGTTGACGGAACCTGCATGCTTAAAAAGTACTCTTCACCGCCCTGCGCATGGACAATTGCCGATTTCCCACTTCGCAAACCCTTCTCGTATCCGCCTGCGAGTGTCGCATCCTCCACATCAGATCCATACAAAACCGCTGAGGAAGAGCCAGTTGCAAGGTTGGTCAGCAAGGCAGCAGCTTGTCGCGCGCCCTTTGCCCGGTTGATCAGCATGATCAGGTTGTGATCTGCTTCGGAAGACAGCGGCTGCAGGTAAACGCTGATCTTGCCGCCACAGGAAAGCCCAACCCGCCACGCAGTCTCGTCCGCAACGCCGAACTCAATCTTGCGAGCCTTGCCGTCCTCCAGAACCTCCATGGCCTCAGATACAACAGCCCCTTCAACACAGCCACCGGAGACCGATCCTTCAAACTCACCGTTTTCATCAATGATCAGATGACTGCCGACGGGACGTGGAGCTGAACCCCATGTCTCAATAACCGTCGCGAGCACCAGTTTACGTCCTTCGGTTTGCCAGCGTTCAGCAACACCTAAAACGTCAAGGTTTTTGGAAAGGTTTTGGGGAAGCGTAACAACAGACATAACGGGCTCTCAAAAATGCATCTTGTCCTAATAGAATGTGGAGCCTAGCCCGCTTCTTCAAGATGATGCAACCAGAGATCTGTTGTGAGGGATACGGAAACAAAAAACGCCGGAACAGGAGTTCCGACGCTCTTTCGGGGGAACTACGGAATCTATTCCGCAGCGATTTTTGTGATTGGACCCGCATTCAGGACCAACTCGTCAACGTGATCCTGGAAAATCTGGAAGTTCGCAGCAAACATGTCGACCAGCTTTGCAGCCTGCACGTCATAGTCTGCCGAGTTACTCCAGGTGCTGCGTGGATCAAGGATGTTGGTATCAACGCCCGGTACGGCAACAGGAACCGAGAAGCCGAAGTTCTCGTCTTTGCGGAACTCAGCTGCGTTCAAAGACCCATCCAATGCAGCGCGAAGCAAAGCACGGGTTTCTTTAATCGGCATACGGTGACCAACACCATAAGCGCCACCGGTCCAGCCGGTATTCACCAGCCAGCAATCCACTTTGTGCTCACGGATCAGGTTTTTCAGCAGCGCCCCATACTCAGAAGGGTGACGCGGCATGAAAGGAGCGCCGAAGCAGGTGGAGAACGTTGCCTGCGGCTCGGTCACGCCACGCTCAGTGCCAGCAACCTTGGCGGTGTAACCGGAAAGGAAGTGGTACATAGACTGCGCGTCACTGAGCTTGGCAATTGGAGGCAAAACACCAAACGCATCAGCAGTCAGCATGATGATGTTCTTAGGGTGCGCTGCCCGGCCTGTATCACTCGCATTCGGGATGAAGTGAATAGGGTAGGAACAGCGGGTGTTTTCGGTCTTGGAACCATCGTCAAAATCTGGAACGCGATCTTCGTCAAGAACAACGTTTTCCAAAATAGTGCCGAAACGCTGTGTGGTCGCGAAGATCTCAGGTTCGGCTTCTGCAGAAAGGCGAATGGTCTTTGCATAACAGCCACCTTCAAAGTTGAAGATACCATCTGGACCCCAACCATGCTCATCATCACCGATCAGCGTGCGGGTTGGATCAGCAGAAAGCGTGGTTTTACCTGTCCCGGAAAGGCCAAAGAAGACAGCTGCGTCGTCGCCATTGCCAGTATTTGCAGAACAGTGCATTGGCATTACACCGTCTTCTGGCAACATGTAGTTCAACATGGAGAAGACAGATTTCTTCATCTCACCAGCATAGGCCGTACCGGCAATCAGAACGATCTTGCTGGTGAGATCACAAGCAATCACCGTTTCAGAACGGCAGCCATGACGCTCTGGATCAGCCTTAAAGCTCGGCAGATCAATGATGGTCATCTCAGATTCAAAGCTTTTCAGCTCTTCGCGGGACGGGCGAAGCAGCATGTTGCGGATGAAGTGATTGTGCCACGCCATTTCATTGTAAACGCGAACGTTCAACTGGTGCGCAGGGTCAGCGCCTCCATAAAGGTCCTGCGCATAAAGCTCCATGCCTTCTGCATGTGCGAGCATATCTGCAAGCAGCACCTCAAAACTCTCGGGGCTCATGGCTCCGCTGTTGTCCCACCAGACCGTATTTTCGGTTCTGGCATCACGAACAACAAATTTGTCTCTTGGAGAACGTCCTGTGTGAGCGCCTGTTTCCGCACAAAGAGCGCCGCCGGCGGCAATCTGTGCTTCACCGTTCCTGATGGCATGCTCATAAAGTTCAGCTTCGGTCAGGTTCCAATATACACTCTTGAGGCCCTTCAGTCCGAAGGTGTCGCACCCAAACGCGGAATTCCGTAATCCGAACTCGTTCATGTTCAGCAGTCCTTAATCGGCTCACAATTTACCTTGCGTCATTCAATGGCACTGCGCCAATGAATTTAGCGATAACGCCCCTTGGATGGGCCAGACATGCCTAGAAAAGCAAGACTAGAAATTCTGCGTTTTTCTATTAAACCGATTGAAATAAGACCTTTTGCTGGCATAGATTTAATTTGCTTATAAAAATAAACTCGCTGCAAACTTGGTTTTCACTTTTAAGCGTTTAACGATACACTTCATGAAGAATATGTGGCACTTGACAGGCGAAACCTTGTCAAAAGTCGCGCTAAATAAGGAAATTCTCCAAGTACCTTGCTAAAACAGGGTTTTGCCGCATTTCAGGATTAGGGATCGCGCAAGATTAATCTCAAATCCCAACTATGTTTCGAAACTTGCAAGAGAGGAATAAGGTCTCAGATATGCCAACGATTGCTCTGGTCGATGATGACCGTAACATTTTGACATCCGTCTCTATAGCTTTGGAGTCCGAGGGATATCGGGTTCAAACCTATACAGATGGAACTGTAGCATTGGACGGGCTTCAGGCTGACCCACCCGACCTTGCGATTTTTGATATCAAAATGCCGCGTATGGATGGTATGGAGCTGCTGCGCCGGTTCCGTCAGATGTCAGATTTGCCTGTAATCTTCCTCACATCTAAGGATGATGAGATTGATGAGTTGTTCGGCCTCAAGATGGGCGCTGATGACTTTATACGTAAGCCATTCTCTCAGCGTCTCCTCGTTGAACGCGTAAAAGCGGTTCTACGCCGCGTAGCGCCGCGCGATGCTGCAAGCGCTGCCACCGAAACCTCCAAGCTGCTGGAGCGTGGTAATCTGGTCATGGATAAAGAGCGTCATACCTGCACATGGCTTGCAAAGCCTGTCACGTTGACGGTCACAGAATTCCTGATCCTGTTTGCATTGGCTCAACGTCCAGGCGTTGTTAAAAGCCGTAACGCACTTATGGATGCTGCCTACGATGACCAAGTCTATGTTGACGATCGCACCATCGACAGCCACATAAAGCGTCTTCGTAAGAAGTTTAAAGTGGTTGATGATGACTTTGATATGATCGAAACACTCTATGGCGTAGGGTATCGCTTCCGTGAGAACTGATCTCAAGCGGCACGGTTAACTGTTTGAGAGTTGGAAGGCGCTCTGGAACAAGAGGTTCCAGAGGGTTCGATTTAGAGCGTATGTCAGAAAATAAAGAAGACCAGGAGCGGGTTGAAGACGAAGCTGATGAGGCTTTGGGGTCTTCAGATCCGCAACACTCAGGCGCGTTCCGTTGGTTGGGGCGTAGGCAGGTGCGCCAACGCGTGTTCACACGGTGGGTGTCCCTTGCTGGTATCTATGTGTTTTCTTCTCTGACACGACGTATTCTGGTTCTGAACCTCGTCGGTTTGCTGGCGATGGTGATCTCAATTTTGTACTTGAACCAGTTTCAGGCCGGGCTGATCGATGCGCGCGTTCAGTCACTACTGGTTCAGGGTGAGATCATTGCGGGGGCTATTGCAGCTTCAACCACAAGTGACGGTGATTCTCTAATGGTGGACCCGGAGCAACTGCTCCGATTGGAAGCTGGAGAAACCACGAGTGCACGCTCGACGTTGGGCAGTCTCGATTTTCCTATCAACCCTGAGCTTGTTGGTCCAATTCTCCGCCGATTGATTTCACCGACAAAAACGCGGGCTCGAATTTACGATCCAGATGGCATGTTGATGCTGGATTCACGCCAGCTCCACGCCCAAAATCAGATTTTTAGGTTTGACCTGCCACCTCCCAATGAAAGCAACGACCCCTTCTTCCAAAAGATGTGGGAGGAGATGAAGCTTTGGATCCGCCGCGGTGAGTACCCCCCTTATAAAGAGGTTGGCCGAACCGAAGGCCGAGAATATCCAGAGGTCGCAGCTGCCTTGGCTGGCTCACCAGCTTCCGTTGTGCGCGTTGGGCCCAAAGGCGAGATGGTTGTCGCTGTTGCCGTGCCAATCCAGCGGTTCCGAGGTGTTTTAGGCTCCTTGCTGCTGTCGACACAAGGTGGTGACATCGACGATATTGTTGCGGCAGAGCGAAACGCGATTTTGAAAATCTTCCTCGTCGCTGCTGTTGTGGTGGTGATCCTTTCAGTTCTTCTTGCTGGCACAATAGCAGGCCCGGTCCGCCGCTTGTCCGAAGCAGCACAGCGGGTACAGTCCGCGACCAACACACGGGAAGAAATTCCCGAGTTTGCAGACCGTTACGATGAAATTGGTCACTTGGCGCGGGCCTTGCGCAACATGACGAATGCTCTTTATGGAAGAATGGACGCTATTGAGAGCTTTGCCGCTGATGTGGCTCATGAGCTCAAGAACCCTCTGACATCGTTGAGAAGTGCAGTTGAAACGCTGCCTCTCGCTAAAACAGAAAGTTCTCGGGAGCGTTTGCTGGAGGTCATTCAGCATGATGTCAGGCGATTGGATCGCCTGATTACGGATATCTCCGAAGCATCCCGGATTGATGCAGAAATGTCTCGTGCAGAATCCAATGATGTTGATATGGCGACGCTTCTGGATGCCGTTGTATCGATCGCCAATGAGCGGACGGGTGAAAACATTGCACCTGTGAAGCTGAAGTTTGATCCGGCAAAGCCCGGTGATGTGTTCCTCGTGGTTGGCAATGATCAACGTCTCGGTCAGGTCATTAACAACTTGATTGATAATGCACGCTCATTCTCGCCCACTGGGAAGTCGGTTTCCATCACAGCCAAGCGCAAGCAGAACAACATCATCATCTGGGTTGATGACTGTGGTCCGGGTATTGAAGACGAATTGACGGAACGTGTATTCGAACGCTTTTATACGGACAGGCCAGAGAACGAAGGCTTTGGCAATAACTCCGGGCTGGGTCTTTCCATCTGTCGTCAGATCATTGAAGCGCACCGAGGTGAAATCTCCGTTTCCAATCGTTTGTCTGATGATGAGCCGGGCTCGGAACAGAAGGTTCTGGGTGCGCGATTTGTTGTCCGCTTGAAGGCGAAAGTGTCGACATGACAGCACTTGACCAAAAACAATCCGTTCAAGCCGCCACCGGTCAGGCAATTCATGCCACATGCGTGGTTATTGGCAAAATCGGGCTGTTGGTCCGTGGTAAATCTGGTTCAGGCAAAACCGCGCTGGGGCTGGAGTTGATCCACGCAGCACGCCTCCAAGGTTCTTATGCTGCGATGGTTGCAGATGACCGGGTTTATGTGACAGCGAAAAATAACCGCCTAATAGCCACATGCCCCGACCAAATTCAGGGTAAAGCTGAACTGCGCGGGCATGGAATCGTCGATGTCCCCTACCTGAATAAAGCTCTGGTACATGTTGTCCTGGATTTTGAAGATCTGTCAAAAATGGATCGGATACCGGACGAGAGCGCGCTAACTTGTGAAATATGCTCAGTCAAATTAATTCGCCAATCAATCCCGAAGGAAGACGTTTTATCGGCACTTCGGTTGGCCAAAGCACTTATTTTTACTAATCCAGTGCACAACTAATAACCCTCTGTGTATGAACATGCCGATTTTTCTTGCACTGCAGCGTGTCCTTTAACAAAGTGGGGCTTGGAATATCCATAGAGTAGACACTCTGTTAGTTCGCGGGAAATATATGATTGGTCTAGTTCTTGTCACCCATGGCCGGTTGGCAGAAGAGTTTAAATCGGCTCTTGAGCATGTCGTAGGTCCACAGGATCGTGTGGCAACCATTTGCATCGGCCCAGATGATGATATGGAGCAGCGTCGGCAGGACATCCTACGTTCTGTGGAAGCGGTCAATGACGGCTCTGGCGTTGTCCTTCTCACCGATATGTTTGGCGGTACGCCGTCTAACCTCGCCATTTCCGTTATGGATGGAGGTAACATTGAGGTTGTTGCTGGTGTAAACTTGCCAATGCTTATCAAACTTGCAAGCGTGCGGAACGAAAAACCGCTTGCTGAAGCGGTTGAAGAGGCTCGTAGTGCAGGACAGAAGTACATCTCGGTTGCTTCGCAGGTCCTGTCGGGCCAGGGCTAAATAAATATGGATAATTGTACAGTGCTGGCATGTGATCTAACCATCGTTAACACCCGTGGTTTGCATGCACGCGCCTCAGCCAAACTGGTGAAGCTGGTTGAAACCTTCGATGCCAATGTGAAGGTTTCCAAAGACGGTCAAACCGTTGGCGGAACATCCATAATGGGGTTGCTGATGCTGGCGGCAAGTCCCGGCTGTTCCATCCACGTTGTCGCAACAGGCAACCAGAAACAAGAAGCACTCTCCGCAATCACACATCTGGTTGAAGATGGTTTCGGTGAAAGAGACTAAGCTATCGACGGGTTTCGAGGATTTGATGAAAAAACGTCCTGCTGCCCGTCTGCTGGTCCTTGACCCTAAAAATCGCGTTCTTCTCTTCAATTTTAAGTTCGATACAGGGCCTTTGGCAGGGCGAGATTATTGGGCGTCTGTCGGTGGAGGTCTTGAGACCGGAGAAACCTATGAGGAAGCAGCTCGTCGCGAGTTGTTGGAAGAAACCGGTATTGCTGACCCTATAGGCCAAAGAATCCTTACTAGGACAGTCACTTTCCAAATGCCCTCTGGAGAGATGGTAGAAGCAGAAGAGCATTACTTCCTCGTCTCTATTTCCCACTCAAATATCGATTATTCCAGACACACTGAGTTGGAAACACAGGTTATGAGGAATTATAGGTGGTGGACCTTGGCAGAGCTCCGTTCAACCACACAAACAGTGTACCCGGAAAATATCCTCGAAGTACTAGAGCCTTACTTAAAGTCACAGCTCTAACAGCCTCCCTGTGTTTGTGTGTCAATCATATTTTATGATCATATAAAGAAACCTTTATATCTTTATTGCTTTCCACTTTGCCTGTGATGTATAACAGCTTGCAATGAACACGCGTGATTTGTCGCGTGATTCAACCGTGCGGGAGGGACCTATGGGCCCAGGCATTCAGGAAGATTTGATGACTGCATCTAACGATTATTACGTCAAAGACATCTCACTTGCGCAGTGGGGTCGTACTGAAATTGAAATTGCTGAAACTGAAATGCCGGGCCTTATGGCTTGCCGCGAAGAATTCGGTACAAGTAAGCCTCTCAAAGGGGCTCGCATTGCTGGCTCCTTGCATATGACAATTCAGACAGCAGTTCTCATCGAGACCCTTGTAGCGCTTGGCGCTGAAGTCCGTTGGGCCTCCTGTAACATCTTCTCCACGCAGGATCAGGCTGCCGCAGCTATGGCAGACGCGGGCATCCCTGTGTTCGCTGAAAAAGGCGAAACCCTCGAAGAGTACTGGTCCTACGCTGACAAGATCTTCGATTGGGGCAATGGCGAGACTGCAAACCTCATCCTCGATGATGGTGGTGACGCAACATTGATGATTCTTCTTGGTGCGAAAGCCGAAAAAGATGCATCTTTGCTCGACAATCCGTCGAACGAGGAAGAAACAGCGCTCTTCGCGACCATTAAGCGTCGTCTCGAAAAAGACCCGGGCTTCTTCTCCAAGGTCAAAGGTAACATCATGGGCGTTTCTGAGGAAACAACCACAGGTGTTATGCGTCTTTACGAAATGCAGAGAAAAGGCGACCTCCCGTTCCCTGCAATCAACGTGAACGATTCCGTTACGAAATCCAAGTTCGACAACCGTTATGGCTGCCGTGAATCATTGGTAGATGGTATCCGCCGCGGTACTGACGTCATGATGGCTGGTAAAGTGGCTGTTGTTGCAGGTTATGGCGATGTTGGTAAAGGCTCAGCTCAGTCTTTGAACGGCGCAGGCGCTCGTGTGGTTGTCACCGAAATCGATCCAATCTGTGCGCTTCAGGCGGCGATGGATGGGTACGAAGTTAAGACAATGGAGCAGGCTGTTGGTGAAGGCGATATCTTCGTCACCACAACAGGCAACAAAGACGTTATCACTGCCGACCACATGCGCGACATGAAGGACATGGCGATCGTCTGTAACATTGGCCACTTTGATAACGAGATTCAGGTTGCAGCACTGCGTAACTTCAAATGGCGCAATGTGAAGCCACAGGTTGACTTGATCGAATACCCGGATGGTAAACGTCTGATCCTTCTCTCAGAAGGCCGGCTGGTGAACCTTGGCAATGCGACAGGTCATCCATCCTTCGTTATGTCTGCAAGCTTTACCAATCAGGTACTGGCTCAGATTGAGCTCTACACCAAGAATGAGAACTACCAGAACGAAGTCTACGTACTGCCTAAGCATCTGGATGAGAAGGTTGCGCGTCTTCATCTTGCTAAGCTTGGTGTCACTCTCAGCGAGTTGACGGATGATCAGGCGAACTACCTCGGCCTCGAGAAATCCGGTCCGTTTAAGGCCGAGCACTATAAATATTGATTTAAGTTAGAGCCATATAGCTGTTGAGCATGAAGCACTTAGCATTAACAGATCTATGAAATCTAATAAGCTCGATGGGCCCATTTTCTATATATTGGGGGTGGGCTCATCGGACTTACCACAGATTGTAGTGGATGAATATTTCGCCCACAGAATTTGTTTACTTTTTGTAAAGATCCTCTTCTTCCGAAAATTCAATCAGGTTATGTTGATAACGAATCAGTCGTTAAGTTAAGCAGTTGAGCGACTTATTCGTGATTCGTGGCACCAGTGCGGTGTGTGGCATGAATCTAAGGCGGCGAAGAAAGGGGCACAACATGCCAGCATTCTGGCATAAACACACGCGTGTAAACGTGCTGTGGCGCAGAAGGTTTCGGCTATCGCTGAACCTACTAGGCGTTGCTGTGTTCGCCCTGCTTGGAGCCGCGGGCTTTTCTCAGGCAATGGATATCTTGCCTTCTCTTTCCGGTAGTTCAGTTGATGCATTTAAAGTGGTTTGGGTCGCGGCAACGGCCGGTATCGCTTTGTATGCAGTTGCAGCTTCGGTAGTTCTCGTGCGCATCAGGCGCAATGACACTCTTTCCATTCTTCAATTACGACAGGACCGGGCTGATGCCATGGCTCGTATTGACCGCTTGGAAAATTTGTTGGAGACCGAAGATAGTCTGCTACTGGTTTGGGATGGAGAAGCCAAACTTCCGGGTGTTGCCGGTCATTTGCCGGAAAACCTGGAGTTGCCAGGTGGTCTTTCTCAATTGGTTGAGTTCGAGACGTGGTTGGATGTGAAATCCGCTGAGGCTTTACGCGCATTTCTGGGGCATTTGCGCGGCCATGGCGAGGTCTTCCGACTAACGCTCACCACAATTGATGGAGTTTACCTGGAAGCTTCAGGTCATACGGCAGGTGGTCTGGCTGTCCTTCGCCTGCGTGATTTGACTGGAGATCGACAGCTCAGCGCGCGCCTTGCTGAGCAGAACAAAGAGCTGCGCGAGCAGATCTCCGCACTTCACAGTTTACTGGATGCTTTGCCGGGTCCAGCGTGGCAACGCGACAATCACGGAAAGCTTGTTTGGGTCAACGGCGCTTATGTGGACGCTGTAGAGGCTGAAAGCACGCGCTCCGTGGTTGAGGGGCAGATCGAGCTGTTGGAAGCCAAAGGTCGCAACAAACTCAATATGATGCGTCAGACGGATGGTGTCTATCATTCGCCGATGCCGGTCGTCGCAGCTGGTGAACGCCGCGTCTTTGAGTTGACTGATGTGAACTCTGACCATGGCAATGCAGGTCTGGCTCAGGACATCTCAGAGCTCGAACGTGTACAGGGGCAGCTCCGCCGCACATTGGAGTCCCACACACGTACGTTGGATCAGCTACAAACACCTGTGGCCGTGTTTGGAGCTGATCATCGTCTCCAGTTCTACAACGCAGCTTACTGCTCGTTGTGGGACTTTGATCAGAGCTTTCTGGAAGGCAAACCGGAAGAAGGTGAACTTCTGGATTCCCTTCGTGCAGCGCGCAAACTACCGGAACAAGCAGACTACCGTGGTTGGCGTAAGAAACACCTTGAGTGCTACCACGCATTGGATGCACAAGCATTCTGGTGGCACCTGCCGGATGGTCGGACACTTCGCGTGATCGCGAGCCCGCATCCGCAAGGCGGGGTGACGTACTTCTACGAGAACGTGACTGAGCAGTTAGATCTGGAAAGCCGCTTCATTGCTCTCACTCGTGTGCAGCGGGAGACGTTGGATCACCTCACAGAAGCAGTTGCCGTGTTTGGCTCCAACGGTCGTATGCGCCTCTCAAACCCAGCATTTGCCGAAATATGGGGATTTTCCGAGGAACTCCTCGAAGGCGAGCCGCATGTGAATGATCTGCTGGAAAGTTGCCGAACCCTAATGGGAGACTCCGATCGCTGGCAAGAGCTTGCACGCGGCGTCACCGGCCTTTCCGACAATCGCACAAGCGTTGCCGGTCGCATGGAACGCATGGATGGATCTGTCATTGACTATGTGACTGTGCCTCTGCCTGATGGCGGCACATTGCTGACCTTTGTCAACGTGACGGATACAGTGAACATCGAACGTGCACTCCACGCCACGAATGATGCGCTTCAGGAGGCTGATCAGCTCAAGAACGCGTTCATCCAGCACGTCTCTTACGAGCTGCGGTCTCCACTCACCACGATCATCGGCTTTGCTCAATTGCTGGGAGATGCCAAGTTTGGCGACCTCTCTCCCAAGCAGGAAGAATACACCGATTACATTCTGTCTTCCTCCTCTGCGCTGTTGCACATCATCAACGATATTCTTGATCTGGCAACGGTTGATGCCGGCATCATGGAGCTGGAAATTTCAGAGGTAGATGTTGCTAAAACCGTCTCTGAAGCCGTTGAAGGGCTGAAAGATCGCCTCGTTGAATCTGATATCACGCTGCGTACTCATATGCCGGATTGCATTGGCATTTTGAAAGCTGATGAACGCCGTCTACGTCAGGTTCTATTCAACCTCATCTCCAACGCGATCCGCTACTCTAACAAGGGTGGCCTGGTTGATATTAATTGTGAGCGGGACGATCAGGAAGTACGCATCCAGATCAAGGATCATGGCGCAGGCATTCCGCAGGAGATGTTGGAACAAGTGTTCTCCCGCTTCGTAGGCCGTGGTGCTGGTGGAAATCGCCAAGGCGTTGGTTTAGGCCTCGCAATTGTGAAGAGTTTTGTCGAGTTGCACGGCGGGTCCGTCGAAATCTCGTCAATTGAAGGGGAGGGGACCACAGTGGATTGCACCTTCCCTCTTGAGCCGCATGTACATTCCTTGGAAGCGGCAGAATAACCCATCCTTTAGTTTTCAGGCAGATAAACACCGCTAAAGCGTATTCCCGAAAAATGCCTACGGTTTTCGGATAGCAGTACGTGCGTAGCGAAGAAATTGAGCAGTTTGAGTGAACCAGATTACTCGCAAACTGCTTTAGGGCTTGAGTTCCCATGTGTGTTTTGGCAAGTGCTTAAGCTTGATGGAATTTGAGCGCTTTGTGCGTTCTGTCAGTGTTAAGGGCTTTGTATGCACGTACTTCTTGAAAACCAAACAGCCACGGAGCTTTTTGCGGCAGATTTAGCTGAGTTGCTGCAAGAGGGCGACGTGCTGGCTCTTTCCGGTGATCTGGGTACAGGCAAATCTACTCTCAGCAGGGCATTGCTTAGGCACTTGGCTGCCAATCCGGATTTGGAAGTCCCAAGCCCAACATTCACGCTTGTTCAGACCTACGACCTTCCAAGAATGCCCGTTGCCCATTTTGATCTCTACCGGATTGAAGAGCCGGAAGAGCTGGAGGAACTGGGGCTTGAGGAATATTTCGAATCCGGCGTTGCCCTCATCGAGTGGCCGGAGATGGGTGATGCGTCCTATTGGCCGGAAGCGCTGGAGCTAAAGCTGACTGAGGGCACTGAGCCAGACTCTCGCGAAATTACCATGACGGCCAATTCCGTCAGTTGGGCGAAGCGTTTAGAGCGCTTGGCAGCACGCCGCGCTCTTCTCACCAAAACGGGTTGGAGTGAGGCCAGACGAGAGCATGTGCAAGGGGATGCATCCATTCGCACGTATTTTCGTCTTCACAAAGACGGGGAGACAGTCGTCTTTATGGATAGTCCCCCAGTTGGACCCGAACCGCTGCTGGCAAATGGCAAAACCTATGGTGAAACCGTCCATCGCGCACAAGACGTGACAGCTTTTTTTGCCGTTGGCAATGCGCTGGCAGAGCAAGGGTTTCGCGTTCCCAAGCGACTGGCCGCTGATCCACAGCATGGCTTGGCGCTTCTGGAGGATTTCGGGGATCAGATCATCACCGAACACGAGGATGCCATACAGGAGCGTTATGAGCTTGCGATTGATAACATCGCGCGACTCCACAGTTGCACCTGGCAAACGGAGCTGGAAGCTGATGGCAAAACGCATCTGCTGAAGCCTTGCGATTTTGAGGTGCTGATTACCGAAGCTGACCTCTATCTGGAATGGTACCTGCCCTATGCGAGCGGCGAGCCCGCAACCGAGCATCAGCGCACTGAATATGTTGAGGCGTGGCGAGAGCTGCTGGAGCCGGTGCTTGCAGAAAAACCTACGTTGCTGCTGAGGGATTACCACAGCCCAAATATCATGTGGTTGCCAGAAGCGTCCGGCCTCAATAAGCTAGGCCTTATTGACTACCAAGATGCGATGGTAGGGCCTGCGGCTTACGACGTTGCTTCGCTTGTTTATGATGCGCGCGTTGACATGCCGAAGGAGCTGCAAGAGCATTTATTGCAACGATATTGTAACTTGGCAACGAAACATCAACACAATTTTGATGAAATAGTCTTTCGGCGTTCCGTTGCAATTTTGGCTTTGCAAAGGAACGCAAAAATACTTGGGGCCTTCGTGCGTCTTGATAAACAGCTCGGAAAACCCAAATACATGGAGATGCTTCCTCGTATTCGCAGCTATGTGCGCCTGTGCTTTGCACAATTAGGGGAAGTAAAGCTGAAACAACTGTTCAACGTCATACTCTCGTCAAAAGAGACGAGGCAAAGTGGCTCCTGATATAAGAGAATATAACAAATAGAGACTAATCGATGCTGAAAGAAACCTCCTTCCACCCCAAAGCGGCAATGGTATTGTCTGCAGGGATGGGCAAACGTATGCGGCCCCTTACAGCCACCACCCCCAAACCTCTAATTGAGGTGAATGGTGTGTCGATGCTTGCGCGCGCCGCATCACGATTAAAGGATGCTGGCCTCGAAACTTGCGTTGTCAACGTGCACTATCTTGCCGATCTGGTAGAAGTTCATGCCCGCAAATTCCAAGGCCTTGATGTCAAGATCTCGGATGAACGCGACGAGCTGCTGGATACCGGCGGCGGCGTCAAAAAAGCTCTGCCGATGCTTGGTGATGATCCGTTCATTATCAAAAACTCCGATAGCTTATGGCTGGAAGGCGTAAAGCCCAATCTGGATATGCTGGTGGATGCTTGGGATGACAGCGCAATGGATATCCTCTTGCTTCTCGCCCCCGCCGTAACCGCGGTTGGGTACGATGGCAAAGGCGACTTCCTGATGGACGATGAAGGCAAGTTAGAGCGCCGTGATGAGCGCTCTATGGCCCCGTTCATCTATTCAGGAACGGCATTGGTTCATCCCCGGTTGTTTGCTGATACGCCTGAAGGTCCGTTTTCCATGAACCTGCTTTTCGATAAGGCAATCGAGAGCGGTCGTCTTTTCGGTGTTGAAGGTGGTGGCCTGTGGCTCCATGTTGGCACACCGCAAGGATTGGTTGAGGCTGAACAGGCAATTGCAAACAGCGCAAACTAAGCGCCCTTTATAAGGCTGGCCCGCCATATGAGCGGGCCTGTTCCAAAACCACCCCTCCCTTACATCAACAGTAAATGCACCGCATGGGCTTCCATGCAGTGGTGAGCGAATGAATCCCGATTTACGGGGAGAGCAAGGCGAGCAGGCGGGGCCTGCGCTACTTGTTAAATATGTTTCTTCGGCATCGGCTGCTCGCCTCGCCCGGGCGTTTTTGTATGAGGCTAAGGACAACCCAAAAGACGCTGTGAGAAGTCAGCCCTCGTTAGAGAGTAACTCCCACCGCCGACGCCCTTTGGCTTGACCGAACATCCACTTTGCCCCCGCGGTGTTGGCGAAAGGGGAACCTCAACGGACCCGCCGAAAGCTGCGTTACTTCCCTCGGTAGCCCCGCCCAACCCACGCCACACTAGCGGTCGCTCCACCAGCTGCCCGTACACGTGAGTACAAAACTGAGGATAGGGCAGGTCAAGGGAAGGGGAATAAGTTTATGACTGACACCAACCCCACCGTCTTCCCGCACTCGCTGCGGGAGCCAGAGTCAAACCCACCAACGCCTGCACTCGTGGCACTGGATACCGGATCTTCACTCCGCTCGTCCGGCATGACGGCGATGATGCGTGTTGCAAAGCATCACACCCCTCCTCGGTGTCTTTCCGCACCCGATGCGGGAGCCAGAGCCAAACCCACCAACGCCTGCACTCGTGGCACTGGGTACCGGATCTTCGCTCCGCTCGTCCGGCATGACGGTGATGATGCTTGATGCAAGGCATCACCCCTCCACGGTGTCTTCCAGCACTCGCTGAGAGACCTAGAGCCCCACCCACCAGCGCCTGCACTCGTGGCACTGGATACCGGATCTCTGCTCCGCTCGTCCGGCATGACGGCGATGGTGCTTGATGCAAGGCGTCACCCCTCCTCTGTGTCATCCCGCACTCGATGCGGGACCTAGAGCCAAACCCACCAGCGCCTGCACCCTGAGCTCAATTGCTGCTTGTGCCGCATTCTGCCCATTTCACGTGTGCAGAATATTGCGAACAGCCGTCAGTTCCGACTGGACATTCCCGGCTTGAATAAGAACTCTGTGAGATGGATTCAGCTGGTGAGTGCAACATTTTTATATTTGAACAAAGATGGAGTATTAAAACTGAAATACTGCCGCCGTATCTATTATTCAGCGAAACAACGAGCCAATATTTAGGATCGTTGGTAACGGGAAGAGAATAACCTAACTATATTACTTGGTACTTTAGTACAACATTAGAAAAAATTACTAGAAATTTGTATGCAGCATGATACCAGTGAGTGTCTTTCAATTTGGAATTTTCTGGAACTCAGAGTTATGCGTTTTTCAACATTTAGTGTTTTAATAATTCTTACTGCAAGCTCAACTTCTCATGCGGCAGACCTAGCGCCTTCTGAAAAGCTAAACGATCGTTGGGATGGTTTTTACGCTGGATTGAATGTGGGTTACGGAGCGGGAGAATTTACCCAAGCTCTCAAAAATACAAAATGGGGGGCCGATGAAAACTATGATGGTTTTTTGGCTGGAGCGACCTTGGGCTACAACAAGTCTTATGATCGTATTGTTGTCGGCTTGGAGGCTGATTTTCAAGTTTCTAACATAGAGAAATCATTCAGCACCGATGCTGACTGGACTTGTGTCCCCACAGACGCTTGTAAAAACAAAATCGACTGGTTTGGTACGTTGCGAGCGAGGCTGGGCCTGCAAATAGGTAAATTTTTGCCGTATGTTACAGGTGGTTTGGCTATCGCAAGCGTACATAGTTACGACGCACCGGTAGCTGTTGCTGGTTCTACCAATTTGAAAGCCGTGGAGATGGGCTGGACAGCTGGGGGCGGGCTAGAGGCGTCTGTAACCGACAATGTTTCGCTCAAATTTGATATGCTCTATATTGATCTTGGGAAAACAAAAGCCAATGTGAACAATTACTACACAAAGAACAAATTTATCGTAGGGCGTATGGGCTTGAATTGGAATTTTTAGCTCTAAGCTGTGCTTGTGATCATGTCATAAACATTGATTATTATGCCGTCTCCCCCAATCACGCAGGGATATAAAACCCCCTTCTTCTTTTTGCTGTGTGATCGGGTGGAAACTGCTCTAGAAAGGAGTATTCCGTTCTTTTCAGGAGGCTACGGTGGCAGGCATTTCAAATATTTACGGTATCAGGCACTCACCGTCAGATCTTGGGCCAACATCAAAGCGTTGTTGTCCGGATCATAGAATGTCGCGGTGCTGACCATTCCCTCAATGGTTTCAGTCTCTCCGTCGAACTTCACGCCGGCTGTTTCCAAAGCGCCTCGTGCTGTTTCAATATCGGAGACCCCAAAGACTGGTACAAAATTGCCGGGAGAGGGATCTGACTGTTCGCCCAACCCCAGAGTCACGCCTTCAGTTTTTGTCTGCATCTCGCTCCAGCCCGCCTCATCCATGTGATGGATCAGCTCAAAGCCGAGCATGGAGCTATACCAGTCAGCGCTCACATGGCGGTCCCGAACAGAGAGCGCGAGGGTAATAGTATTTTCTAAAGAAACAAGTGCCATAAAACTTCCCTTTCATCAAAAAATAAAGTAACTATACTTTATGGACATATCGAAGCTTGTCAAGCTCACATCCCGAGCTTGGTCTTTAAACATTCTGGCTCTCTTGCATTCTGGCGTTCCCGGCAGGCAGGCTCCGTTGCTGGCAGCATCGGGAGCAAGCCGCACGTCATTCAATGCAAGTCTTGAACATCTTACTCAGCTCAAATTCTTGGAGAAAAACCCGGGTCATGGACATCCGCTACGTCCGGAATTCCGACTGACCTCGGCTGGCATCAAAGCTGCCGAGATCGCTAGCAGGATCGTGAATGCCGTCCCTGATGAACGAGAATTTGCCTTACTTCGAAAAAGCTGGACGCTCCCCATTCTGGCACTCACTGCCACGCCTCGGCGTTTTTCAGGAATAAGATCAGACTTGGCGACAATCACCGATCGCGCATTGTCTGCATCACTAGTTCAATTGGAAGAACGAGAGTGGATCCAACGTGACATCGATACCTCAAAACGGCTGCCATTCCCCCTCTATTGCGCCACTAATACGGGCATTGAGATTAACCGGGCAATTGACCTGCATGCGTGAGTGAGAATGCTAAGCTAGTCCGTCTCCCCCTCACCCACACTCCAATCACGCGGGGATATAAAACCACCTTCTGCTTTTTGCTGTGTGATCGGGTGGAAACTGCTCTAGAAAGGAGCCTTCCGTTCTTTTTAGGAGGCTCCGGTGGCAGCCACTCCAAATATTTTTAGCGTTTCGCCTTCTTCGTCCTTTCTTCAGGCAACTGTAGAAGCCTTGCTGTCTGGCCAGCTCATACCCGGCTTTCAGGCGGATGATGACCCGATGGCGCTGGCGGATGTCACAATTTATGTGCCAACCCGCCGTGCAGCCAGAACCCTGCCGGATGTCCTGCGTAAAGCGCTAGGCTCGAAAGCGGCTCTGCTCCCCAAAATTCTGCCTCTGGGTGATGTGGATGAGGAGGAGCATATCCTCAAAGGGCAGGGCGATGGCGAAGCGCTGCCGCCCGCTATGTCTGCCATGGAACGCAAGCTGGCAATGACCCGCCTTGTGTGGGCGTGGAAAGGCCAGCTCCGCCGCAAAATCCTTCAGCTGAAAGAAGATGATCCAGCGCGTGTTCCAGCATCTTCCGCCGATGCGGCATGGCTGGCAGGCAATCTGCTGACACTGATGGATGAGGTGCAAACCGAAGAAGCCAGCTGGGCAGAGCTGGGAAGCCTCGTACCCGAAGACCATGCCGAGTATTGGAAAATCACGCTTGAGTTCCTGAAGATCGTCACGGACCTCTGGCCGGAACACCTCAAAACCATCGGCATGATGGACCCAAAAGAACGCCGCTCAGCCCTCATCCGCGCTGAAGCGCAGCGCTTGCGCACATCCCCACCACGCGGACCGGTCATTGTCGCAGGCGCGACAGGCTCATTCCCGGCCACGGCGGAACTGATGCAAGCGGTGTTGAGTTTGGAAAACGGCGCACTGGTCCTCCCCGCGCTTGATTTGCAGATGGATGAAGAAAGCTGGGAGGCTCTTGGTAGCCCTTCAGCACCGCAGCGCGTTCCGGGTCACCCACAATACAGCCTCCGTCAACTCTTGCTGGCACTGGACCTGAAGCGGGATGATGTTGCGCTCTTGGGCACGCCTGAGAGTGAAGCCCTCCGCCTGCGCTGCGAAATCGTCAACGAAGCGCTGCGGCCGGCTGAGACCACAGAAGAGTGGCAGAACTTCTTCACCTCAGACCTCGCTCAGCACCGGGAAACAGCATTCGCACAAACGCAGCTCATCACAGCGCGAAACGAGGCCGAAGAAGCTCTCTCTATTGCACTTGTTTTGCGAGAAGCCGTTGAAGCTGGCAAATACACAGCCCTGATTTCACCAGATCGAACACTGGCCCGCCGGGTCGGTTCTGAACTGACCCGCTGGGGCATCACAGTGGATGACACCGCAGGGCGCCCGCTGGAACAAACCCCGCCAATGGTGCTCGCGATCCTAACCGCGAAGCTGGCTTTGCAAGGGCTGGACCCGGTTAACCTGCTGGCCCTCCTCAAACACCCACTTGCTTTCCTTGGCATGAAGGCGAAGGAAGTACGTTCCGCGGCCCGTGCATTGGAGCGCGGTGTTCTACGCGGCCCGCATCCAAGACCCGGCCTCAGTGGCCTGCGAGAAGCCGTTGCCGCCGCGCATGATCATGCGATGGAAACAGACAGGCCTGTCCCACGCTGGTGCAAGCTGGTGGAAGAGGATTGGACCGCAATCGATACGCTGCTGGACCGGTTGGAGCAGGCTCTCGGCCCACTGGAGGCTTTGCTTCAGGAGCCCAACGAGATCCCCGTCGAGCAACTTATCAAAACCCATGTGGATGCCGTGCTGCTGTTAGGCGCAGATGAAAACGGCTCCACGGAAGAGCTGTTTGACAAGGAAAACGGCAAGGCATTGGCCGACACACTAACATCCTTGTTAGAAGCCGACGCCGCTGGGCTTTGCGTGCCTGCCAACGAATGGCCCGGTGTATTTGGTGCGCTCATCACAGGCGGAGCAGTGCGTTCCCGTATGCCTGCTGACCCGCGCATTCACCTGCTCGGCCCAATGGAAGCCCGCTTGCAGCGGTATGACCTCGTTGTCCTTGGTGGGTTGAATGAGGGCACATGGCCACAACGCACGCGAAATGATCCGTGGCTGAACCGTCCCATGAAGGGGCAAATCGGCCTAGATCCACCCGAGCGCAAAATCGGTACCTCCGCCCACGATTTCCTTTGGAACCTCGGCGCTCCAGAAGTGGTCTTGTCACGTTCAGAACGCGTCGATGGCTCGCCAACGGTGGCCTCTCGCTGGCTCCAGCGCATTGTAACGCTGGCAGGCGAAACCGTTGAGAAGCAGATGCGCGCACGCGGCAAGCGCTATACCGAACTTGCCTTGGTGCTGGACCGCTCCGAAACGCCAGTCCGCCCCGCCAGACGCCCTGAGCCAAAACCGCCGGTAGAAGCGCGGCCTGTGCAGTTGTCTGTCACCGCGATTGAGAACCTGATCCGCGACCCCTATCTCATCTACGCAAAAAACGTTTTGCGTCTGGATGAAGTCGACCCAATCGGCGGCGAACCGGGAGCAGCAGACAAAGGCAACATCATCCACGATGCACTGGCGAACTTCCTTGGAGATTGGGACGGGCCGTTTGACGATAAAGCCGTCCGTGCATTGATAACAGAAGGTGGTCGCCTGTTCCGCCCGCTAGATGCTTTCCCGGCAATCCGAGCCCTGTGGTGGCCTCGCTTTGAACGCATCGCGGAAGAGTTTGTCGCCTATGAGGGAGAGATCGCCCCGCGCATCCATGACCGCTTCCTTGAGGAATACGGCAAAGTGGAAATGAAACGCCCCGAGCGCAACTTCACGCTCACAGGACGTGCGGACCGCATTGACCTGATGAAAGACAACACCCTGCGTGTGGTGGATTATAAAACTGGAATGCCACCCTCTGCCAAACAGGTGGAAGCGCTGCTGTCTCCTCAGCTGCCGCTGGAAGTTGCCATGATCCGCCGTAAGGGGTTTGAGGACTTGCCGCACGACCTGCCAATCTCGGACATGCTCTATATCCAGCTCAAAGGCGGCAGTGATGCCGTGAAGCTGGAAAGCCGCGTCCCGAAAGAAGGCACTGCGGAGGAACTGGCAGAAGAAGCATGGCAACGGCTGGAACAACTCGTCGCCGCCTATGAAAACCCGAAGAAGGGTTACCTCTCCAGAGCGCGCGTGTTGAAGGAACGGGAATGGGCTGCCTCCTATGATCATCTTGCCCGCGTGCAAGAATGGTCCCTTGGCGAAGATGGGGAGGATGCATGATGGACATTCCAGCAAAAACACTTGATAGCCAGCAACGCGCCGCACACCCGCAAAACTCAGCTTGGGTGAGCGCCAATGCAGGTTCCGGCAAAACCTTCGTCCTTGCACGCCGTGTTGTGCGCCTGCTGTTGTCGGGGACTGATCCCTCGCGCATTCTCTGCCTCACCTTCACCAAAGCCGCCGCCGCTGAAATGGCGACGCGTGTGTTCGATTCTCTAGCGAAGTGGACGCAGCTGACCGATGCTGAGTTGTCCACTGAGATTGAGGATATGGAA
Organism: Pseudovibrio sp. Tun.PSC04-5.I4; assembly: GCF_900104145.1. Lineage (NCBI taxonomy): Bacteria > Pseudomonadati > Pseudomonadota > Alphaproteobacteria > Hyphomicrobiales > Stappiaceae > Pseudovibrio > Pseudovibrio sp. Tun.PSC04-5.I4. The sequence continues at coordinate 2,700,920 of NZ_FNLB01000006.1, read as the reverse complement.
GGCCGCCCAACCTCGCCCAAACAACTGGCAAGTGCCCGCCGTCTCTTTGCGAAGGCATTGGAAACGCCGGGTGGCTTGAAAATCCAGACCATCCACGCGTTCTGTGAAGCGTTACTGCACCAGTTCCCGCTGGAAGCAAATGTGGCCGGGCACTTTTCGGTTTTAGATGACCGCCTTGCCGAAGAGCTGCTCAATGAGGCGCGTGCCAGCGTTCTGCACAGCGCGGAGATTGAACCAGACTCTCAAATTGGTGTTGCGCTTTCCCAGTTGATCGAGCTGTTGCCGGATTCTGGTGTCGAAAAGGCACTTTCGGAACTTATCAGCCGTCGAGACGCATTTTATCGCTGGCTCGCACCCTATGGCGACCTCGAGGGCGCTGTTTCTGCGCTATACGCTGATTTTTCCGTCATGCCGGAGGATGATATATCTGGCTTTGCAAGTTCGTTGCGACGGAATTGTTCGCTTACGGACGACGAGGTAAAAGCGTTTGCGGAAGCCTTACGCGTCGGCTCCAAGACGGATCAAGACCGTGCCGCCGCGTTAGAGGCAGCAATCACGCAGAAAAGCGATGAAAGATGGCGCATTGAGTGGCTGAAAATCTTCCTGACTGGCACCTTCGGCCCGCGCAAATCTCTTGCCACGAAGAAGGTGCAAACGGGTTTTCCGGAGGTTATCGACCGTTTGTTCGTGGAACAGGCGCGCATTCTGGAAGCTTTCCAGCACTTAAATGCCGTCATAACGGTATCTGGCACCAAAGCGATCCTCACTCTCTCTGACGCTGTTTTACGGTACTACGAGACGGAAAAACTCCGTCGCGGCTATCTGGACTTTGAGGATTTGGTGGTGAAATCTGCCAGGCTGCTCTCCCGTGCCGAAGCCGCGCAATGGGTACAGTACAAACTGGATCAGGGTCTCGACCACATTCTGGTTGATGAAGCGCAGGACACAAGTCCGCGCCAGTGGGAAGTGATCCGCGCACTGGCAGAGGAATTCTTCGCAGGGAATGGCGCTAGAGAGAAAATGCGTACCATCTTTGCGGTGGGCGATGAAAAACAGTCCATCTATTCTTTCCAGGGCGCTGTTCCGGCTTATTTCGCGGAAATGCGAAAGTTCTTCGCGGGAAAAGCGAAAGATGCGCAGAGGAACTTTGAGGGCATTGAACTCAATCTCTCGTTCCGCTCCACGCCGGATGTGCTTGGAGCCGTCGATAAAGTGTTCGGCTCGCCGGAAGCCTTTAAGGGCCTGTCACAAGAAAATGTGGCTCCGGTACACGAAGCAATCCGCCACAATGATCCGGGCCGTGTAGAAATCTGGCCGCTGGAAGAAGCTGTCGAAACGCTGGAACCAGACGACTGGACACAGCCCATCGATGCGATTGGCACCGGCAACCCAATGTTGCGGCTGGCAACGCGCATCGCAGAGCAAATTAAGGACTGGGACCAAAGAGGCGTTGCTGGGCCGGGAGACGTGTTGGTTCTCGTGCGGAAACGCGGCCAGTTTGTGGAAGCGCTGAACCGCGAACTCAAACGTCTGGATGTCCCCGCCGCCGGGTCTGACCGCCTAACCTTAACCGACCACATCGCGGTGAAAGATCTGGTTGCGCTGGGCCGGTTCATCCTGTTGCCGGAAGATGATTTGTCTCTCGCTTGTGTTCTCAAAAGCCCGCTGTTCGGCTTGCTGGATGATGACCTCTTTGAAATTGCGCGCGAAACAGCGGGCACACCAAGGCCGGGTACGCTCTGGCATGAGCTGCTGCGCAAATCTGAGAACAGTGAAAAGTGGCAAAATGTCCGCAAACAACTGGTCATCTGGCGAGACAGAGCCGATTTTGTGCCGCCTTTCGAGTTCTACGCAAAGATCATTGGAACAGATGGCTACCGGCAAAAATTCAGGGAGCGCCTCGGGAGTGAAGTTGATGATGTTCTCGATGAGTTCCTCTCGCTCACGCTGACCTATGAAAAAAGCGGCACGCCGGGCATGGAAGGTTTCCTTGCATGGTTGATGCAGACAAAAACCGTCATTAAACGCGAGCTCAATGCGGCCAAGGGAATGGTGCGCATCATGACCGTGCATGGCGCCAAAGGGCTGGAAGCGTCCTACGTTATTCTGGCAGATGGCTGCAATGCACCTGTTTCCAGCCAGCACTCTCCTGTCATGGTTGAAAAACCGCGTGAGGGTGATCTGGAAGCCGCGCCCGCTCTGGTTTGGCTCCCCAACAAAGCACAGCGCACCCCATGGCATGAGGAAGCGCTGGAGCTGCTGGGGGAAGGCCAAAAGGAAGAATACAGGCGCCTGCTTTATGTTGCTCTCACGCGCGCTAAGGATCGCCTTGTGGTGTGCGGCTGGGCACCAAAACGCGGCCCGCACGATGAATGCTGGTATACACTCACCCGCAATGGTCTGATTGAAGAAGCCCGCGAGCAAAAAGATGCAAACGGTGAAATAGCGTCATGGCTCTGGACAAAAAATGGCATCGACCAGCCTGAGCCTGTGGTGCCGCGCAGTGCTCCAGTCGTAACACGAGAGAATTCGGCATTGCCGGATTGGGTTGCTCATAATGTTTCATCACCAGAACGCATACGCCGTTTGAAACCTTCTGCTGCCTTTGAAGAAATGGATGCCAAGGAAAACATCGAGCAACAAGACCCAAAGGATGCGCTCGAAGCAGCACGCCAGCCAGAAGACTGGCCTTTGGTACGCGGCCGGATAATTCACAGGCTGCTCGAAATCCTGCCAGATTTGCCAGAGGAACAACGCGAGACCTCAGCAGATCGGTTTTTAACAGGGGCACTGCCTGAGCGTTTTGAACGGAACAGAACTCGGTTGCTGGATGACGTGTTTAATACACTGAATAATCCAGAGTTTGCCGAGCTATTTGGGGCAAACGGCAGAGCGGAAGTTCCCATTCAAGGCATGTTGACGGGGGAGGATGGCAAGCCAGTCGAAATCCTCGGGTTGATTGACCGTCTTTTGGTCAATGACGAAGACGTGACCATTCTTGATTTCAAAACCAATGCTGTAGTGCCGCAAACGGCTCAGGGCGTATCTGAAATTTATATTGCGCAGTTAGCTGTTTATAAGAAACTGCTTGCTGAGCTTTACCCAGGTCGCAAAATAAGAGCGCTGCTGTTATATACATCGGGCCCTCGCCTGATAGAAATACCGGTGGAACTCATGAAAACTTTTAATTTCTAACAGAATGTTGAGAATTCGGTCGCTTGACGCTTGGCTCTCGCGTTCTTATTTTCATGACAACAGAGTTCGCTCATTTGGGGGTGACTCGCGCTAAATTATAGAAGAGGCAAAAATGGCCACTGTGAAAGTTGAAGACGGAAGCTTTGAAGCTGAAGTCCTGAAGAGCTCCACACCAGTTCTGGTGGATTTTTGGGCGACCTGGTGCGGTCCTTGTAAGATGATTGCTCCATCCCTGGAAGAAATCTCCGAGGAAATGGCTGGTGCAGTTAAAATTGTGAAGCTGGACATCGACAGCAACCAGCAGAGCGCAATGAATTACGGCGTGCGTTCTATCCCAACAATGATCCTTTTTAAGGACGGCCAGCCTGCTGCGACTCTCGTTGGCGCGCAGCCAAAGGGCAAAATTGCTGATTGGATCAAGCAGTACTCCTAATTTTGGTGGTATTTGCAACGAAATGCTGAGTAAAATCGGGCATTCTGAGGATCTCCGGGCATGTATGTGGCCGGAGGTCTTTTGTTTTTGGCAAACAGTGACTAAATAGGGTCCAAATAATTTTGTAGCATGGGCGCCGAGCAGCAGCCTTGCTTTACTTCGCTCCTAGCAATTTGGAGCAGGTTTCAAGAGACGGGATGACGATGAGCGATCAAAATAAAACTCCGCACACTGAAGAACAGCTGAATCCAGAAGTTGTTGCTGAAGAAGTAGCCTTTGCGAATGAGGCGGAGCAGGTAGAAGCTGCTGTGGAAGTCGATCCAATCGAAGCACTCAGAGCAGAAAACGCAGCTCTCAAAGACCGTACTTTGCGTACGATGGCTGAAATGGAAAATCTACGCCGTCGCACTGAGAAAGAAGTGAAAGACGCTAAGGTTTACGCCATTGCTGGTTTTGCGCGCGATATGCTGGTGGTCAATGACAACCTTGGCCGCGCAATCGATGCACTGCCAGACGAAGCAACACAGAACGATGAGAACCTCAAAGCTCTGGTTGAAGGCGTTGAATTGGTAGAGCGCGAAATGCTCAACCACCTCGAAAAGCACGGCGTGAAGCGTCTTTCCCCAGAAGGTGAGAAGTTCAACCCGCATTTCCATCAGGCAATGTTTGAAGTTCCAAACACAGAAGTGCCAAACAACACTGTTATGAACGTGGTTCAGGCAGGTTACGTCATTGGTGAGCGTGTGCTGCGCCCCGCAATGGTTGGTATTTCCAAAGGTGGTCCAAAGATCGTTCCTGTAACCGACAAAAATGCAGGACCGGGTTCAACACTAGATAAAGAAGCCTAGGCTTTTTCATCTTTGCGAAGTTTCAAAAACGGGTTACTCACTGAGTGGCCCGTTTTTTGTTAGTGGGTCAACTGCGAATCCATTGTAGGGTTTGGGAGTATTGCAGGTATTGGGTTGCTTTTTGTTTGAGTGTGAGTAACACCTCGAAAATCTGAGAAATATTTAAAAATTAACGGGCTTGATGCAAATGCACTCTGAGATCTGGCAGTACTTGGACTTTTTCGGCGTTGCTGTTTTTGCTGTAACAGGCGGGCTAGTGGCCGCGCGTTTGCGTCAGGATTTTATTGCGTTCTTGTTCTTTTGTTCCCTCACAGGAATTGGCGGGGGTACTCTCAGAGACACCCTGCTCGATGTTCCGGTCTTCTGGATTGAAAATAATAGCTACCTCTATGTGTGCGCTGTTGTCTCCGTTGGCATGTGGTTCTTCGCCCACAAGGTAGAAGCTTGGGGGCGTCCATTGAGATGGCTTGATGCCGTCGGAGTTGCCTCCTACTCAGTCATGGGAGCCGCCAAATCGATTTCTTTGGATGATGGCGCAGCTGTTGCCGTGTTGATGGGCGTTGGGACCGCGACATTTGGCGGAATTCTGCGCGATATTATCGCGGGTCAACCTTCTGCCTTGTTACAACGAGAGATCTATCTTGCGGCAGCTCTTGCCGGAGCGATCACCTATACAGCCACAATTTCGGTGACCGGGCAAAGCAATTTAGCTGTAGGACTTGGCTTTGCGATGGCCATGATCTTGCGCGGCGGTGCAATTGCGTGGGGCTGGCATTTGCCGAGCTATGCGCCTCTTAAGAAGTCTGATCTGGACGAAATAGATTAAGGTGTAACCTGATGTGGGCTGCTTCAGCCTACACACACAAAAAGATGCGACCGGCGTTGGCAGATCAGCCAAGGAAGTTCCAGTCGATTTATAGAGCGTGATTTGCTCATAGAAACGGCGACCGGCGCGGTCACCCTGACATAAACTCCGTCAATATCGCCTTCGTCGTGCTTTTGATGAGGCAAGCTCACCAAATCAAGATGCCAGCCCTCCAGAAGCCATTCTCCGCGAATGTGGGCGTTGAGAGGCTGATGCAGAGCAAATAATGTCAGCACCACGAACTGCGCCGCTAGGATCCGTTGTGGTGCGCACGTTGAAAGAAACCCGCTCATGGCATCAGTCAGTTGTTGAGCGCCGGATGAGCTTCTGTTCCTGTTCTGAAGGCGAAGGGAGCTTATTTTCAATCCGCGTACCAATAAAGCCGACCTCTATTGTGTTTTGAGCGGCAAAATAGTGCGATGCAGAGGAGATCAAAAGAGAACTACTATCCCAGTTTGCTGGGCGAGAAACTTTATGATCTCACGGAGATAGCGATACCCGCACCCACACGGAAACCTCTCGATAAGGTCACGAAAGTTCATCACAGCCTGAATTTCCTAAGCGGTGATGACGCGCGTTCGCATACCTCATAATCCAGCTACTATTGGCTGAGCAGTGAAGCTATTAGGCCGCCCTTTTATGATCCGGGGCAGGTAGCCCGGGAGCAATGTCGCCCTGAGCTACTTTTCTGAGTGAATCAGCTTCATGCTTAAGTTGGTTCGCTTCCCGCCGCTGAACACGGGCTTCCTTGCGAAAACGGCCTTGTCGCATCCATGTTGCCATACCGCCAAGCACAATGCCCAATCCGACAGTAGCAAACAACAACCAGAACACCGGAATGCTAAAGGTCAGCATAGGGTCTTCTGGGTTAAAGGGGTTGAGCGAAATCAGCGTTGAGTGCCGGTTCGCAACCGCTAGTACAACAAGTAAGACTGCTACAGGAATGAGCAGCAAATTCCGAAGGAAACGAGCCAATTTATTTCTCCAGGATCAATCTTCGCCGTGATCCGTGCCGCCGTTCAGCCGTTCGCGCATTTCTTTGCCGGTTTTAAAGAACGGGACGAACTTTTCACCAACTTCAACTTTTTGGCCAGTTCTTGGATTGCGTCCAACGCGGGCAGGACGGTTCTTCACGGAGAACGCGCCAAATCCACGCAGCTCAACGCGGTCACCACGCATAAGCGCTTCTGTAACTTCGTCAAGAATGGCGTTTACGATGTTCTCTACATCACGCTGATAGAGATGTGGATTACGTTCCGCAATAGTCTGAACTAATTCTGATTTAATCATGCTTTGCCCCCCCAAGTGCTGAGACTGTTTCCGTATCTGGAGCCTGCCAAACAGACACGAGACCGTCAAGCGGTAGGCTTGAATCTACGACACTTTTTGCTGTTTTTAGGAGTGAGTGCAGCATATTTTGGCTCTCACTTCCCAAAAAACCCAATAAATTTGCAGGGAACGGCAGAGACCGCTCCTCTGATTCTGGCTTCCAATCGATAATTTCTAAATCGCTGGAAAGCCCTTTTTTATCAATGAGCCATTGGTAAGCAGCATGCTCACCGCCAATCTCATCAATCAATTCAAGTTCTTTTGCCTGATGCCCGGTGTAAACCTGACCATTGGCAAGCTGTAGTGCGCGTTCCTGAGAAAGGCCCCTTCGTTCAGCAACAAGACCAACGAACCACATATAGGTATCGTCGATCAAGCTCCTCAAGGTTTCTTTGACTTCAGGTGTGGCAGGCTCGTAAAAATTTGGTGTAGCCTTCAAGGGAGCGCTTTTAATCGCGTCGATCTGAATGCCGATTTTATCAAGCAGGCCTTTGGCGTTGCCATACTGAAACAGAACGCCGATTGATCCGGTCAATGTCGTGTATTGTGCAACGATGTGATCAGAGGCAATCGCTGAAAGATAGGCCGCAGATGCGCCAAGTGTTGTTATCGAGGCTGTAACAGGCTTCTTTTCAGCAATTTTGCGCAGAGCGTTATAGATAGCCTCACCGCCGGCCGTCGTTCCGCCTGGCGAGTTGATGGAAACAATCACACCCTGAACGGAATCGTCCTCAGCGAGTGCCTCCAGCATTTTCAGTTGGCGGTGGTCGTAGGTGATGGTGCCACTAATCTCGATACGCGCAATATGATCTTGAGAACGGGCGAGGTCTCCAAAGCCTGTGGCTTCCACGCCGCCCCACAACAGCAAAGCTGCAAGTGCCAAAAAACTGAGTACGCGCCAGAACGAAACTTTTCGTCTTAGGCGTCTACGGTCAATAAGGACGTCACTGTCTAGACTCATGGGGTCTTCCCGGTCAAACTCATTTAAGCGACTATAGCGAAACAATACCTAACCTTTTGAATAAGCCAAGTGTTCTTTCTCCGCAGACGCTAAAAACACGACAATAAACTAGGCTTTGTGACTGCTAAACAGTTAATTTGGGGGAAGTAGAGGCCTATCCATGCGAAATTTCCGATTACACCCCCCAATTGCTTAGAATGGCTGAGAAAATGGCGATACTATGTTATTTCGCGTTTTCTTCGGTTTCCATCAAGTCTTCTTCGTGGGCAATTGCACTTTCCATCAAATGTCGCCACATGGTCTCATAGGTGCTAGGGGCAAGACCGTTGGTTTTTGCGTGCGCGATCACATTGCCGGCCACTTCTTCAACCCGACTTTCAATGCGAGCGGCAAGTCCTATTGGTTTTTTGATTTCTGCGGCACGGTTGATGTACGTCCAGCGTTCAGCAAAGAGGGAAATCAACTCAGAATCCAGACGGTCAATCTCCGCGCGGATCTGGGACATGTTTTGGCATTCATCAGCAGAATTCTTCATAATTTTTTGCGGCCCATTGATTTGGAAGAACTTGGTTGGAAACCACTGTATTTTGAAAGTGTAATACCCGGAAAAATCAATTGGTCGCAACAAACCTATGTTTATCGCATAAAAAATCCGTCCCGTTCTCAGGAGGTGGGGGGGAGCTGAGAACGGGACGGGATCTGTATAGGCCATGGGGCCAGTTGGACTTTTCGTCTTTTTTTGGGCCACTGTTTGGTCGATTGCTCTGAAAACCGACATACTCAGTGATCTTAATTTTTGACGCGAGAATTAGGGGCGTAATTCATCGCGCACTATTGGAAACCCAAAGCCGATTGCTGCAAGGACGGCGTAAACCGGGTTTCCAGTAGCCCCGCGGTTTCGGGCGGACCGCTAGGGCATTCCGAAGCCTCAAAAAACAGAGGGCCTTATTATTATTATTGACCTCATCCATCTTCGAAGACTAACAGCAGTTTGGAGTTAAAAAACACCGGAGTTAGATGCTCTCTTGCTCTCCATGTAAGGTAATATATAGATGTTACTTGAAGATAAATAGAAATCAGAAATAGAAAATTTAAAAAAATGACTCGATCCTAGGTAGTGAATAGCAACTTAAGCGATGCTATCGAGCTGATAAGGCAATTTACTATTGAGTATCTATTGTGTTTATTTAGGTTAAAATGAATTTACGTTCACATTAATTAAAATTGACGTTAAGTGAATGTGATAAAGATGAGCGTTATTGGCTGTGCTCGCTCACATCATAAACATCTCTGATAAGTTTGGAGGGTTAAGAGGGACGCTATTGTCGGCTTCTTAATCCCGGCTATTAAGTGTCGAGTACTTAATTATCCGGCAGCGGTCTTTTTAAAGATCCGCAGATTGCAAAGGGCCACTATTGGAATTCGCCCCCGATTAAACAAAGTTGAAGATGCCGCAATCAACGCGAATAGTCTGCTTTGTTACGTGCTCGGAGGCCTTTCGTTAGAAAAATCACAAGCTCAGCTCGTCCCTTAGCCACTCTATATGGCCTATTGGAGGCTGTGTATTTGTCTCGAAGTAACTTGGGGAGGACCAACGAGGGGTGCTCCAAATATGCTGGATGGAGGGAACTCCAGTACTTTCAAGGCACACATAAACACCTCTCACTCTATGCCCTTGATGCTTCAGGTCGGCTCCCCGGCGAAATTTTGTGATTATTCTGTACTTGTGAGACAAAGTGGGAATATGGGTGTTGCTCAAAAGTGACCCCAACGGAAGCACGAAAAATCAGTGGGATCTATTTTCACAAAAATACTTATACTTTTAACTAGATGAAAATAAGTACGTATAAAAATCAGGACTGAAGTAGAATCGGTTATTTCATACGATTTTGTCGAGACCTAGATTTATTGCTTAGGGAGAAGTTTGTTGCCGTCTGATGTTCTTGCATCCTCTGACCTTGCTGATGCAGCAAATAGCTCTGTTACCACACCGCTGAATTTGCTCTCTGTTGAGGTTTTGGAGACGGCAGAGGCTATCTTCCAAATCAAAGATCAATGGCTGCAGCTTGAGCGTTTAACACTAGGAAATGCTGTATTTCAAAGCTTTGCATGGAGTTTTTCCGCTCTGCAAACTTTGGACGTCCAGCAGAGTGCAAGAATTTTTGTTGTTTATGACCAACAGAGACTTGTCGCAATCCTGCCGCTTAAAGTGGAGCGGCAAAAGGCGTTGCGTGTCCTCACAGGGCTAGCAGAGCCGTTTCAGCAATATTCAGAGATGCTCATTGCACCAAGTCATGATCCTTCTGTGCTTATGGCTTTTCTCAGGCCCTATCTGACAGGTGTCGGCGCTGATATAATCCATCTCCGACAAATCCGAGAAGGTGGAGCGTTAGACCGCTATGCCAAAGCGCAGTTCACGCCAGTTGGTGAAGAGGATGGCGCACCTTGGCTGGATCTGACGCAATGGGAGAATTTCGATGACTATCTCAAGTCAATTTCTGCACGCTCTCGCAAGACAATCCGCAATCAACGCAACCGCCTTCATAAATCTGATGGCCTGACACACCGAATTTTCCGCCATGGTGATGCTGAGCTGGAACGGTTGATCCTGCGAACCTTGAAGGGGCGCAGGTATTGGGTTGAAGCCATGGGTTACACGTCTCGCGCTTTAGAGGGGGATGGAATGCAAAACTTCCTCCTCTCATTATGTCACGCAGGAGGGGACGGGTGCGAGCTGGTGGCGTTGGAGCTGAAACACGGTGATGTACCCATCTCGACGGAATGGGGATTTCTGTTCGATGGCTGCTATTCGGCGTTCATGGCGGATTGGAATCCAGACTATGAGCAATCCAGCCCAGGCAAGCTCCATCAGATGGATGTAATCGAAGCGTGTTTCCAGCTGGATGTGAGAAAAATTGACTTCCTGAAGCCTGCGTCACGCTACAAAATGACATGGACCTCGCAGGTTGCTCCGGTTTTTGACGCGGTAAGTCCGCTCTCTTTCAAAGGCAGGGTTTATGCAAATCTCTGGCTGGGCAATCTTCGTCCGCTGGTCAAACGCTTGGTGCTTGCCATGCCTAAAGGAATGCGCTCTCCGCTGATTAGTGCCGTTAAAAAAATCATCAGCTAAGGCAGAGCTTCCAACCTGACAAAATCCAGACAACAAAAAAACCCGGTCAAATGACCGGGTTTTTCCGTAGGATCTAAAGGAAGATCTTATTCGTCTGTCTGCTTCTTCATAGCTGCAGCGAGAATGTCGCCGAGGGAAGAAGATGCATCAGAAGAACCGTACTGTGCAACTGCTTCTTTTTCTTCAGCGATTTCGAGCGCCTTGACAGAAACGCCTACACGACGGGTCTTTTTGTCGAACTGTGTGATGCGAGCATCGAACTTGTCGCCAACGTTGAAGCGTGTTGGATCCTGATCGCCACGTTCACGAGCCAGATCCGCACGACGTACGAATGCAGCAAGGTCGCTATCAGCAATCTTAACTTCCAAGCCACCGTCTTTGATTTCGGTAACTTCACACTTAACAACAGCGCCCTTACGAACATCGCCAGCAGACTCAAATGGATCTGCGTCCAACTGCTTGATGCCGAGAGAAATACGCTCTTTGTCAACGTCTACATCAAGAACGATTGCCTTAACAACGTCGCCCTTTTTGTATTCTTCGATGACCTGTTCGCCTGGACGGTTCCAGTCAAGATCGGACAGGTGAACCATGCCGTCAACATCGCCTTCAAGACCGATGAACAGACCGAATTCAGTCTTGTTCTTAACTTCACCTTCTACGGTGGCGTTAATTGGGTACTGCTGTGCGAATGCATCCCATGGGTTCTGCAAAGTCTGCTTGAGGCCCAGGGAGATACGACGTTTGGAAGCGTCCACTTCAAGGATAACCACTTCAACTTCCTGGGAAGTTGCAACGATTTTGCCTGGGTGTACGTTCTTTTTGGTCCAAGACATTTCGGAGACGTGGATCAGACCTTCGATGCCTGGTTCCAGTTCTACGAAGGCGCCGTAATCGGTGATGTTCGTAACACGACCGGAGAACTTGGAATCCAGTGGGTATTTGGCTTCGATGCCATCCCATGGATCTGTTTCCAGCTGCTTCATGCCGAGGCTGATGCGATGTGTTTCCTGGTTCACACGAACGATCTGCACCTTCACGGTCTGACCGATTGTCAGTACTTCGCTTGGGTGGTTGATACGACGCCATGCGATGTCGGTAACGTGCAACAAACCATCAATGCCGCCAAGGTCAACGAAGGCGCCGTAATCGGTGATGTTCTTAACAACACCTTCAACGGTCTGGCCTTCTTCAAGGCTCTGAACGAGTTCAGAACGCTGTTCAGCACGTGTTTCTTCCAGAACGGTACGACGAGATACAACGATGTTGCCACGGCGCTTGTCCATTTTCAGGATCTGGAAAGGCTGTGGAGTGTGCATCAAAGGAGTAACGTCGCGTACTGGACGGATGTCTACCTGTGAACGTGGCAAGAAGGCTACTGCGCCATCCAGATCGACGGTGAAACCACCCTTGACCTGATTGAAGATCTGACCAGTAACTTTTTCGCCAGCTTCGAAAGCAACTTCCAGGCGAACCCAGCTTTCTTCACGGCGTGCTTTGTCGCGGGACAGAACAGCCTCACCCATCGCGTTTTCGACGCGCTCAAGGTAAACTTCTACTTCGTCACCAACGGACATATCGCCGTCACGGCCTTTAGCGCCGAATTCCTTCAAAGGAACACGACCTTCAACCTTCAGACCTACGTCGATAACGGCGAGGTCTTTTTCGATAGCAACAACGATGCCTTTTACAACGGTGCCTTCGAAAAGGTCGGAAGTCGCAAAGGATTCTTCCAACAAAGCTGCAAAATCTTCAGCAGCAAAGTTTTGATTTTCCATAAAATCTCCTGATGCCATAAGAATGGCGTTCGCCGGCGGGTTTGTGTTAAAGGTCAAGGACAAGCACTCCCGGTTTTCAACTCGCGTTAAAAAACAACCACTTACGAATAAGTGGGCCGGCGAAAGCGGTCGCGATTGTCCAATTTTGTTATCGTGACAGAAGCTTGAACGACGAACGTTATGCACGGAAACTGTTAGGAAACAGCTGACTTCCGAGCGTGTTCGACTATATTTACAGCCGCACGAAATGCGGAGTCTATATCCATTTCTGTCGTATCAAGCAAGTGCGCATTTTCTGCGGGTTTTAAGGGAGAGTCTTTTCGCGTGCTGTCACGCTCGTCGCGACGCTCCAAATCCACCAATATTTCATTCAGATCAGCGGGAATGCCCTTGCCGTTGAGTTCGTCCGTCCTGCGCTTTGCACGCGCAACTGGCGAAGCCGTAATAAACAATTTCGCGGTGGCGTCCGGGCACACAACAGTGCCGATATCGCGGCCATCCAAAACCGCGCCGGGCTCCTGCTCTGCAAACACACGTTGCAAACGAACCAGCTCAACACGCAGCCCCGGTAGAACGGCGATGCGCGATGCAACTTCGCCAATTTCATGAGCGGACAGCTGGTTACGGTCCAGGTTGTCAAGATCCAGGTTCTGCGCAACTGAGATTGCAACGTCTTCATCACCCAGTGGCAAACCGCGCGCCAACAGCGCAGCAGCAACAGCCCGGTAGGTTAGACCCGTATCAAGGTGGCGAAGTCCAAAATGTGCAGCAAGTTGACGAGCGAGCGTTCCCTTGCCTGATGCCGCTGGTCCATCCAGAGCAATAATCATGCAGCTTCCTCATTTTTATTTTCAAGCCTGCCACCGAGTTCTCCAAACATAGAAAGGAACGTCGGGAAGCTTGTTGCGATCGGTGCTGCATCATCCACTTGAACCGGCTTATGTGCAGCAAGTCCCAAAATAAGGAAGCTCATTGCGATCCGGTGGTCAAGATGAGTGGTAACAGTGCCGCCGCCGATATTGTTAGCCCCGCCAGTAACAGTCAGACTGTCCTGTTTTTCAATGCACGGAATGCCATTTGCTTCCAAACCACGAGCAACAGCAGCCAGACGATCTGACTCCTTCACCCGCAGCTCTTCAAGACCAAGCATGACAGTCTCACCCTGAGCAAACGCTGCAGCAATCGAGAGAATTGGATATTCGTCAATCATGGAGGGTGCGCGATCTGCCGGAACAGTAATGCCCTTCAATTTGGAATACTTAGCGCGCACGTCACCAATTTTCTCGCCGCCACTTTCCCGTTCATTCGAGATGGCAATATCAGCGCCCATTTCAAGAAGGCTAGTGATAAGTCCAGTCCGATGCGCATTAAGCAGCATGCCTTCAACAGTCACGTCAGAACCGGGAGTGATCAGCGCTGCCACAATCGGGAATGCTGCTGAAGATGGATCACCGGGAACCGTAATGTTCTGCGCTTGAAGCTTAGGTTGACCCTGAAGCGTAATAACGCGCTCGCCGGTCTCGTTAAGTTCAACAGAAAGGTCCGCTCCAAAACCAACTAACATTTTCTCGGTATGGTCACGCGTTGCAATTGGTTCAATAACCGTGGTGGTGCCAGCCGTGTTCAAACCAGCAAGAAGCACAGCAGATTTCACCTGAGCAGATGCCATCGGCACACGGTAGGTAATCGGAATAGGTGTATCGCTGCCTCGAATAGAGGCAGGCAAGCGGTCACCGTTACGTGCCACAACCTGAACACCCATTTCCCGCAGTGGATTTAGGACACGGCCCATTGGGCGGCCAGAAAGCGATGCATCGCCCGTCATGGTCACGGCAATCGGGTGGCTCGCAAAAATACCCATCGCCAAACGTACACCAGTTCCCGCATTACCGAAATCAATGGGAGCTTCAGGTTCTTGCAAGCTGCCAAGCCCAACACCATCAACAGTCCATGTGCCATCGTCCAGACAAACGCATTTTGCGCCAACAGCGTTCATTGCATTAGCAGTACCAATCACATCTTCTGATTCGAGAAGACCTGTGATGGTTGTCTTGCCGAGTGCAAGAGCACCAAACATCAATGAACGATGGGAGATAGACTTGTCACCAGGAACTTTAATATGACCGTTTAACGGGGAGCCGCTGTGAGCGGCCACAATTTGCGGTGACGAATTGTGGGACATGTTCATTTCCGGGGTTGCGAGACTGAAAAAACTAGTTCCTCCTAGCACGGAAGAAACAGACAGTCACCCTAGGGCGCATTGCACTATTGCGAAATTAAAGCAGTGAATGTACGACTTCGGGAAGATTTAGAAGATTTATCTTTGACATGACGGCCAACCTAAGGCTATGGGGGCCGTCAACGAGATACAAATAAAGGTGAGAACCGTGGCAAGACCGGAACTCGGAACCAAGCGCCTGTGCGCGGCGTGTGGCGCTAAATACTACGATCTGAAGCGCGATCCAATCATCTGTCCTAAGTGTGGGGACATGTTTGATCTGGGCGTGGCTGCTAAAACTGCTAAGGCAGTAAAAGCTGTTCAGAAAAAAGAAGCTGAAGAAACAAAGGTCAAAGAGGACGTGGAAATCGTATCTCTTGAAGAGGCCGATGCGGAAACTTCAGGTGAAGACGATATCCCAGAGCTCGATGAAGATTCCGATGACATCGCAGGCGATGATGCTGACGTTTTCCTCGATGAAGAAGACGATGAGGACGGTGAAGTCTCCGGCATCGTTGTTCCACGTGATGGAAAAGAAGCCTAAAGCGGTTTCCCAAAAGATCGGTCCGGTTTTCGGATTAAGAATACCTGCGAAAACAAAATGTTGGAGCAATTTGCGTGATCCACAATAATGGCAAATTGCTTTGATATTTCCACAGCCTGTAAAACAGTGGGCTGCGCAGAGAGTATTCTCTTGAAAAATGGAGGCGGTCCATCTATGTTCCGCCTCCAACGGCACTAACTTTCCAGTGAAGTGCCGTTGTTTAAAGAAGAAATGTGGGGCCTTAGCTCAGCTGGGAGAGCGCTTCGCTGGCAGCGAAGAGGTCAGGAGTTCGATCCTCCTAGGCTCCACCATTCTTTCTTTAAAATCCGCGACGAGAGTTTTTCGAGCTCATACTATATCGTCGCTTGGTTTGGGGCCTTAGCTCAGCTGGGAGAGCGCTTCGCTGGCAGCGAAGAGGTCAGGAGTTCGATCCTCCTAGGCTCCACCAAACCTCCCCTGAATATCCGCTATACTGAACATATGCCGCTACACAGCGGTCAGTCTCGACAGCTTGTCCAAAGCCTTTCTCAGTCGAACACGAACGGAACCGGCAGTTTCAACTAGTACTTTTTGCTCAAGTAAATCATAGCTTTCCTCAAGGTTTTCCGGGAAACGTTGTGTGAATAACGCGAGTGCATAGTAGCTCCACGCGCGAACAAGAGTTCTCTCTGCCAACATTTCGGTTTTCAGAAACTGCTCTACAGTGTCTCTGTGTGCTTCCGGAATTGGCAGATGCTCCATGCATTGCAATATATGCAGCTTTGCTTCCCAGTGACCCAGAGTTGGAAGGCTGGAGTAAACTTTATACACAATCGGTGTGGGTAACGATCCGCCACCTTGATCGAAGTGATGCTTTAGCAACCAACTTGCACCGCGTTCTGTATCCTGCTGCGATATCAAGCCAACCAGCCTTGCTAGATAATTTGGTTCTTCATGATGGCGGGCATAAATCTCTGAAATTGCGGAATTACTTTTACCGCTCCATGTTGATAAATCTTCCCTCAACTCCATATCCAGCCCTTCAATTTGTTTCCTCAAAATGCATGAAGCCTGTGAGACCCTAGTTCATCTTGAGTTGAAAACGGCATTCAATAAATGCCTGATATGGATAAAACGAAGGATCACCTTAAAATTCCCGTTAGCCCCATTCATGAGCAGTGAGACGCAGCTTTGACATCTACAGTCGCGATACATTGGTTTCGGCAGGATCTACGCCTCAGTGATAATCCTGCACTTACGGCGGCATGTGAGGCAGGCAACGTATTGCCGCTCTACATTTATGAGGGGACGCACGATGGCGGGCGCACTTTAGGCGGGGCTTCAAAAAACTGGCTGCATCATTCACTTAAGGCATTGAATGAAAGTCTAGGCGGCAGGTTGGTCATCATGCACGGCTCTCCCAAAGAGGTGCTGACCAATCTCATTGAAACCAACAGTGTTACCTCCGTTTTCTGGAACCGCAGCTACGAACCATGGCGCGTTGAGACTGATGCCGAGTTAAAGCTGTGGCTGGATCACTCAGGGCTGAAGGTACAAAGCTTCAACGGTTCGCTGCTTTGGGAGCCTTGGACCGTTCACAAGTCTGATGGGACGCCCTACCGTGTTTTCACGCCCTTTTATCGTAAAGGTTGCCTTCAAGCGCCCGAACCAAGGAAGCCCTTGCCTGTTCCCAAGGAATTGAAGCTAGTAAGTGATCCTCAGGCCAGTTCAGTACAGCTAGATGCTTTGGAGTTGTTAGATAAGCGTTCATGGACCGATACTGTTGCATCTCATTGGAAGCACGGAGAACAAGCGGCGCAGGATAAGCTCTACGCTTTTCTCGAGAACGGAATACCCAACTACAAAGAAGGTCGAAATTATCCGTCAAAGCCGTTTACTTCTCGTCTATCGCCTCATCTTCATTTTGGAGAGATCTCGCCAAATCAGATTTGGTGGGCATTGGGGAGTTATGAAGAGACATCTGACATTGACCATTTCCGGAGTGAATTAGGCTGGCGAGAATTCTCCTATTCCCTTCTGCTTCACAATCCTAAGCTGCCGAATGAGAACCTGAACAAAAAATTTGACCGATTTCCATGGGTCAAAGATGAGAAGCGCCTTCTGGCATGGCAGAGAGGGCAAACCGGAATCCCCATTGTGGATGCGGGAATGCGGGAGCTTTGGCAGACTGGATACATGCACAATCGCTTGCGCATGATTGTAGGGTCGTTCCTCGTCAAAAACCTCCTGTTGGATTGGCGGCAAGGCGAGCAATGGTTCTGGGATTGCCTAGTGGATGCGGATCTCGCCAGCAACTCAGCAAGCTGGCAGTGGATTGCAGGGTGCGGGGCCGATGCCGCGCCATACTTCCGAATTTTCAACCCAATACTGCAAGGGGAGAAGTTTGATAGGTTGGGTGAATACACGCGAAGCTTTGTCCCAGAGCTAAAAAATGTACCTGACAAGTATTTATTCAAGCCATGGGACGCGACTGGACTTGTCCTGCAAGGGGCAGGGGTGACACTCGGGAAAAACTATCCTCTTCCGATCGTAGACTTAAAGTTTTCGCGAGAAGAAGCCTTGAGGGCATTCGAGGCAACGAGATAAAATTCAACTCTGGTGGTTCAACCTCAGCCCTCGAGTCACAACGCATGCTCAGATAGACGGAAAAGAAGGAAGGATTTGTGCGTTTATCCAAGTTGTTAATATGGATACTTAGCCATCCTACTGAGTTGATTTTGCGAAAACAGCAACTGACTTTTCTATAGGAGAACGAGGGAATCCATTTCCGCGTACTCACGCATCAAAATCCCTTCCCACACGAGAGTTGCACACAGTGCGTCTGTGGATAAGTTGAAAATTCGCTGAAATGTGAAAGTTAAGGTGTTGAAGCATTAGGCTAATTCATCAGCGCGAGCGGGCAATGCGCATTTCGTCATTCTATTTCTTGTCTAGGTATTTACCCTATATTTCAATTAATTAGCCAACAAATCTTTCAAGTATTCTCAACATTCGGAATATTTCGGATTGATTGAAACTGAAACAAAAATTCCAACTTTAGGTATTCTGATGGAGTTGTTTCATTGTGATTTCCGCAGGAAAAACGGGCGTTTTAAGACGTTTTCGGTTTTCCGAAACACCTCAAACTCATGTTTATTATGAAAAAAAACGAAGATCCAATTGCAATTCATCGAAACTTCAACAAACTGTCATCCTAGTGTGAAACACCTAGTTGATATCACAAGCCGAGGCGTGGGGGATGGATCGCCAACGCGGTGGATTAGGTGTTCACTCCGCTTCGCATGTTAGATTTTTTCAACTTTCCCATTGGGGGGCAAACTATGACTCTACGTAAAGTAGCTGGTGTCGCAACACTGGCAGCACTCGCAATGTCTTCGACTGCATCTTATGCAGCAACAAACATCGACTGGTGGCACGCAATGGGCGGCCGTCTTGGTGAAGTCGTCAACGAAATCTCCACCAAATACAATGCGTCTCAGGATGTTTGTGAACTGACACCAGTATTTAAAGGCAACTACGAAGAAGCCTTGACTGCAGGTATCGCGGCATTCCGCGCTGGCGAACAGCCAAACATTCTTCAGGTATTTGATGCAGGTTCCGCTACAATCATCGGCGCTAAAGGCGCTGTGATTCCAGCTGAAGACCTCATGAAAGACGCCGGTCTTGAGTTTAACATCGAAGACTACATTGCTGGTGTTCGCTACTTCTACGCTGACGCTGCTGGCAAAATGATCGGCATGCCGTTCAACTCCTCTACTCCAATCCTCTACTACAACGTAGAAGCACTGGCGAAAGCAGGCGTTGAAGCTCCTAAGACTTGGGAAGAGTTCGAAGCAATCGCTCCTAAGCTGAAAGCTGCCGGTTATGTTCCTTTGGCACAGTCGCACCTGCCATGGATCTTTACCGAAAACTTCATGTCTCGTCATAACTTGCCATTCGCAACCAATAACAATGGTTACGACGGCGCGAAAGGCACCAAGATCCTCGTGAACAACGATGCGATCAAAATGCACTTCACCAAAGTTAAAGGCTGGCTCGACGCTGAGTTGTTTGGCTACTACGGCACTGGCTGGGGTGACAACCAGAAAGTATTCCAGGACGGTACTGCAGCAATGTGGCTCGGTTCTTCAGGGTCCTTCGGCGGTCTGATGAAGTCCACAGACTTCAAATTCTCCGCAACCTACCTGCCACATTGGGCTTCTGTTAGTGAAACTGGCACAAACACCTTCATCGGTGGTGCAGCACTCTTTGCAATGTCCGGTAAGCCAAAAGCAGAAAACGACTGTGTTGCAAACTTCTACACCTTCCTGACTTCAGCAGACATGCAGTACTACTGGCACAAAGAAACTGGTTATGTGCCAATCACCAACGCTGCATACGATCTTGCTAAGAAAGATGGTCACTACGATCGTCTTCCAGCAGCTGAAATTGGTATCAAACAGCTTTCTCTGCCAGGTGGCGAAAACACCAAAGGTTACCGCATGGGCTTCTACGTTCAGGTGCGTGATGTGATGAACCGGGAATACGGAAAAATCCTCGCAGGTGACAAGTCAGTAGACGACGCATTCCGGACCATCGAAGACGAATCGAACAAGCTTCTGGCTCGCTTTGCTAAGACTTCTAACTAAGGCTTAGCAGCTTAAAATTTCGCTAGGGCCGGAGACGCTTTCAGGTGTCTTCGGCCTCAGGTTGTTTTGAAAAACGAGTGTTCCCTTGCGTCAAAACCGTAAATGAACATTTCTGAACAAGCGGTCAGGCTTGCTAGGCAACCGGCCACCATAACGAAAACAGCGACCAGGCCAGTCCATGAAAAGAGTTCAATTCTCACATCCATTTATGCCATACATGCTACTGCTTCCGCAGTTGGCGATTGTTGGTGTTTTTTTCCTGTGGCCAGCAGCAGAAGCGATCCGGGCATCTTTTTATCTTGAAGATCCGTTCGGCTTCGGCTCCACTTTTGTTGGCATAGATAACTTCAAGGACGTTGTCACTGGGAGCGAATATGGCAGAACCGCTTGGTTCACGCTTATTTTCTCCGCCGCGGTAACATTCTTTTCTCTTGGCTTTGCTCTTTTGTTGGCAGTGAAAGCCGACAAGATCATTAAAGGGGCATCTGCTTACCGCACGCTGCTCATGTGGGTCTACGCGATTGCTCCTCCCGTTGCAGGTCTCGTAGGCGTTATGCTGTTTGACCAGCACATCGGCCCAATCAATGACTTGGCACATGCACTTGGCTGGGAAATGCAGATCGGTGTGAACTACTACGATACCGCATTTGCGATGACCGTAATTGCCGTTTGGAAACAGATCCCGATCAACTTCATCTTCTTCCTTTCGGGCCTTCAAAGTGTACCTAAATCCGTTCAGGAAGCCGCTGCAGTTGATTGTAAGTCTTCTTCACGTCGCTTCTGGACCGTGACATTCCCGCTGCTGGCACCGACCAGCTTCTTCTTGCTGATCATCAATATCACCTACGCCCTGTTTGATACGTTCGGTATCATTGATCTGGTGCTGAAAGGTGAGCCGGGCAATAACCCTGTAACGCTCGTTTACAAGGTGTTCCTGGATGGCTTCCGTGGCAATGACCTTGGTGGGTCCTCTGCGCAGTCAGTAATTTTGATGGTTCTCGTGTTCGCACTCACTGTGGTTCAGTTCCGCATGATCGAACGTCGCGTGCATTACAGTTGAGGAGGGACCGATGAAACGCTCACAGTTTTGGGATCACGTAATCCTTATTATCGGTGCTCTCTTTATGTTGGTACCGGTGTTTTATGCGCTCATGACATCAAGTCACGATGCCATATCCATTTACAAAGATGGTCTTCAGCTCTCACCGGGTGGTCACTTTGTTGACACCTATAAGCAGGTGTTGACTGAGGCAGGCGGCTTTACCAAGTCGGTAACTGGCTTGACCATGTTGTGGAACTCTTTGATTCTGGGCCTTGGCTTTGCGCTGGGCAAGATCGTTATTTCCATGCTGGCGGCCTACGCAATCGTGTATTTCCGCTTCCCGCTTGGAACGTTCTTTTTCTGGATCATCTTCTCAACACTTCTGTTGCCGTTGGAAGTCCGCATTCTGCCGTCCTATGAGATCGTTCAAGGCCTTGGAATGGCGAACACCTTCTCAGGTCTCATCATTCCGTTGATCGCCTCCGCAACCGGTACATTCTACTTCCGTCAGTTCTTCAAATCCATACCGGATGAGCTGGTTGAAGCAGCGCGTATTGACGGGGCAGGTCCTCTGAAGTTCTTCATCGACATTCTTGTTCCACTCTCCAAGACCATGATGGCTGCGATCTTCATCATCATGTTCGTATACGGTTGGAACCAATACCTCTGGCCAACACTTATCACCACTGACGAAAGCCTCTTCACGCTGGTACGCGGCATGAGGCAGATTCTTCAGGTGTGGATTGGTGCGCAAATTCCAGATACGAACCAGGCAATGGCACTTGCAGTTCTCGCAATGCTTCCACCTGTTCTTATCGTGGTGGTCTTCCAGTCTTGGTTTGTTAAAGGGCTCGTGGAAAGCGAGAAATAAAAATGGCAAGTATTCAATTAAACAACCTTCGCAAAATGTACGCCGGTGGTGTTGAAGCGGTAAAAGGGATCTCCATCGATATTCAGGATGGTGAGTTCATTGTTCTTGTCGGTCCTTCCGGTTGCGGCAAGTCAACCCTTCTTCGCATGGTCGCGGGTTTGGAAACCATTTCTGATGGTGATCTGTTCATCGGGGACCGCATTGTGAACGATGTCGAGCCTGCTGATCGTGACATCGCTATGGTGTTTCAGAACTATGCGCTTTACCCGCATATGTCTGTGTACAACAATCTGGCATACGGCCTGAAAAACCGCAGTATCCCGAAAGCGGAAATTGAAAAGCGCGTGCGCAAAGCTGCTGAAATCCTCGAAATCGGTGATTTTCTGGACCGCAGACCGCGTCAGCTTTCCGGCGGTCAGCGCCAGCGTGTTGCTATGGGGCGTGCTATTGTTCGCGAGCCTGCTGCGTTCCTGTTCGATGAACCCCTCTCCAACCTTGATGCAAAGCTGCGTGTGCAGATGCGCATGGAGATCAAGAAGCTTCAGAAAAACCTGAAAACCACCAGCCTGTACGTGACGCACGATCAGCTGGAAGCGATGACACTGGCTGACCGCCTTGTTGTTCTGAACAATGGTGAAGTTGAACAGATCGGGTCACCGATTGATGTCTATGAAAAGCCAGCAAGTACCTTCGTTGCGACCTTCATCGGCTCACCGGCCATGAACCTTCTGCCATTGGCAAAGGATGGCAGTGAGTGGAAACTGGACAACGGTGCCACTGTTGATGTGAAGCTTAACACTGAGCTTTCAGGGCTTACTCTGGGCGTTCGCCCGGAAGATCTTGTAATCGAAGAGCTGAGCGAAAAGTTCGAGAGTGGTCTGCACACTGCTTTGACTGTGCATGCAGTTGAGCCGGTAGGCGCTGAGAGCTACGTGCACGGCACAATAGGTGAAGGCAGCGAAGACATTGTTGTTCGCGCACCTGGTAAGCTTCACTTCGAAACGGGCCAAGTCCTCAAAGTGACAGCAAAACCAGAGAAACTGCATGCGTTTGATCTGGACACAGGCAAGCGTATTGAATTGGACGTTGCTTTCGAAGCTGCTTAATCCAAGCATACTCAAAAGTTGGAAGGCCCGGCACATGCTGGGCCTTTTTATTTCTGCAGTCAGCTCCATTTATGGGGCTTATATCAAAGCATCTCAATTGTCGTAGATTGAACATGTGCCCAAATAGAAAGCGTGATATGAAAACGCCTCATTAGCCAGCATATCAGCCAGCCAAATCACTATCTAACTCAGCAGTCTAGGAGATGAGTTTATGGAGACGAAGCTTGCGGAACTAAAACGTCAGTTGGCAAAAGGTACTTCTGGCATCTTGGAAAATACCGCCAAAGAACATGGTCTTAGCATGGCGGATGCCGTTCGCTGCTTACCGGAAGACATGTGGCGAGAATCTCGGGGTGATCGCTTCGACGAGATCATCAGAAACATTCCGACATGGGGCAGCGTAATGTCTCTCGTCAACACCGGTGACATGATCTTTGAGGTGAAAGGCCCATTCCCAGAAGGTTCCTATGCACGTGGCTACTACAATCTCAGGCAGACGGAAGGCGGCTTTTCCGGGCACATCAAAGCGGATTCCTGCGATGCCATCTTCTTCCTGAAACGCTCGTTCTCTTCAAAAGTGTCTGTTTCAATAAATTTCATGAATGCTAACGGCGATTGCTATCTCAAAATCTTTGTCGGTCGTGATGAAGATGGCCACCTTAAAGAAGAACAACTAGAAAAATTCGACAAACTGGCGAATTGGCAGAGCTGAATGCTTTTCAGGCAAAGACCTATCCACAAGCTATGAGAATGGCGGGCTGTTTACAGCCTGTTATCATGCCAGGCTGGTTCCCCGCTTGAATAATTAGCTCGTTGTCGCCATATTCCTGAGGAATGACCGAAGGCGAGATGCCTTCTTATCGGATGCCTATTGAGGGTCCGGGGCTGGGTCGCTTGAAGAAGGACTTGGATTATGACGCGAGTTTCTGCGTTTTCGAGCCCGTTTATGTTGGGTTTCGATGATATCGAGCGTGTATTGGATAGAGTAAGCAAAGCTGCAAATGACGGCTATCCTCCTTATAATATCGAGCGGATACATGCCAATGAAGAAAATGGCGAGATAATTCGCATTACCTTGGCTGTTGCTGGGTTTACCCGTGAACAACTGGATGTTTCTGTAGAGGAAAGTCAGCTGGTTATTCGGGGAAGGCAACAGGAAGACAAAGCGCGACAGTACCTTCACAGGGGCATTGCTGCACGCCAATTTCAGCGCGCATTCGTGTTAGCTGAAGGCATTGAGATTTTGGGGGCAGACCTGAGAGATGGTCTGTTGTCTATTGATCTTGCTCGTCCAGAGCCAGAGCGCGTTGTTCGCCGAATTGAAATCTCGGCGGGGGACTGAGGGATAAAGACCTTCCTTCGTGCTAATTCAAATACGTGTAACTTTCAGGGAGAAGGCGATGACAGACGCCCCTTCCGTGCTGGCTGACGACCCGTACGATAATTTCGAAGAACTTGGAGCTGGCGAACTCGCATATGTGAGGCGCGTCTCCCCACAAGACCTGCGAGACATGTTCCCGGATGCTGAGCTGCAAGATGCAGATCTACCGGTGTGGGCTTTGCTCGCAGCGGATGGAACTCCGCTGGTTTTAACTGACACCCGCAACGCGGCGATCGCGAACGCGATTGAGAATGATCTGGAAGCCTTGAGCGTCCATTAAGCCTATTCTGTATCGGAACCAGATTTTCGGATCAGAATACGCAAAGCTCAAACGGCTGGCGGGGTGGTCTTATGCGCTCTGCCACCCAATTCGATCAGAACAGCAAAAGCCTGGGTTGGAATGCGTCCAACCCAGGCTTTTTGTCTTTTGTAAGGACGCTCTAAACGTCAGGTGGCGCTTGGCGTGGCCTGAGTATGCGTCAGAATAGAATAAATCGCAGCGGCGTCTTTGGTCGCTCGCAGTTTGCTAGCCACCTCACCGTCCCTTAGAAGGCGAGCAATACGTGCCAGAGCCTTCAGATGGTCGGCGCCAGCGCCCTCAGGCGCGAGCAGCACAAATATCAGGTCAACAGGCTGGTCATCCAGGCTGTCGAACTCAATAGGTTTGTCCAGGCGCGCAAACAGCCCGTGTAACCCGCCAAGGTTCACGATTTTGCCATGCGGAATCGCGATGCCGTTGCCGACACCGGTCGAGCCGAGACGTTCACGCTGAAGCAACGTATCAAAGATATCGCGTTCTGCTTCACCGCAAATCTCAGAGGCTCTCTCTGCAAGCTCCTGCAAGGCTTGTTTTTTGCTGTTTGCCTTGAGGTTAGCAATGACAGCCTCAGGACGAATAAGTTCGTTCAGATCCATTCCTCGATCCGTTTTCAAAGTACAAAGCCGGCTGAAACCGGCTTTGTACAGGGTCTCAAAGACCATGATTATTAGTTAGGGGCAGCTCCGTTGGCTAGATTTGGATCAATCCACCCAACGTTTCCATCGTCACGACGGAATACGACATTTACTTCGCCATTTCCAGCGTTACGGAACACTACAACGGGAGCTTCACTTAAATCTAGCTCCATAACTGCCATACCAACAGTCTGTGTTTTCACCTTTGCGGCGGTTTCTGCAACCACAAGTGGTTTGTAGTCGACGGCTACCTCTTCTTCCTGCTCAGGGTCGGCAAGCACGTATGAGGTGGCGCCGAATGTTTCCCAATCTGCAGGGACACCATTTGTGTGGTGGTCAGTTAACTTTCTTTTATAACGCCTTAGCCTTTTTTCAATGCGTTCGGCTGCTTTATCGAAACTTTGTCGCGGATCCTGACTATCACCTGAAACCTGGAGCACTACGCCTGTGCTGAGGTGGACTGTGCAGTCGGATCGGAAGCCGGAGCCTTCGCGTGCGATTGTCACATGACCCGTATATGCGCCTGGGAAATATTTATCCAGTGCATCGGAAATCCGGTCTTCAACGTGTTCTCTGGTTGCATCACCAATGTCCACGTTCCTCCCCGAAATTCTAATTGTCATGGGAACCTCATATGTTGTTTCAACTTTATCGCTGATAGGTCCTTGAGCTAAAGAGCAAAGACCCTCCAACACATGTAGTTTGGACCAGCTGAGTTTAAAGTGCCACTGTTTTCGACTTCTTAGAAAAATCACGGGGAACAGGCAAACATCCTATAGAGGATATTAACCGATCCGCCCTCTATTAGCTTTCATTGAAATCACGAGAAATATCAGCGACTTACGCCATTGCTTTCTTTTCTCTCCGACGTTGTACCGAGCTCGGAATCCTTAATGCTTCCCGATACTTAGCTACAGTTCGTCGCGCTATATCCACACCATCGTCCTTGAGAATTTTCACAAGGGAGTCATCAGAAAGAATCTTCTTTGGATCTTCTGCATCAATGAGCCGTTTAATCTTATAGCGCACTGATTCCGCCGAGTGTGACTCTCCTCCTTCAGAGGAAGCAATTGCAGCAGAAAAGAAGTATTTCAGTTCATAAATTCCGCGTGGAGTCGCGATATATTTATTCGAAGTTACTCGGCTTACAGTGGATTCATGCATTCCAATGGCATCCGCAACTACACGCAGGTTCATTGGCCGCAAATGCTGCACACCGTAAGTCAAAAATCCGTCTTGTTGACGAACGATTTCGGAAGAAACCTTGAGAATTGTGCGAGCCCGTTGGTCCAGACTCTTCACCAACCAGTTTGCCGTCTGCAAACTATCTGTAAAATAGGCCAGATCGGTCTTATTCTTGGAGTTCTTTGAAATCTCGGAATAGTAACTCTGGCTAATGAGAACTTTCGGAAGGCTCTCGGTGTTCAGCTCAACCGTCCAGCCCCCATCCGAAGAGGCGCGCACAAAGGCATCTGGAACAATCGGCTGAACAATCTCATTGTTGAAGGCAGAGCCGGGCTTAGGGTTTAGCTCCTTAATCTCAAGGATCATATCCCTCAGATCTTCGTCATCAACCCTGCAAAGTCGCTTTAGCTTTGGCAAATCGTGAAGGGCCAGCAACTCGATATTTTCCACTAACTTCTGCATGGCCGGATCATATCTGTCTTTTTCGATCAGTTGCAGTTTGAGACATTCGTTCAGATTGCGGGCAAAGACCCCAACCGGATCAAGGCCCTGAACGGAAGCGATCACTCGGTCAAGATCTGCATCCGTGACACCAAGTCGTTGAGCAATCTCGTCTCCCTCAATTCGCAGGTAGCCATTTTCGTCAAGACAATCAATCAACTGGCGTGCGACCAGTAGATCAGCTGGGTTAGTGACGGCGAGGCCTAGTTGCTCCTGCAGATGCTCACTCAGAGAGATCTGCGCAGCAACGAACGCTTCCAGATTGTAATCTGAGCCGCTTGAGGATGTATTGTGGCTTGGTGCTTGCCACGCATCGCTCTTTTGCTGAACTGGGTCTGCAGGCCGGTGCTCGCCATTGTCATCAGGGAGGACATTGGAACGATCAGAGTTCAGACTATTTGAATCTGCTTCAGGCGTTGTTCCCAGCTCACTTTTGAGCCAGTCACCCTCCTGCGCATCCCCAGAGCTGCTTTCGAAGTTTGAAGCCCCATCAATTGAAGCCCCATCGTCAGAGGGGCCTCCGCCATCGGGAGTATCATCGCGTTCAAGAAACGGGTTGCTTTCCAGCTCACTGGTTACATGAGCAATCAGGTCCACATTCGACAGCTGCAACAACTTGATCGCCTGCATGAGTTGCGGCGTCATAACAAGTTGTTGGCTTTGCCTGAATTCTAATTTGGGGCCGATTGCCATAGAGCTGTTCTTTCCTCCGAGTGATGCAAGTTATCCTGCACCACTCTTCTATGCAATTCGGCATAGGTTGGAAATCAAAGAGTGAACTGTTCCCCGAGATACAAACGCCTTACATCAGGATCTGCAACGATCTGATGTGGGCTGCCTTCTGTGAGAACTTCACCAGCAGCCATAATATAAGCGCGGTCAATCAAACCGAGTGTTTCGCGCACGTTGTGATCAGTAATCAAAACACCAATGCCACGCTTTGTCAGGTGGCGCACCAACTGCTGAATGTCACCAACAGCAATCGGATCAATGCCTGCAAATGGTTCATCAAGAAGCATGAAGGAGGGACGGGTCGCCAAAGCGCGTGCAATTTCAACACGGCGGCGTTCACCACCACTGAGCGCAATACTTGGTGATTTGCGAAGGTGTGTAACGCCAAACTCGTTGAGCAGGGCGTCTAGGTCTTCTTCCCGGCGTTTCTTGTTAGGTTCAACCACTTCAAGAACGGCTCGGATATTGTCTTCCACAGAAAGGCCGCGGAAAATAGAAGCTTCCTGAGGCAGATAACCAACGCCAAGACGCGCACGCCGGTACATCGGCAGCTGCGTCATGTCGAAATTATCAAGCCGGATCGTTCCGTGGTCAGGGCGAACGAGCCCCGTAATCATGTAGAAGCAGGTGGTTTTACCAGCGCCGTTTGGCCCAAGTAGCCCAACAGCTTCCCCGCGCTTTACGTGGAGGCTGACGCGTTTAACAACCTGCCGGCGACCATAGCTTTTACCGATACCGTCAACTTCAAGCGCAGCATCAGAAGGCTCAGCAATTTTGATGCCTTCTGGGTGATGTGTCGGGATCTGTGGGTCGATTGGGTGTGCACTCAATGCGTGGCCTATCCAGCTCTAGTTCTTTTTGTCGAGGCTATTGGGCTGCAAGAGCAGCTTAACGCGTCCAGTATTCTGGCCACTCTTTGGAGCCTCCAGATCAGCTATGCCGGTTTTTAAATTCACAGTCAGTTTATTGCCAACAATCACATTTGGACCCTGGCTCAGCACAACGCGCTTGCCAGTCATAATCATGACCTGCTTTTCCATATCAAAGCTGGCATCATCACCGGTCGCGACCTGATCCTTGGAGGCAATCAGAACATCACCGCTTGCTTCTAGGCGAGAGATCGTCTGCTGCACAGCTTGTCCGTCTGCATCGCCATTGGCCATGGAGCCGCTGTAAAATACAATCAGGCGCTGGGTTTCAAGCTTAGCTTCGCCTTGGGTAACAACAACATTGCCAGTAAAGATAGCGCTTTTATCTTTGTCACGAACCTGAAGGTTAGCTGCTTCAATCTCGATAGGCTCTTTGGTGTTGGAGCCAAATCCGGCAAAAGAGTCAGAGAACGTTTGCGCATGAGCCATGCCTGCCAGTCCAAGCGCTATAACAAGTGACAGAGAGAAAGTTTTCACCCGCTTAATCATTGACCGTTCTCCAGTGCCCAAGGCAATAACTTCATTTTTACGCCCCGGCGAAAATTCAAAACATTGTTTTTCTGATCAAATTCCATAGATCCAGCATCGATATAGCCACCCTCAGAGGAGACATCAACTGTATCATTGGTTTGGATTGTACCCGTTTTCATGTCGATATCGAGATACTCAAAATCAGCAGTATAACCCTTACTGTAGGTTACCTGAATTCCATTAATCAGTTTCAGGGTTTCCATCTCAGTATCGAAGGTCCCGTTCTTGGCGGTGATACTAGCAGTTTCTCCAGGAGCAATTGTGATTTCAGCCACAATATCCTCCAAATCAATAACTTGCGGGTTTGTGATGCGTTGAATAGCGCGGTTAGCCCGAACATTGTATGAACGGTCACCGTCGTTTCCGGAAAGGTGAGGGTTGGACATAACCAGACCTTCTGTGGTCAGACTAATGTCGCCAATGCTCAAACCAGCAAGAATATTCTGTAACACGATCATACCAACCACACCCAGCGCGATCAGAACGCCACAAGCGGGTAGAATATAACGAAGAAGGCGAACAAGAAGAGAATGCCGGCGTGCAGATTTTCGAGCTTTTTCAAGCCGTGTCTGGGCCTCCGACGCAATCTCCTTAGGCATGTTCTCCATTGTTGTCATTCGTGGTCCTGGAATAGTCTGGAAGCGACACGTATGCGCTCGCTTTCCGATTGCCAATTTTCCGGTCTAACTCACTAAGAGCTACCAGTATTGTAAAGGCACATACCGCTTTAGTTGATACGCAAATATCGAGCTATTGCCCGAAAGGAAGCGGTATGTACACACTAGCTGCCTAATTGGGGTTGCTTCAACAATTTACAAATGCTGAAGGCCAATAAACTGCAAATACTGGTAGAAAACTTAGCTACACGCTTAAGAATGTGCAAAAATATCAGTATCAGGCCAGCCTGCAAGGTCCAACTCTGAGCGGGTCGGAAGGAAATCGAAACATTTACGAGCAATTTCGGTTCGTTCTTCGCGGGCCAGCATAAATTCAAGCCGTGCTTTAAGTTTATGAAGATGCAGGACATCTGAAGCTGCATAAGTGAGCTGTGCATCAGTAAGCTTTTTGGCTGCCCAGTCAGAACTCTGCTGCTGCTTGGAAAGGTCAACGCCAATCAATTCGCGGCAAAGGTCTTTCAATCCGTGGCGGTCCGTGTAGGTGCGCACCAGCTTAGAGGCGATTTTCGTGCACCAGACCGGATTAACGGAAATATCCAGATACTCTTTCAATACGGCCACATCAAAGCGGGCGTAGTGGAAAATCTTTGGCTTGCTTGCATCTTCAAGCAAGGCCTGTAGATTTGGTGCAGTCAGTTGGCCGCGTTCAATTTGAACAATGTCGGCGGACCCATCGCCAGCAGAAAGCTGTACAACGCACAACCGGTCTCGGTGTGGGTTTAGTCCCAATGTTTCACTATCAACAGCAACTGCCTCGGCAGAAGTGTAATTGGAAAGGTTTGGAAGATCGTTCTTGTGATATCTGATTGTCATGTGGCTCTCGAGAATAAGCGCTGCTCTGCGTATGAGACGTGTTTTGTCTCTTCTGCAGGGAGCGGTCAAGTTACTCTTTGAATTTTGGGGAGAGCTTTGTGAAAAAAGATGGTGCCCAGAAGAGGACTCGAACCTCCACGTCCTTTCGGACACTAGCACCTGAAGCTAGCGCGTCTACCATTCCGCCATCTGGGCATATCATCTTTTTCGTCAGAGGGTTGCTGGTGTCTAGCATCGCTCTGTGAGGCTGGTATCTAAGGATGTGGCAAAGGATTGTCAATCGTACATTTGCAAAGAGTTTTAATTTCTCCACAGTACACCTTCACAATGTTGAACCTCGGGAGTATTAACGTCCCACGAATTATAGCTTTTTTGAGGGTTGTGCGCACTAATACGGCGACCTGCGGAAATTTGGCAAAGGTGAATTAAAATGGCGCAAGC
The DNA here is from genome assembly GCF_900104145.1 of Pseudovibrio sp. Tun.PSC04-5.I4. Classification (NCBI taxonomy): domain Bacteria; kingdom Pseudomonadati; phylum Pseudomonadota; class Alphaproteobacteria; order Hyphomicrobiales; family Stappiaceae; genus Pseudovibrio; species Pseudovibrio sp. Tun.PSC04-5.I4. The sequence goes on along the minus strand of NZ_FNLB01000006.1, from coordinate 2,669,828 downwards.
GCTTAACGGGAAAATAATCACCGTTTTTGGCGGCTCGGGGTTTGTTGGACGGCATACCATCAGGATTTTGGCGGAACGTGGATACAGCATTCGCGCGGCTGTGCGTCGTCCTGATCTTGCAGAGCATCTCCAGCCTCTTGGGGCCGTTGGTCAGATTATGCCGGTTGCAGCAAGCGTTCGAAATAGGAAGTCTGTAGAGAAGGCTGTGGAGGGCGCATGTGCAGTCATCAACCTTGTGGGTATACTTTACGAAACCGGTGCTCAACAATTTGAAGCTGTGCAAGCAAAGGGCCCTGCGACCGTTGCTGAAGTGTGTAAAGAGCAGGGCATAGACACTCTGGTTCACCTTTCTGCTATTGGCGCGGACGAAAACAGCAAGTCTGTTTACGCGCAGACCAAAGCAGCGGGTGAAAAAGCAGTTCTGGAAACCATGCCCAACGCTGTGATCTACCGTCCGTCCATCATATTTGGACCGGAAGATGATTTCTTCAACCGGTTCGGCAGCATGGCGCAACTCTTCCCTGTACTGCCGCTCATCGGTGGTGGCCATACCAAGTTCCAGCCTGTTTATGTCGAAGACGTTGCACTGGCCATTGCAAATGCAGCAGTGGGCAAAGTGGAAGGCGGCAAGATTTATGAGCTGGGTGGACCGCAGGTTGCCTCTTTCAAAGACTGCTTGTCCCTGATGCTGGAAACCATTCGCCGCAAACGTATGTTGGTCTCTCTGCCATTCCTGCTGGCGCGCATTCAGGCAAAGTTCCTGCAAATGATGCCTAAACCAATGCTGACAGTGGATCAGGTAAACCTGCTTAGACACGACAATGTGGTGAGCAAAGACGCGGAAGCGGAAAAGCGGACCTTTGAAGGTTTGGGCATTGAGCCACATTCCATGGAAGCAATCCTGCCAACTTACCTTGATAAGTTCCGTCCGCATGGCCAATATGATGCAAATAAGCCAATACAGCAATAATCGCTGACAGCACTGATAGAAACGAAGCCCCGCTACGAGCGGGGTTTTTTTGTAGCCGCTATTGCTAAGGGACACCATGAAAGTAAGCGTGGTCAGGCCGATTTTTCAATTTTTAATCTAAGACCACCTGCACAAACTAAGCAAATATTCACTACCTGCACTAAAAGCCCCCCCACCATCGTGTGAGTAACGCATAATATCGGGTAATTTGCCCCTTGTGGAAGTCTAGCCTTCAAACTTGGAATAAAAACTATGGCACTAACCGATCTGACACCAGACGAGCATCAATGGGCAGAGGAAATGTTCAAGCTCCTCCGCATTAGTATGGAAAGCGGAGAAGGAGCAGTAGGAAGCGAAGATGGTGAGCCATCTACTGGTGGCGTTGCAGATTTCTCTCAACTTGAACAATCTATTTCTGAGCTCAATGCAAAAAGCGGCATCCTGAAAAATTACAAGACTCTCAGCTCGGCCTTCAAAAAGGCTGATAAAGCTACGCAGTCAGGGCTTAAGGCTGCTGTTGCAGCAATCCATGACAAGAATGAACAGGCCGTGGCCTCTACGACATCTGCACTGCAAAAATGCGTTACGGACCTGTCTGGCTTGATAGATGATGCTGAAAAAGCACTGGCTGAACTTGCGGGTGAAATCTCCGGATTTCGTGCAGAGTATATCTCTCACACTGAGCGGAAAGCAGAATTTGAGAAACGCGCATACTTCAGTAAGGCAGGAGCAAAAAAACTGAGCAAATTTAATGCGATGTGTGAGGGTGTAGAAAAGGAAATAAGCCAAGCAGAAGCATGCGTTCAAACCCGCAACATTGATGATGTCAACAAGGCGCTTAAATCTTGCACCAAGAGCCTTCAAAAACTTAGGAATGAAGTAGATTCACTCGCCTCATCGGACGCAAGTAAACCAGAAACAACGCGCGTCACAGAAGAGAAACTACAGGGTAACATTGAGGCCAATTACGCTAAGAAGAGAGAGAGCTGGCGGCCCTCAGTTTGCTACAATGCCGCGATGAAAGTTGGGGTTATAGAAGGAAACCTGCCAGAATTTATGCGGCAGAGCCTTATGGGTGAAATCAAGGTGAACGGCTACCCAAAAGGGTATCCCGAGTTGATGGGGGTTTCACCGGAAACTGTAGAAAAACAGTTCGATCACACCAAAGTGGACGAATCCGGTATCCTTAATTTTGTTGATGATGCAACGGGTAAGATCTCCCACACCGCATACATACAGAAAACCGACAAAGACACTCTGGAAATATACCATACCAACTGCCAAACGCTGGATATGGCGCTGCTAAGCAAAGGAGGGGACATCCCGAAAGTGGGAGCGGTTACTCATTACGAGTTGAGTGATCCTGACACGCAAGGTAGATTTCAGGATTGGCTGAATGCCGGATACAGTTTTAAACACACACCAGCATCCGAACTAAAATAAAAAACGCCGCTTTTCTGCGGCGCTTTGGAGGGTATTAGTGTCTTATTGAGTGGTTCAACTTTGCGTTAGTATAAGGCCGAACAACCCAAGTCCACCTACGATGATGCGCCACCAGCCAAACAGGGCAAACCCGTGTTTGGAGACATAATCCAGTAAGCTGCGCACCACAAAGAAGCCGGCAATAAACGATGACACTAACCCAATCGCAATCAGCGTCCAATCATCTTGCCCCAGCGCATCCTTGTTCTTCAAAAAGTCGAACACAAACGCCCCAACCATGGTTGGCATGGCGAGGAAGAACGAGAACTCCGCTGCAGAACGTTTGTCCGTGCCCATCAGCAACGAGGCAACAATGGTTGCACCACTGCGCGAGACGCCCGGAATCATCGCCATACACTGCGCAAAGCCGATTTTGATGTACAGGGAGAGCGGGTAATCCTCAACCTTGGTGTACTTGACTTGTAATGGCATCTTATCAACCAACAACATGATGATGCCGCCGAAAATAAGCGTCACACACACAAGGGCAGGCGTTTCAAACAACACAAGCTTGATGAAATCATAGGCAAAGGCACCGATTGCAGCGGCGGGCAAAAATGCGAGCAGCACACCTAGCGTAAAATGCCGTGCCTTGGGGCTGGTTGGCAGCTCAATTGCAATTCTGGTGAGGCGTGTGAAATACACAGTCAGGATAGCGCCAATCGCCCCCAGCTGGATCATTACCTCAAAAGCCCGCCCTTCGCTTTCAAAACCGATGAAGTGCCCGATGAGCAGCAGATGCCCTGTTGAGGAAACCGGAATAAATTCAGTCAGGCCCTCGATTATGCCGAGCAGCAAAGCGCCGACGATACTGTCAGTATTCATTAAAGAACGGTCTCCAAGAAAATCTCATCCTGAGTTATTGGCAAGGTTGTCCCCGTGTTTTAATAGGGTTTAGTGTCTCATGACTCTTTTGAGACAAATTACGTTCCTATAGCAACCTTTTGGTTACAGGTTTACTCATAAATCAGAACAATGCTCAAGCTCTATCATCATCCTTTCTCTCCAGAGTCTCGTTTCGTACGTTTGGCACTCGGAGAATATGGAATTCCGTTTGAATGTCAGACGGAATATCCTTGGGCACGTCGTCGTGACTTTCTTATTATGAACCCGGCAGGTACTTTGCCCGTTCTGAAGGAAAATGATGGCCCCGCTGTGAGCGGGCCCACAGTCATCATGGAATATCTCGATGAAACACGCGGATATTCCATCCCAAACAGGCGGTTGTTGCCTGATCACCCGGAAGCGCGTGCAGAAACGCGCCGTCTCGTCTGTTGGTTTTTGCAAAAATGCCTTTCAGAGGTTATTGGCTACATCGTGCATGAACGCATCTTCAAACAGGAGATGCCAGATAGCCAGGGTGGCGGACAGCCAGATTCAAGCGTTCTCAGGATTGCTCGGATCAACATGCTGAACCATCTGCGCTATATTGGATATCTCGCTGCGACGCGAAAATGGCTGGCAGGGGACAGATTGACCTTTGCTGATCTAGCCGCCGCAAGCCTTCTCTCCTGTGCAGATTATCTTGGTGAAGTTCCATGGTCCGAGGACGAAAACGTGAAGAGCTGGTACGCACGGATGAAATCTCGTCCGAGCTTCCGCCCGATTCTAGCGGACAAGATGCTGGGAATGCCAGCAGCCAAGACCTACGTGGATCTCGACTTCTAAAACCACACTCTGATACTCAGCTAACGCAAGCTCAGGCCGTACGCGTAAAGGCGGATCTGATCAAACGCGCGCGCGCAATCGGGTTTGATGACATCCGCATCACCACTGCGGATGCAATCCCGCTTGCGCCGGAGCGCCTGCACCACTTTATCGAGGAAGGCTACCACGCCACGATGGAGTGGATGCCGGAGACCGAGTTGCGTCGTTCAAATCCGCAGGAACTGTGGCCGGAAGCGCGAACTGTCATCATGCTTGCTATGAATTACGGGCCGGATGTGGACCCAATGGAGATGAGGGCAAAGCCCGATAAAGCTCATATCTCCGTCTACGCCCGTAATCGCGATTATCACGACATCATCAAAGGCAAGATGAAAGAACTCGCCAGCCTGCTCGTTTCCAAAGGCGGCGGCGATGTGAAGGTGTTCGTCGATACAGCCCCAGTCATGGAAAAGCCTCTGGCTCATTCCGCTGGGCTTGGTTGGCAAGGCAAACACTCCAACCTCGTTTCGCGAGAGTTGGGGTCATGGTTCTTTCTGGGGTCAATCTTTTCAACGCTGGATTTGCCACTGGATGAGCCGGAAATAGACCATTGCGGCAACTGCAAACGCTGCCTAACCGTCTGCCCAACCAGCGCGTTTCCAGCTCCCTATCAGGTGGATGCAAATCGTTGCATCTCTTATCTGACGATTGAGCACCATGGTCCAATTCCCATGGAATTTCGCAAAAATATGGGTAATCGCATTTATGGCTGCGATGATTGCCTCTCTGTATGTCCGTGGAACAAGTTCGCCCAATCAGCCAGCGAGGCCAAACTACAAGCGCGTAAAGATCTTATGGAACCGGCGCTCACCGAGCTGTTAAAGCTGGATGACCCAACCTTCCGTACATTCTTCTCAGGAAACCCAGTCAAACGCATTGGCCGCAACCGCTTCATCCGCAACTGCCTCATCGCAGCAGGCAACAGCGCAGAACCAGCGCTAGTGCCTCAAGTTCTGGACCTGCTGAATGACCCAGACGAAACCGTCCGCTGCTCCGCCATCTGGGCACTCTCCCAACTCGTCTCTGCTGAGCAATATGCCACCCAAAAAGCATCAGCCCTCACGGACGAACAAAGCGAGCAGGTAAGGGTCGAGTGGGATCTGTGTTCGTCGGGGTAACATCAGGCACAACTTTTCTTGCTTAAGAATTTTTGGCGAGGTCTGCAGGCCGCACATTCACCATTGGCGATTGTGGAATCCAATCTGCGACGGCGCCGACAAGATGCCGTGGGCCATCCAGAACAATCGTTTTGTTATCAATCGCCTCGTGAATTACAGCATTCCCCATCCATAAAGTGATTAAGCCTGCAAAAGGGGCTGTCAGATAGACATCAACCTCCCAACCTGGGTCTTGGGTGCAAAGGTCAATCACATTGTTGCTGCGTGCAATGATCCTCCACATATCAAAGTCGGTGCGATCAGTCAGGCTCACAAGGATTACTGTTTCGCCATCTGGCAAAGCCTCCGTTCTGAGGGTGCGGTGGAAGTCCCACATGAAGCCGCCAACATCGCAATCTTGAGCAACAATCCGTCGGCTGCGCCAGCGCAATCCCCAAACAGCCATGTTTTCGACGATCGGGCCCAGCTCGCGCTCTGATAGAGTTATTTTGTTTGGTCGCGTAGCTGCTTAAGTAGTTGGAAGCGAGCCTTTACTCTCCAAGCAGGGCCATGCTCTAAGTCGTGAATCTGATTAAGCCGCTCTTGATAAACAACAAGTCTTTCTATGGCTTCATCAGATTGTTTTGAGGTGAATTGTGAATGCATAGGATCGGACATTTGATCGAGAGCGATAAAGTAGTATTTATCAAATTGCTCATGAAGATCTTGCTCACTCATGCTCTCGGATATCTCGATTAGGTAATCAGTCCGTTGTTTCGCTTTTCCTGTTGCCATAAAAAGCCAAATGACCGCAATTACAGCGATACCTACAACCCAAACCATTTTGCTCATTCCTAAAATGCATTGCACTCAAAAGTAGTTTTTACAACATTTAGATAAAAACTCGAATTCACTCACCCACAATACTCGCTATCGCCTCTAACAAGGCATCGCATTCCTCGGTTGTTCCGATAGAAATCCTGAGCCAGTTTCTAATCGGTTCCTGCTTGAAGTGGCGAACAAGAATGCCGCGCTCTCGCAAGCCTGAAAGGAGCCTCTCAGCTGGAATGTGCTCATGCGATGCAAAAACGAAGTTGGTTGCGGACGATAAGACCTCAAAACCCAGCTTCTTGAGAGCGTCAGATGTTCTGTCCCGGTCGGCTATAACCAGATTGCGCGTCTTATCGAACCAGTCCCAGTCAGTCCACGCAGCAACAGCTCCCACTTGCGCAAGGCGGCCTAGCGGATAGGAATTGAAACTGTCTTTAACCCGTTGAAGTGCTTCAATGAGATGCGGCTGGGCAACTGCAAACCCAACACGCATACCCGCCAGACTGCGAGATTTCGAGAAAGTCTGCGTTACAATCAGGTTCTCATAGTGCGTCACAAGTCCCACCGCGCTGTCGCCGCCAAAATCCACATAGGCTTCATCAACAAGCACAACGACATCGCGGTTCTGCTGGAGTATCTGCTCAATACTTTCCAGCCCCATCGCAATGCCAGTTGGAGCGTTGGGGTTGGCAATCACCACGCCACCACAAGAACCTATGTAATCCTGCGGGTTGATCTGAAAATCCTCAGTGAGTGGGACTTTCCGATGGTCGATGGAAAAAAGCTCACAGTAGGTTTTGTAAAAACTGTAGGTGATATCAGCGAACAGGATCGGGTCTCTACCACTGAAGAAGGCGTTGAAGGCATGGGCCAGCACTTCATCACTGCCATTGCCTGCAAACACATGGCTTGCATCCAGCTTAAGGGTTGAAGCAATCGCCGCTCTCAGATCAGCCGCGGCAGGGTCTGGATAAAGCCTGAGCCCATCATCACTTGCGGAGCGGATCGCCTCCAACGCAAGGGGAGAGGGGCCATAAGGATTTTCGTTGGTGTTGAGCTTGATAAAGGACTGATGCTTTGGCTGTTCACCCGGAGTGTAAGGCACCAGTTTTTCAACGATTGGGCTCCAGAAACGGCTCATGCTTTTGTCCTAAATTACTTGTACTTAAACCTGAAGACAGCATTTTTCTCAATCAAACAGTAAACTCAGAAAATGCGGCTACAACATCCACATAGACTTGCTTTTTGAAGGGAATAACCAGACCCGGCAGGTTTTCCGCCTTCTCCCAGCGCCACTCACAAAATTCCTGAGCATGTCCCTCTGGCGGTGTCAGAATGTTGATCTCGCTGTCATCACCCTCAAAACGGAAAGCGAACCAACGTTGCTTCTGGCCGCGGTATTTTGCCTTGCGCATATTACGTTGAATTTCCTCAGGGAAATCATAGGAGATCCACTCAGAAACTTCGGAAAGCAGAGTGATGGATGTGACCGAGGTTTCTTCATAAAGCTCGCGTTTGGCAGCCTCATGCGGGTCTTCGCCCTTGTCCAACCCACCCTGAGGCATTTGCCAGGCAAAATCTTCAGGGATTGGCTGCTTATCGCCATAACGCTTACCAGCCCATACCAGCCCATCTTTGTTGATGAGCATAATGCCTACGCACGGGCGAAACGGAAGAGCGCTGTAGTCAGTCATTTTAGTCCTGTTCCTTAGGTGTATTCTCGAAAATAGTCTCTGATTTACGGGTAAGGAAATACGTGAATACAAAATACTAAACAGCTCAGTTTTGAAGCCAGCTGCCTTTGTAAACTCGCTTATCGGTCCGCATTCACCGCGGTGCTGATTGGAACAAGGGAGAGCCCCCGTTCTTCCAATCGCTCAGACCAGACTTGCAAAGCATTCAATGTCACTGGAAACGCCGTCGCCGTGGCAACCGCTATGCCGCGCTGACGTGCGATTGTCTCAAGCTCCAGCAACTGCGTGCCAATGCCTTCAGAGCTCAGATTAAGATCAAGCACAAGATCAGCTTGCACAAACGGAACCTGCTGGCTCGTCGCCAGTTTACCTGCTTTGGAGCGGGGAGAGGTTCCATCATCTACATACATCAACCCGCGGTCGCGTACTTTGCCAAGGAATTCGCCCATATACTTCTCGTTGGAGGTAAACCGGTCACCCATTAAGTTCACAAGCCCAACGTAATTACTGGTTTGTCCCAAAATCCACGCAAGACGGTCATCATTCTGCTTTGCGCTCAAGCCAATAAGCAGGCTTTGTGGGCCAGCATCATTATCTGGATAGTCAAAGGGCTCCATCGGCGTTTGCAGCAGAACTTCGTGTCCTGATAAACGTGCCGCCTGCATCCAGTTGTCGACATCATCTCCATAAGGAGAGAGCGCCAATGAGATATCGGAGGGCAGATCTTCGATAGCCTTGATGGTCATATCCGAATTGAGGCCAACGCCATTGACCAGAATAGCGATGCGAGCTTGGGTCAGTGTCGCAGGATTAGGCCTGCGGGCATAAGCATCAAGCGGACGAATGCCTTCCTCTGAAATTTTGGGAAGAGCACCGTAGGAGCTTGGTTCCAACAACTGCTCAACCGGATCTATTGAAAGCGTTTCGCCAGAGAACCCGCCATCCAAGCCGTCATAACCGGCTTTGCGAGCAAGCTCAATCAAAGGTGTTGGGCCATTGGCTTGATTGGTGAGGTTGTTGCCAAGTGTTTGTTGGCGTTGTTTGCTGCCGGGTAGGCCGACAAAGCCACTAGATCCAGGTTTTTGCGCTTCTGCCTGTTCCAGCTGAGCACGATCTGGCAGATTGACTATCTCAATATCGCTGGGCGCAACACCATCAATAGCACTCGAAAGCTTAATGGTTGTCATTGGCTCCCCCCATTGGGGTCATCAACAATGCCAATCCAGATAAAACCTGTAGTGAGAACAACGGTCATAATAGCGACGCCGACCAGCCCAAGTGGCAGTCGTCTAATGCCTCCACGCTTGTTCATTCCAAGCGGAGCTGTCAAGTCGCTCCCAGCCATTGGTGCCCCCACCACTTAAACGTACTCCCGGAAAGTGCCTCCGGTTTTCAAAGAAGAATACGCTCTAAAACAAAAAAATAAAGCAGTTTGGCCAGAACAAAGCTAAGGCCGGTTGTTTCAATATAGAGCCACCGCGCTAAACATATGGTGTTAGGCGCGGCGGGCTTTTATCCTGTCATTTAGTTAGATGTGTTTGCTGCACTGTCAGCTGCTGGTGGGAAGGCTGTATCAGTCTTCTCGCCGCGAAGCAGAGCTTTCGCCAAATTCAGCTGCACATCCTTGTCTTTGTCCTGCGGCACATAAGCCTGGCTACCAGAACCTTCATCGCCTTCTTCAGCTTGAAGGTGACCACGAAGACCAGCTTCGCCCTTGGTCTCTGCGCGGCCTTTCAGCTCTTCAGGAAGTTCCTGCAAGGAAACGATGTCCGGGCGGATACCCTTAGCCTGAATGGAGTTGCCAGAAGGCGTGTAGTAACGGGCGGTCGTCAGACGGATCGCACCATTCGCACCAAGTGGGATAATGGTTTGAACAGACCCCTTACCGAAGGAACGCGTGCCAAGGATTGTTGCACGGCGATGATCCTGCAGCGCACCGGCTACAATTTCAGAAGCTGAAGCAGAACCGCCATTCATCAGAACGATCACAGGAGAACCTTCAGTCAGGTCACCAATGCGAGCGTTGTAGCGCTGGGTTTCTTCTGCATTCCGGCCACGGGTGGAAACAATTTCACCACGGTTCAGGAAGGCGTCAGAAACGGCAATCGCCTGATCAAGCAAACCACCTGGGTTGTTGCGCAGATCCAGCACAAAGCCCTTCAGTTTATCTTCGCCAATCTCGGCTGTTAGTTCTTTAACAGCGTTTTCAAGGCCTTCAAAGGTCTGTTCATTGAACTGCGTGATGCGAATATACCCGACATCCTCTTCTTTGTTCCACCGAACAGAGCGGATGCGGATCACGTCACGTGTTATTGTAATATCGGTTGGTTCGTTGATACCTTCACGACGCACGGTAATGATGATGTCTGTATTCACCAGACCGCGCATTTTCTCAACGGCTTCGTTCAAGGTAAGGCCCATAACCTGTTCCCCATCAAGATGGGTAATCAGATCACCAGGCTGTACGCCCGCTTTATACGCCGGAGTATCGTCAATAGGAGCAACAACCTTCACAAGGCCGTCTTCCATAGTCACTTCAATACCAAGACCGCCAAACTCGCCGCGCGTCTGCACCTGCATATCGCGGAAGCTTTTTGGTGGCAGGTAGCTGGAGTGTGGATCAAGGCTTGTAAGCATGCCGTTGATCGCGGTCTCGATCAGCTTGGAGTCTGTTGGCTCCTCAACATAATCAGAGCGTACACGCTCAAAAACGTCTCCAAACAGATTAAGCTGATTGTACGTATCGGGAGACGCAGCTGCTGCTGGCTCAGCAAACCTGAACGGGACCTGAGAGTATGTTACGACCGCCGTAGCCCCCATGACCACGCCAATCAGCAAGAACGATGCTTTCCGTATCATCCGCGAACCTTTTCGTTTTCGGCGCGAGACCACCATGGGCTGGGGTCGATTGCAGTGCCGTCTTTCCTGAATTCTACATATAAAACCGGCTGATCCAAACTAAAATTAAGGTTATTAGCGCTTGCGAGGCGCGTTTCTCCCATTTTAGCGACTGGTTCACCGGCTAGAATGAATTGCCCTAGCTCAACCATGATGTTGTCCATACCAGACAACAGGACATGGTGCCCGCCGCCTGCATTTACAATTACCATCTGCCCGTAAGAGCGGAAATCCCCTGCATACACCACCCATCCATCAGTGGGGGAGGTGACTTGGGCGTTAGGGCGCGTTGCAATGGATTGACCAGTGGTCGTATTCCCAAAACCATCCGCAACCCCAAAGTCTTGTAGTAGTGTGCCGGATACCGGATCAGGCAAAAGCCCAAGGGTGTCCGCAAAAGCAACAACCGGTTTTAATCGGCTTGGGTCAGCAAACGGGTCACCGGAAGCAATCCGGTCTTGCCGTTCTATGTCCGCAAGTCGCGCTGCTTCCGCTGCGCGTCTGCTGCTTTCCACGTCTCGTTCAAGGTTAGCAAGCAACTCTTTCAAAGAGGTTGCCTTCTGGGCAAGTTCCTTTGCGCGAGCCTTCTCGGCTTCCAGCGCTGCGAGGCTATCTTGCCGTGCTGACTTTTTCTTTTCTAAAAGTAATTCAACACGATGGCGTTCTTCTGCCATCTGAATTGCACCACTTCGAACTCTGTTGCGCTCTGCTTCAATTTTTGCCCTCAACCTTGTCAGTTCAGCAAGGTCACTGGCCAAAGCCTCCGCCTCAATCCGCACTTCGGGCATGATTGAGTTGAGCAAAATAGCGCTGCGCACGGCACCAAGAGCATCTTGAGGGCGCACGACCATTGCAGGGGGAGGCCGATGACCAATCCGTTGCAGAGCACTCAGAACTTCAGCTAAAATATCTTTGCGTTCATTCAATGACGCGCGAACAGATTGCTCGTTTTTGCGGTGGCGCCCCAAGCGCGCTTCCGTGGCTTCCAGCTGGTTCTCCAGCTTCTTCATGCGCTCGCCGGTGCGGATCAATTCCCCATTCAGACTCTCGCCATCGCGCTCCAACGCACGAATAGAACGCTGAATTTCCTCCCGCTTCTCAGAAGAAAGAGAGATGTTCTCGTTCAGATCGCGCAACTCATATTCACGCGCCTGCTTGAGTTTCAGCGCTTCAGCAGCTGGGTCTTTCTGGTCAACTTTCAGGGAGATATTTGTCAGCTTTTGCGCAGTGCCTTGCAGCGGCAGCCCAACAGCAACCACAAAAAACAAGACGAAACTTGTCACCAACTGGAGGATCCGGCTTCCTCTGAGACGCAACAACTGAACTCCTAAAGCGCATTCCCAGAAAGGGCCTGATTTTCTGAAAAGAACACGCATAAAACAACTAGCCAAAACAAGCAGCTAATAGGCTACTTGAATGGTCAACGCTGAGGATAATGAACAGACAGCGTTAAGGAAGTGTCAACCACGTTTGAAGGCTTAGCGACTTACACGGGAAACATCAATATCCACAACACTGCCAATCCTCTTACAGGCTGAACTTGTACATGGTCTTGCGTGGGGATTTTAGAGAGGCATGCAGGCACCACCAGCGAAATCAGGCACGGTGGTAGGGGTGGCCAGTTAAAATTGTGATGGCACGATAGATTTGCTCGCCGCACATAATCCGCACCATTTGATGCGGCCATGTCATGGAACCAAGAGCGAGCTTTAGGTCAGCGCGTTGCAAAAGGGCTTGTCCATGCCCGTCAGCACCACCAATGGCCAGCACAATGTCAGAGGTGCCTTGATCAGCCCAGTCACCAACCTTTTTAGCAAACACCTCACTGGAAAGGGCTTTGCCGTGCTCATCCAGCGCAATAAGGATCGCGCCAGAAGGAAGCGCATTGAGCAGAAACTGCGCTTCTTCGTCTTTTCGCTCGGTTGTGCGGGCAGCCCGGCTTTCTGTAAATTCAACCACAGACACAGATGTAACGCCAACGGACCGGCCCGCTTTACGCGCACGGTCCAGATAGCGTTCACACATGTCCTTTTCCGCGCCAGCTTTCATTTTGCCAACGCAGGCAATCGTGACTTTCATGAAGTCTCCGAGGGTTGAATGACGGTTTTCCGTCAGTTCAGAGGCAAGCAGGTTAACCCACAAAAGCGCGCACTAATTCAAAACCGCCATCTCATAGAAATGGCAGTTGGATTAAGCAGCGCAAAACACCGGACCTCAAAGGAGGTCAGGTATTATCCGATGAACTGTGTCGGCTCAGTGCTATCCGCGGACCACATTTTCTCGATATTGTAGAAACTGCGGACTTCTGGGCGGAAAATGTGAATGATTGCATCACCGATATCGATGAGCACCCAGTCACAATGCGGCATGCCTTCAATGCGGGCACCGGTGTAGCCTGCCAGTTTCAGATCACGGAGCAAGTGGTCAGCAACAGCGCCAACATGGCGATGTGAGCGGCCAGAAGCCACAACCATGTAGTCAGCCAATGCAGACTTGCCAGCAAGATCTACGGATACGATCTCTTCAGCCTTGGAGTCATCCAGGCTTTTGACGATCAGTGCAAGCACATCCCCGTTTTCGGAGGTGTCGTGCGGTTGAAGAGGAGCGATGGTGTCCGTCCCTTCATGTTGAGTTATCATGGTCAGCTAAGCGCCCTCGCCATGGTTAAAGATAAGCAGATTGCATCTGCCATGTAAGATAGCTTGGAATGCACAAACTCAAGCCTTCCGTCAAGAAGAATACTCAGGTCCCTATGGCATTTTCAAGACACTTGTCGCTGCAAACCGCGCAAGTTTCCCTTAGGCGTGTCCTCTATCCCTCAGTAAAGTGGAGGAGGTTTCGTCTAGCGGGCCATGTAGAATGGTCCAGCAAGGGGCTTTGCACTCAGGCAGCTGGCGTGCACTTTCCTCTTTTATCTGAGCAAAGGCATACCTCTGGCAAACGCGAGCTGAAAGAGACGAAAGCGTCGCTTTAGGCCTGTCAACGATTGCCACAGGCACCCCTTCTATAATGCTCTGCCAGTTTTGCCAATGGTGAAAATTTGCGAGATTGTCTGCACCCATCACCCAGACAAAGTTCAACCTTGGTCGGATACGCCGCAAACTCTTCAAAGTGCTTGCTGTATAAGAGGTGCCGAGAACAGCTTCAAAAGCCGTCACCTTCATGCGTGGGTGCCGCGCCAGCGCTTTTGTCGCACATACCCGCTCTTCCAAAGATGTCAGTTCGTGGCGGGATTTTAGCGGATTGCCGGGCGTAACCAACCACCAGATCTGATCCAACTCCAGCCGGCGCAGGGCGGTTTCAGCCACCAGAAAATGGCCGGGATGCGGAGGATTGAAGGAACCGCCAAACAATCCAATGCGATTTCCGTCAGCTGCATAGGGCAGGCGCAGCCAGGAAGGTGGCACCTCTCCCAGCTTGCCGCGGCTATCAAAGGTTTGTGGGTCTGTTACGATCATGGACGGGTTTGGCCAGTCCCGCGAACGACATATTTGAAGCTGGTCAGCTGCTCAACACCTACCGGACCACGTGCATGCATACGGCCTGTGGCGATGCCAATTTCTGCGCCCATACCAAACTCTCCGCCATCTGCAAACTGTGTGGATGCATTGTGAAGAACAATTGCGGAATCCACTTCTGCGAGGAATTTTTGAGCCGCAACCTGATCCTCGGTGATGATGCAGTCGGTGTGGTTGGAGCCGTATTCACTGATGTGCTCAATTGCATCAACCAGACCGCCAACAATCTTCACGGAGATAATAGCGGCCAGATATTCTGTCGCCCAATCTTCCGCAGAAGCCTCCTTCGCGCTCGGGTAAAGCATCAACACTTCTTCATCACCGCGAATTTCACAGCCCTTCTGCCGAAGTGCAGCAAGGATTGGAGGCAGGTGTGTCGCAGCAACTGCTTCGTCCACCAACAAAGTTTCAGCCGCGCCACAAATGCCTGTGCGTCGCAGTTTAGAATTCACAACAATGTCTACCGCTTTATCCAGATCGGCGTTCTTATCGATGAAAATGTGAACCAGCCCCTCAAGGTGGGCAAACACCGGCACGCGAGCTTCCTCCTGCACCCGTGCCACAAGGCTTTTGCCGCCACGTGGAATGATCACATCCAGATTGCCATTCAGACCTTTTAGCATTTCGCCCACGGCAGCGCGGTCTTTCACCGGTACAACTTGAATTGCATCAACAGGCAAGCCAGCATCAGCCAGTCCGGATTGCAGAGCCTTATAAATGGCAAGGTTGGAGTTGATGGTGTCAGAACCACCGCGCAGAATAACCGCATTGCCCGCTTTCAGGCACAGGGCGCCAGCATCAGCTGTCACATTGGGACGGCTTTCATAAACCACGCCGATCACACCAAGGGGTGTCCGTACGCGGGAGATGTCCAGTCCGTTTGGGCGGGTCCATTGAGCAATATTGCTGCCAACCGGATCGTCCAGCTTGGAAATGTCTTCCAGTGCGCCAGCAATGGCTTCAATGCGCTCTTCGTTTAAGGTGCCGCGATCAATAAAGGAGGTTTGCTGATTGTTGGCCGTCATTGCGTCCAGATCAAGAGCATTGGCAGCGAGGATTTGCGGAGTTGCAGCGCGAACAGCAGCAGCCATTGCCTCCAGGCCTTTGTTCTTTTGGCTTGTGGGAGCAATTGCAAGAACACGAGCTGCCGCGCGTGCTTTCTTGCCAATGGTCGCCATCAGGTCACAAATGCTGGTATTTCCCGCATTTGCTGTTTCAGAACTAGTCAGCATCTGCAAAACCCTTAAATCATCGCCGGTTGAAGCTCTTCAACCTAAACAGTTTCTATCAATTATCCAAATCAGAAGTTGAGAGCACAAGATCATCTGTATGGATCATCTCTGCGCGCCCCGCATAACCGATAATAGCTTCAATTTCCCTGCTGTTGCGCCCAATGATGAGAGAGGCCTCGCCGTAATCATAGGCAATAAGGCCCCGGCCCACATCATGGCCATCAGCATTTAAAAGACGTACCGCATCCCCGCGAGTGAATGTGCCGTCAACTTTGGTCACGCCAGCAGGCAGCAAGCTCTTGCCAGCTTTAACGGCCTTTAATGCACCTGCATCCAATTGCACTGTACCATGTGGTTTCAAGTGACCGCTGATCCACGTCTTCCGAGCTCGCGAGGGAGAAGAGGGAGCAGGGAACCAAGTTGCGCGTGCGCCATTCTCAATCGCAGTCAGCGGGTTCATGGTCTTGCCGCTGGCAATAATCATGGTGGTCCCGGCAGATTGCGAGATTTTCGCCGCATCGATCTTGGTTTTCATGCCGCCAGAGGAAAACGCAGAGCCAGCAGAACCGGCCATCGCTTCAATCTCTTGTGTGACCTGTGGAACTTCCGGCAAAAAGATCGCATTGGGATCCTTTTGCGGCGCAGCAGTATAAAGGCCATCAACATCAGAGAGCAGCACCAAGAGGTCCGCACTCGCCATTGTCGCCACACGGGCGCCAAGACGGTCATTATCGCCATACCGGATTTCGGAGGTCGCAACAGTGTCGTTCTCGTTGATGATCGGTACAGCGCCCATTTTCAGCAGGGTGCCAATGGTTTCACGCGCATTGAGGTAGCGGCGACGTTCCTCTGTATCTCCAAGGGTCAGCAGGATCTGACCAGCAGTCAGACCCCGTTCGCCGAGAATTTCAGAGTAAGCCTGAGCAAGTGCAATCTGACCGACAGAAGCAGCGGCTTGCGCCTGCTCCAGCTTCAGCGGACCAGACGGCAAACCCAACACACCACGACCAAGAGCGATGGAACCAGAGGAAACAACCAGCACTTCTTTTCCGGCCTCGGAAAGAGCTTGCAGGTCATCTGCCAGAGATTCCAGCCAGTCTCGTTTCAAGCGGCCATTTTCAACCAGTAGAGCTGAGCCGATTTTGACAGTGATGCGCTTATAGTCGCTCAGGCTTCGAGCCATTAGGGACGCCATTCCTCAATCTTGTCGGTAAGAAGGGCTTTTGCCTCTTCCTGCTTGTTTTTGTCAATGGCGCGAATGACCATACGTTGAGCCGTATCGATGTTTTCACCACTGGCAGCAGAAATGACAAGTGGTGTCTGGCCACAAGCTTCTTCGAGCGCTTTAAAACGCTCTTCGCGCAGTTCGTCCGTCAAGGAGTCAGCTTTGGAAAGACACACAATTTCAGTCTTTTCACCAAGGCCATGACCGTAGGCTTCCAGCTCACCACGAATGGTGTGGTATGCATCTGCCGGGTCTTCAACACCAGAGCCATCGACAAGGTGCAGCAGAACGCGTGTCCGCTCGATATGGCCGAGGAAACGGTCTCCAAGACCCTGACCCAGAGACGCGCCACGGATAAGGCCCGGAATATCAGCCAGCACAAACCCGCGGCCATCAAGTTCACAAACACCAAGGTTCGGGTGCAAAGTCGTGAACGGGTAATCCGCAATCTTCGGACGTGCCGCTGAAACAGCGGCGAGGAAAGTGGACTTACCAGCGTTTGGTAAACCAACAAGGCCAGCATCCGCAATCAGCTTCAAGCGCAGCCAGATCCACTTCTCTTCGCCTTCAAGGCCCGGATTGGCGTGGCGTGGTGCCTGATTTTTTGAGGATTTAAAGTGCGCATTACCAAACCCGCCATTGCCGCCCTTCATCAGGAGCAGGCGTTGACCGACTCTCGTCATATCTGCAACAACGGTCTCGTTGTCTTCATCCAGAATTTCAGTTCCAACCGGAACGCGGAGCACAACATCGTCGCCTTTGGCGCCGGTTCTGTTGCGGCCCATGCCGTGCATACCAATTTTAGCTTTGAAGTGCTGCGAATAGCGGTAATCAATCAGCGTATTCAGGCCGTCAGCGCATTCAACCCATACATCACCACCGCGACCACCGTCGCCGCCGTCTGGGCCGCCTTCTGCTACATATTTCTCACGCCGGAAACTAACGCTGCCTGCGCCGCCGTCACCGGACTTTACATAGATCTTTGCCTGATCAAGGAATTTCATATTATTCTCTTTCGTCCGTCTGTGACGTTCTTTGAGAGCCGTCTTAAAGCCCTATTGCCGTGGAGCCAAGTCTACAACGACAATTCTGGCTAATTTTATTACTAGCCTGGCCAAAAAATCGCTCTGTTACGGCGCTTACAAGGCCCATAAGAACAGCCAAAAGGCCCGCAACCCGGTTGGGTCGCAAGCCTTTACTGATGCATAAGAGACGATACCAAGCTTTAAGCTGCGATGGCCTGCATTGCTTGCCAGCGGTCTTTGGTGAGTGTGACCGTTGTATAGTCCATCTCGATATCACCACGAGCCCGGTTCTTTTCCTTGGTCTCGCCAGTAACCTCAAACCCGTTCTTCTGAAGTACATTCAAAGATTTCGGGTTGATGGTGAACAGGCCGGTATTCATAGCCAAGGCACTCAGGCGGTTAAATACGTAATCGCAAACCATGTTGGTTGCTTCACTCGCATAACCCTTGCCCCATGCAGACTTCGCCAACCAATAGCCAAGATGCGGGGTGGTCGATACATTACGAATGCCGATGACACCGACCAAACCTTCGCCGTTGTCGATAACCCAGTTGATCTCTTCATTGTGTGGTGTGGTGAGGCAATGGTCAAACCACCATTCGCCATCATCCTTAGTGTAAGGGTGCGGAACCACGGTGAGCATCTTACTCACATCGAAGTCACTCAGAAATTCATTGTGAATGTCGAAATCGCTCTTACGAAAATCACGTAGTATCAACCGCTCGGAATGCAGCTCCGGAAACATCGCCATCTCTTCTTATTGTTCTTTGGGCACCTTTCGCAGTTTCGCGAAAGCGCTCCTTACATAATTCGAGGAGATAGTGGGGGATCAGCTCTTTGCCGCGAGCGCGGCTTTGTTTCAACTCTTCACCAACTATCTCAAAACCAAGCCTTGTTAAGATCCGTTGGGAAATCGGGTTCTCTTTAAATACACCGGCCCTAAGAAGCTGCTGATCAGTTTGATGGAAGAGATAGTGCAAGGCTGTTGCCGCAGCCTCGCTCATATACCCTTGGCCCTAAAAGGGCTTGCCCAGCCAATAGCCGAATGTCGCTGAACCGTTTTAATTGTTCGCGCCAACCGTGCCAATAAGACCAGACCCATCATCAATCACCCAATTCACCGTCTGTGACGGGTCTGCGGATATATTGAAGTCGATCCACGCCTGCGCGTCTTCCTCGCTATAAGGAAAAGTGACAGGCGTCAGCATCTTGGAGATATTAAAATCCGAGAGGAACTCTAAAAGCTTGGCGCGGTCACTATCGCGGTAGGCTCTCAAATGCAAGCGCTTAGACATCAAAATTGGAAAATTATTCATAGCCTGAGAATTCCTTTAATGTGAAATATCATGCTGAAATAATGCCTAGGGTGAAAGGGGTGCTGATATATTTCGACTGGTATGGTCCCCTAAAGAGTGCTGCTGGTTGTCAAAAAAATATTATTAACGCTCTAATCAACAAAAACAGCGAGTTATGCCCAAAAAATTCGAATTTAATAAGCTTAATTGACAGGGCGGGCTTTACTTCCGTGTCAGAATATGGAATTCCCTGTCTCACGTTAAGACTATCGACACCCTGTCTCCCTTTTTAGGGCGTCAGAGCACTCGATTTTGCCCTGACGCTAATTAGTCGCAGCATACCGCAGCGACAAACTAACTTAGGAGATACCACGATGGCTAAAGGCACCGTGAAATGGTTCAACGGCACTAAAGGTTTCGGTTTTATTGCACCTGAAGATGGCAGCAACGATGTATTCGTTCACATTTCAGCTGTAGAGCGCTCCGGTCTTTCCACATTGGCTGATGGCCAGGACGTAACTTACGACCTGGAAACTGGTCGTGATGGCCGCGCAAGCGCTGTGAACCTCGAAACCGTATAATTCGAGCCGTTACAGTTTAAAAAGAGCGCAGCAATGCGCTCTTTTTTTTGTCCAGATTTTGTATTCCCAGATCAACACCACCCCCAATTGCCTAACGTCCCGCATTATTTCTAGCTTGATCAGCATGGGGTCCACATCCTCGCGAGCGCTGCTTTGATGGGTGCCATAGTCGACCACTGTAAACCCGTTCTGATCTGAGAACTGGAAGCATCTTTCTTCCAAAATTTGAGTGTGAACATAACGGCTTAAGTTAAAAGCATAGGTGTCGCTTCCCACTGCTCTCTCGTTAAAATCAGTTCGGTTTTCTCAAGCTCTTCGCGGCTTCGTGCAAGCGGGTGTGCAACGCCATGACCCCAGTCAATAAATCCATTTTTTCTGAGGACTTTGAGCGAACCAATATTCTCGGATAGTGCGGAAGAGTGCAGTCTCTCTAATCTCAAGGTTTCAAAGCAATACCTGATGACCTCCGCAGCTGCTTCACTCGCAAAACCTCTATTCCAATAGGTTTCTGCAATCCAGTAGCCGAGAAACGGCTCATTGTTGGAGAGCTTCAAAGCGCTGATGACGCCTATAAAATCGCCCTCCGTCTCGATTACCCATGCTGTTTGAGTGCTCAAAGGGCTTTCCAGGCAATAATTGATCCACCGTTGGCCATCCATTTGCGTATAGGGGAAGGGTACATGAGCCAGCATTTTGGCAATAGTGTAATTGTTAATGTGTTTGCAGAGTGAATTGAGATCACTCTGCTCTACTTCGCGCAAAACTAAGCGTTTTGTCTTCAAATTCGGAAACATCAAAAACTCCGAGAAATGCCTCTACTTCAAAATCTAAACTGTGATGGCCCGCATCGCTTCCCAGAGGTCGCGGGTAAGCTCCACCTCAATGAGCGTTACTTCCTCATCGCCACGGGCGCGGCTTTTATCTGGCCGTGATCCAATGGTTTGAAAACCGTTTTTCGCCAACACGTTGCGCGAACCGGAATTCTCGCTAAAGGCACCGGAACTCACTTTGGTAGCACCAAGGACTTCAAAGCAGTAGTTGACCACGGCTTCCGCAGCCTCGCTCATATAGCCCTTGCCCCAATAGGTTTCCGTTAGCCAATACCCAATGCGGGGAATGCCATCTTCAGCAATGCGAATGCCAATCATGCCCGATAACCCATGCTCGGTCTCAATGACCCAGTTAATCTCCTCTGTAAGAGGCGTTTCTTTGCAGTGGGTTAGCCACCACTCACCATCTGCGTTGGTGTAGGGGTATGGCACATTATTCAGCATTTTGCTGACCTCAAAGTTATTGAGGTGGTCGCAAATTGGCTCCAGATCATCATCTTTCAATTTGCGAAGGGTCAGGCGATCTGTGTTGAGCACGGGAAACATTGATAGCTCCAATTATCTGTCTAAAATGGTGAGTTAGTTTTTGGAAGATATTTCAGTGAAGCGCGCGGTGGCCATCTCTAGTTCGGTTTCATCCAGTAGGATTCTACCTCGGGCCCGGCAGGGGTGAGTAGATTTTCCTGTCACGGTGAAGCCTAGCTTTTCCAACACGCGTAAAGAGGCCGGATTGCCTTCAAAAACACCCGTTTGAACAACGGGAACAAGTCGCTCTTCGAACAGGAAGCAAAGCGCTGCAAACACGGCCTCACTCATAAAGCCCTTGCCCCAATGATCCTGCCCCAGCCAATAGCCAACACGTGGAGTGCCCTGAAGGTTCTTCACCCTCAAGTTTCCGCAAAAAACACCAGCATGTTCAATGGCCCAAGTGATGTTCTGGGTCGGGTCTTCAGCTCTCACGCTCTCCAGATACGAAACACCGTCCGCTTCAGTGAAGGGGTGGGGCTGCGTACTTAGATTTTTAGTCACCTCAAAATTGGCGAGATAAGCGCAAACTGAGGTTAGATCGTCCTGCCTCAATTGGCGTAGGACCAGTCGCTTGCTTTGAAGAACGGGAAATGTGGGAAGCTCAGAGTTCTGATCTTTCATAAATCCGCGCCCTCCAAGACTTTTGTGGCGGCAATAAATGCATCCTTAGGGAGTTCCAAAAGGATATGCGGAATCTCTGCGCCACCACGCCCTTTGGAGGAGATGGTCTCCAATCCAACCCTGTGAAAACCCATTTTCTCCAAAAGCCGATAGGAGGCAGGATTGTCGTTGAACACGCCAGCGGAGAAGAGGGAGACATCGCGCAGCGCAAAAGCATAGCTCAACGTAGCTTGCAAAGCCTCACTCATATAGCCGTTGCCCCAATGCGGCTTGCCAAGCCAATATCCAGTCCAGCATTTGGGGCCGTCAAACTTAGCCCAGATGGTGCCGACGAGACCAGTACCATCATCAATCACCCAGAGGACCACATCTTTGGGCTTGTTGGTCTTGGCTCGATTGATGAAGAATTTTCCGTCTTCCTCGGTAAAGGGATGAGGCATGCCAGAGAGCATACTGGCAACCTCATAGGTGTTGGCATAGGCAACCAACCGAGGCAGATCGGTGTCTCGCGCCTGACGCAATATCAGGCGCGATGTTTTAAGCTCGGGAAACAACATCCTAATTTATCCCCGCAGCCAACTTTTGTGATTGCAAAGAAGCTTCAGTAAGGGCGAGTGTGAAGTTCTGGGTGTCGATCTCATCTTCCCCTCTGGAAACACAGGTGTGCTTGCACAATGAGGTCGGGGTGAAGCCGTTCTTCAAAAGAACGCGAAAGGACGCAGGATTCTCCAAAAAAACGCAAGCATTTACGTTTTCAACGCAACGCTCGAATTTAAGATAGTTTACAACGGCTTGCACCGCTTCACTCATATAACCGCGGCCCCAGTAGTATTTTCCAAGCGCATATCCCAGAGAGCTACTCTCGCCAATTTCATGAGCACCAATAGAGCCGATAAACCCGGTTCCGTTATCAATTGCCCAAACGACATTCGTTTTGGGGTCGTTGGACATGAACCGTGACATCAACTTTTGAGCACTATCATTGGTCAAAGGGTGCGGAAAACTGGAAGTCATCCGGGCCACATCAAAATCAGAAAACAGGTAGCGGAGTCGCTGATAATCATCCGGCAGAAATGCGCGCAAAATCAACCGGTTGGTTTGTAATTGCGGGAAATTCATTGTGCGGCCTCCTTCGCTCTAAGGCTCTTGGCGCCGATGAAATCAAGTGGGGTAATAGCAAACTCTTCAGTCGGATAATCACCAGCAAGGCGCGCACGGCTTCGGCCCATGTTAAACCCTTGACTGACAAAGCCGACCTTGCGCAATAAGCCCAGTGAGCCGGGATTATCTGTAAAGGCATCAGCAGCGATTGTCGGAAGCTCCCGCTCCAGCAAGAAGTAACGAAGCATCTCACTAAGGGCCTCAAACATAATGCCTTTTTTCCAATGGCTCTCAGCTAACCAAAAGCCAACTTCGGGCGTTTCCTGTAAATGACCAGCACCGCAGCCGCCAACAGCCTCTCCATTCAGCTCAATGGCCCAGTTCACGGCTTTTGATGGGTCAAAGGGCATAAACCGACTAAGAAACGCCTCTGCATCCGCAACAGTATAGGGGTAGGGAGCGCTCGCGAGCATGCGCGTAACATTCTGATTTTGCAGGTGTTTGAACACGACAAGTAAGTCGCTTTCTTTCCATTCACGCAATACCAAGCTGGCAGTTCTCAACCGAGGAAAACTAGTCATTGTGCGGCTCCCATCATCACATGCGCATCACCATGCAACGCCTCAAACCGATCTCTCGGAAGGTGCATGATGATGTTTTCTACGTTTTGTTTCAGAGGTTTAGAGTATCGAATACAAACGCCGACAGGCTCAAAGCCGAGGCGTTTCAGTGTCCGTTGTGACGGAAAGTTATTGGCAAACACCCGAACAGCAAAGATGTTGCAAGCATCACGTGCAAAGCCCCAATGCAACGCAGCCACACAAGCTTCCTGCATATAACCATGACCTTGCGCAGCTGAACTCAGCCAGTAGCCAATGGTTGGCAACTCGGGGAACTCTTTGAGATCACCGGCTTTTTGGACTTCAATACAACCAATCAGTTGCCCGTTGCAGTCAATTGCAAAGGGGTAGGAGTCCGTATTTTGGTTTGCAGCACGCGCACTGTCTATGAACTCTTTTGCCTCCTCAAAAAGAGGTGGCCAGGTCAGTCCGGTAAGCCAGCAAGCAATTTCATAATTGGAAGGCCCAATCTTCCAGAATTGGTCAAGGTCGTCAGATTGGAATGGGCGCAGCTCCAGCCTTAACGTATCTATAGTTGTAGTGAACATCGCAATTGGCCTTATAAATCAATGTCATATATCTCTATTGTTTAAGAAATGAAGGTAAGTGATGGCAAAGCACGGGTTCTTTTCAGCTCCTTTGGATATTGCTTCGAACAAAGCAAAAAAGCGCAATAGAAAAGAAAACCAGCTTAGGTTTGAAGATCTGCCCGCAAGGGCAAACGACAAGCACTATGCCATTGGGCAGGCTGCGGTCAGGTGCAGCCCGCTTATCCAAGGCATCACTTAACCTGCTGAACCCCATCGCGTATTCGCGATCCATTGGGTACGGGTCAGTGCAAAGCGCGTTGCATTCACTAAGGCTTTAGCACCAAGTGAGTGCAGCTTTGTCGTTCCGTCCTGCTTAAAGCCGCATTTGGTCAAAATACGGTGCGAGGCAGGATTGCTCACGCGGCAAGAGGCGGAGAGCACTCTAATGCCAGCATCAGCAAACGCGAATTCCATGACAGATTTGACCGCTTCAGTCGCATATCCTTGGTTCCAGAATGGTTCGCCAACCCAGTAACCAAGGTGCACAGCACCAAAGTCCTCAGCAAGCGGATTGAAACCGATCGCGCCAATAAAACGGCCTGTGTTTTTCATACGGATCGCGAATGTCGCCTGACTCTGCAGTTGCACTTCACTGCGTTTCACGAGCGCTTTAGCGTCTTCATACGTGAACGGGTGCAACATGTTTGTCAACTTTTCAGCGATCCGACGGTTGTTGGCCAAAAACAGGATGTCAGCCAAATCATCTTTGCGCGCTCGGTCGATAACAAGACGCGCTGTGTCCTGCGGCGACCCGGCCGCAACGCAACTGCTTTCCTCTGGGATTTCTTCGTATTCAACTACCATGTTCTTAACTCCGATAAACTGCCCATCCCACTGGGCAAAGAAAAAGGGAAGATGGCATCCCATCTCCCCTTTTCTGATCTTTCGATCTGAACCGGATTTTTCCAAATCCGTCGGGGTCAAATGAGACGCCGACGATTTGGATTATCACGTCAGCTTTACTCTGCGGCTAGCGCCACTGGCATCACATTAATAAACGTTCGGCCATTGCGTTTTTCTTGGAACAATACTTTGCCTTCGACAGTCGCAAAGATGGTGTGATCTTTACCAATGCCCACGCCTGCGCCAGGGTGCCACTTAGTGCCACGTTGACGTGCAATAATGTTGCCAGGAATTACAGCTTCGCCGCCGAATTTCTTGATACCAAGGCGACGACCAGCTGAGTCGCGACCGTTGCGGGATGAACCGCCAGCTTTTTTATGAGCCATAACGAAGGTCTCCGTTTAATCTGTCTAGGATAAGATCGCTTGCGAATTACTTCGCTGCGAGTTCCTTAGCCTGAGCAACCCAGTTATCACGTTCGAAGCGGCCTTTAGTGCCTGTTTCGTCTTCAACGCGGGCGATATCTTCAGCGGAAAGAGCTGCGATCTGCGCGAAGGTAGAGATACCCGCGGCATTCAGCTTTTTCTCAATTGCTGGGCCAAGACCCTGCAATGTTTTAAGATCGTCGGAGCCTTCAACTGCTGGTGCAGCTTCTGCTTTCTTAGGAGCAGCAGCTTTTTCAGCAGGCTTAGCGCCACCGGTCAAAATGTCAGTGATTTTCACGGTAGTGAAAGCCTGACGATGACCGTTACGACGACGGGAGTTCTGACGACGACGCTTTTTGAAGATGATGATCTTGCGATTACGACCCTGCTCAACAACTTCAGCTACAACAGATGCGCCTTCAATCATTGGTGCGCCGATGGTGGTTTCAGCATCTGAACCAACCATAAGAACTTCGTCAAAAGTAATGGTTTCACCGGCTTCAACGGAAACTTTTTCGATCTTCAAGAGATCGTCAGCAGCAACAGTGTACTGTTTACCGCCTGTTTTGATGACTGCGAACATGCGCATGTCCTTCTTATCTAAGCGCACCCTTTGGCGTCGCAGTAAACTGCGAACTTTGTCGACCGTTTCCCTTATGCTCTAGGAACGTCCCTTTACGGGGAGATCGACCGCAAACTCTGGAAAATCCAGAAGGCGGTGTCGATGTCTTGCCTCGGACAGCGCGAAAACACGGGTTTCCCCGCAATTTATGAGCTGCTGGAATATACGCAGGCAATTTGGAATGTCAACGCAGATTCTCAGTAAACCGGCGAGAATTTCTGACTATGAGACTTCCGTCACATTTCTAGGATTTCAATGAACCTACGGGAAGGCGAGTGATTCGCCTTCGTACAACGCCCATGTGGTAGTACATAGGATCTATTTGTTACGGCATAATACTTATTACGCTGCGTTTTAAGTAGTATTCTGCGATTGATTTAAGGATCAATAAACCTTCACCAGCGAAGAATGTCTCAAATGAGATTTGTGCATGTTCCATACAAGTGCTGAGAGGGGAATAGGCGCCCACTATGGAATATATGTGGCAATCTCGCGACTATTCACATCCAATGAATTAAACCGCATACGTGCGGGGGGCATAAAATGCGCATTCTAAAGTTTGCCTGGGTTTACTCTGTCGTTACACGTGTATTGGCTCTTGGGCTTTTGCCGATTATCGTGTTGGGCGGAGCATTAATATTCCTTTCCCAAATGAATTCCGACAACGCTGCATTTCAAAAAAATACGCAGTCCTACAACCAGCTCATGCAAAATGCGCAGGCTATCGGTGCTGCTGTAGATCGTATGAGGGCAATTGGTGGCGAATTCCTTCTGAACTCCAATTCAGAAGCTGCTGATGTCGCGGCCTCAGCTCGTGATCGCGTTGTTGATTTGGTCGAGAAAAGTCGGGAGTTGAATACTCAAGGTATTGATGACGAGCTTTACGATAGCTTGGAGGGCTATGCCTACGGATTTTCGGAGACATTTGGCGCAGTTGTTGAGGCGACTATAGAACGTGGCACCGATGCTGATGGTGGTTTGATTGCTGCGCTTCAAGGCGCAAGTTATACCATGCGCTTAGAGATCAATAAGGAACGTCGGAAGCTAAACGTCAGCAAAGATACCCATCGGGTTGCGAGCCTCTTGAAAGATCTCCAGGCCATGGAATGGACCATTGGTGTTGATGGCTACGAGATTGAAAAAGAAACCTTCAAAAGCCGCATCGAGCAGTTTGATATGGTTTTGAAAAATGCTGACATGTCAGCGGCCGCAAAAGCTAAGGTCGAAGAGCTCTGGGTAACTTACACCCAAACGTTTGAGCAGATTGAAGTACTGAGTGCCGATATTCAAGAGGAAATGACCTTCGCGCTCGAGCAGCTGGATGAAATGTTACCAGCGGCTGAAGCGCTGAATAAGATCGGGGTTGAAGGCGAGCAACAGGCCGCGATCCAGCACAGTGAGGCCTCCGCCGCGAGTATGCGGCGTTTTCTACTGCAGGCTGGTGCAATGGGAGTTATCGGCTTGATGATCGCAGGGTTTATCGCCTGGAAGATCTCTCGTCCGCTCGCAAACTTACATTCCGCAATGAGTGTTCTGGCCAAAGGCGATGTCTCCATCAATATCGAAGGAACGAAAGGCCGCGATGAGTTTGCCAAAATGGCAAAAATTCTCGAAGTGTTCCGTGCCAACGCTATCGAACGTAACCAGCTTAATGAAGAACGGGATACAGACAACAAACACCGTCAGATTCGGGAGCAAAAGGTTGCAACTCTTGTCAGCGAATTTGAAAAAGTGGCTAACATGGCAGGAGAAGGCTTCAATACCGCGATCCAGTCATTGCATGATGCATCCTTCGCACTCAATGTGACAGTAGAAAGCGTCTCTGACAAAGCTGGCAAAGCAGGCGAGGCTGTTAGTCATGCGTCATCTTCAGTGGCAACGGTTGCTTCGGCCAGTGAGGAAATGTCTCACTCCATCAAAGAAGTCGCCAGTGAAGCCGTAAATTCCAAAGAGATTGCGGACGAAGTTGGCAATCTGGTTGTGAGTACTTCCAAAACCATTCAGGAGCTTGCCGAAACTGCAAGCCGCATTGGTCAGGTCGTCAGTCTCATTAAAGATATTGCTGACCAAACCAACCTGCTGGCACTGAACGCAACCATTGAAGCTGCCCGTGCAGGTGAGATGGGCAAAGGCTTTGCTGTTGTCGCTTCTGAAGTGAAGAACCTTGCTAATCAGACCTCAACTGCAACCGAAGAAATCTCTCATCAGATTCACGCCATCCAGCAGGTATCTGGTGATGCGGTGGGTTCTATTGATAAAGTCATGAGCATGATGGAGAAGTTGTCCGGCAGTTCCTCAGCGGTGGCGGCGGCGGTAGAGCAGCAGGCAGTAACGGTAAGTGAAATTGCCCGCTCGGTAACTGACGCCTCTGATCAATCCCGTATTGGTGAAACTGAAATGGGAGAGGTCGCAAACACAATTGAAAGCTCTACCAAGACAGCCGAAAACATCAACGATCAAGCAGATAGCATTTCTGAAGAAGCGGATCAGTTCAATCGCTCCATCAAAACATTCCTTGAGGATGTTCAGGCAGCATAAAGTCCTTCAATTATCGAATTGAGCTAAGCGCAGTGGGTTCTCTCACTGCGCTTTTTGTTTTTGGATAAGCATGTGATCTGTGAGTTATCTGAATCATAAAGAGCATAGGGCTTGTCGAAGACGAGACTTCTTTATATGGTTCCGAAATCTCAACCTCAGAGATATGCGGAGAGTTGCCGGAGTGGTCGAACGGGGCGGTCTCGAAAACCGTTGAGCGCGCAAGCGTTCCGAGGGTTCGAATCCCTCACTCTCCGCCATTATTCCACAAAATCAGATGATTAGTTTCTTTTCGAAAGCAACACGCACAACCATTTTTCTGCTGGTGTGATCTTCTTTGTACTATCTACAATACGTATATTTTCGAGCTTGAGTTCTGGTACCTCTGCCAGCAGAGCTCTAAACCGTTCTTCATTCATCATTGAAAATCGCCGACCGTCTTCACGAGTGACTTCTCCCTCGCCCAGCTTGAAAGAGGCGAAGAGGGGCGCATTGTTTTTCAATGCAGCTGCAAGTTTGCTGAGCACAAGAGGGAGCTCAACATAAGGAACATGGAGCAGTGAAGCGTAGGCCCAAATACCGTCATAGATAGCGGCTGAGGTGAAGTTTTGGAATGTGTTTTGCTGGACATCAACACCGGTTAGGTCTCGCGCAGACTTGACCATTTCTGAAGATGCGTCAAACGCATCTAAGTGATAACCTAGTTTCTTGAAGGCGAGTGTATCTCGACCTGAACCGCATCCCGCATCAAGCACGCGGCCTCCAGCAGGGATTGATTTGAGAAAGTGTTTGTAATGATGGCTCATATCAACATGAACGGTGCGGGCAATAAAACTCTCAGCATTCTCTTCATAAAATGTGCGTGTGTTTTCAATTGGATTGGACATAATTTTTATACCGTTTTGGGTGTCGGAAGCAGAAAATAAGACGAATTGAGTTTGAGCTGACCTATCTTGATGGTCAATGCCTACGTGGAGGGAATAGCAAAAACATCGAACACGCATTTGATGATTTTGCAGGTTCTGGTAGTGATAAAGCCATGAACCGACGCCTAGTAAGCCTGAAAATGACGGAGATAGCGTAATGACCATCGAAGCAACGCAAACAGCACCTGTTATGGAAAGACCGAAGGTCTTGGGGCGCAGGCTGCGGCTTGGTATGATTGGTGGTGGTCAAGGTGCATTTATTGGCGCAGTCCACCGTATCGCATCCAGATTGGATGATCGGTATGAACTTGTAGCCGGTGCGCTGTCCTCTGATCCTGATCGGGCGAAAGCTTCAGCGGAAGAGCTTCATATTGCTCCAGATCGAGCCTACACCTCATTTGAGGAAATGGCAGCAAAAGAGCCTCTTCGTGACGACCCGATTGATGTCGTGGCCATTGTTACGCCTAATCACATGCACTATCCGGCAGCGCGTGCGATGTTAGAAGCAGGCTTCCACGTCATCTGCGATAAGCCGATGACAACCACCGTGGAAGAAAGTGCCAAGCTGGTTCAGGTTCAGCAAGATACTGGCAAGTTGTTTTTGCTCACGCACAATTATACTGGCTATCCCATGGTACGGCAGGCCCGGGCTATGGTTGAGGCTGGCGAGTTGGGCAAAATCCGGCTGGTGCAGGTTGAATATGCTCAGGATTGGCTGACCGAGCCGTTGGAGCGAACAGGACAGAAACAGGCGAGCTGGCGGACCGATCCAAAACGCTCCGGCGCAGGTGGCTGTATTGGAGATATTGGCACCCATGCCTACAACCTGGCGACTTTCGTCTCTGGTATGAAAGCGACTGAGGTTTTAGCTGAGCTGACCAGCTTTGTTGAAGGCCGTACGCTGGATGATGATGCGCAGATGCTGCTGCGTTATGAAAATGGCGCAAAGGGAATGTTGTGGGCTTCTCAAGTGGCGCCGGGCAATGAAAATGGCCTTCGCTTACGTGTTTACGGAGAGAAGGGCGGACTTGAGTGGTCTCAGGAAGATCCGAATTATCTGGATGTCTCACCTTATGGCAAAACCAGCCTTCGCATAACCCGCAACGGAAATGGTGCAATTGATGCCTCTGCGTCGATCTCTCGTATTCCGGGTGGTCATCCAGAAGGGTACCTAGAAGCGTTTGCAACACTTTACAACGAGTTCGCTGATATGCTGACCGCTCGCATTCTGGATATGCCTCAGCCACAAAACAGCAGCCTGTTGCCATCCGTATCTGATGGTTTAGATGGACTGAGATTCATTGAAACTGCAGTGTCCAGCTCTCAAAGTGGCGGTGTTTGGCGGAAACTCTAACTCCAGTTTATTTTCCC
Source organism: Pseudovibrio sp. Tun.PSC04-5.I4 (assembly GCF_900104145.1). NCBI lineage: Bacteria > Pseudomonadati > Pseudomonadota > Alphaproteobacteria > Hyphomicrobiales > Stappiaceae > Pseudovibrio > Pseudovibrio sp. Tun.PSC04-5.I4. The sequence goes on along the minus strand of NZ_FNLB01000006.1, from coordinate 2,639,260 downwards.
AACAAAAACCCCTGCTCAATAACTCCTGAGCAGGGTTTTTTTGATCTAACTTGGGAGGTTAGACAAAGCGGTTGACGTAGTTTTCGAGGCGTTCTTGTTTTCCTGATTTTGGTGCTGGATTGATGTCCTGCTCTTTGACCCAATTGGTCAGGCTTTCAAGTGTTGCGCCGTCCATAACATCTTTGGTTTGCGCTGAACTCCAACCTGCGTAGCGGTCATTAAGCGCACTTTCCAAACCACCATCTTCAAGCATTGCAGCGGCAGCTTTTAGGCCTCTGGCGCAAATATCCATAGCTCCGGCATGGCTTGCAATCAGGTCCACTGGATCGAGCGACTGACGGCGTAGTTTCGCGTCAAAGTTGGTACCGCCGGATGTGAATCCACCCCCTTTGAGGATGTGGTAGTAGGCCAATGCAACTTCAGGGACATTGTTCGGGAACTGGTCCGTATCCCAGCCAGATTGGTAGTCGTTGCGGTTCATATCTATGGAGCCGAGAACGCCAAGTGATTGAGCAAGCGCAATTTCATGCTCAAAACTGTGACCGGCAAGAATGGCATGCCCTTGTTCAAGGTTCAGCTTTACTTCGTTCTCAAGGCCGTATTTCTGCAAGAAACCATGGCAGGTTGCGACATCATAATCGTACTGGTGTTTGGATGGTTCCTGAGGTTTTGGTTCAACCAAGATCTGGCCTTTGAAACCGATTTTATGTTTGTAATCGACAACCATAGAAAGGAACCGGCCCATGTTGTCCAACTCGCGGGTTAGATCGGTGTTGAGAAGAGTTTCGTATCCTTCGCGGCCGCCCCATAGCACATAGTTCTCACCGTTGAGGCGATGGGTTGCATCCATGCAGCTTTTAACGGTTGCCGCTGCAAAAGCGAAAACTTCAGGATCCGGGTTTGTGGAAGCTCCAGACATATAGCGGCGGTTGGAGAACATGTTGGCTGTGCCCCAAAGCAACTTGGTTCCCGTCTCTGCCATTTTGCCTTCAAAATACTCTGTAATTTCTTCCAGATTACAGGTGTTCTCAGCGTAATTAGACCCTTCTGGACGAACATCCAGATCATGGAAACAGAAGTAGGGCTGTCCGAGGATTTTGAACATATCGAACGCCACATCGGCCTTCATTTTGGCAAGCGCCATCTCATCACCAAACCATGGGCGATCAAAAGTTGGTCCACCAAACGGATCTCCACCTTCCCAGGCAAACGAGTGCCAATACGCTACAGAAAAGCGCAGATGGTCCCGCATGGGTTTACCCATAATGATTTCATCCGGGTTGTAGTGGCGAAAGGCCAGTTCATTGGTTGAATCTACGCCTTCAAAGGCAATTTTTTGGATGTCACCGAAAAATGAGGTCATATCAGAGATCCTTTAGGACGGGATAAGTTTGAGCAAACCGAGCGTAGGCGTCGCTGAAGGCAGCGCAGAGATTTTGCTCAGGCAGGAATGTTTCAACGGAGCTTGGAGGTGTGCATATGGCAACAGGATCTGCACCTTCAGATGCAATGAGCCCCAGACGCGCAGCGCCAAAGGCCCCACCGAAATCTCCCGCAGTTGGGCGATCAATGGGTACATTGAGTACTGTGGCGAGCAGGGAGAGCCAATAATTGGATTGGGAGCCGCCGCCAACGGCTGTGAGCCGGTCCAGCTTTGTGCCAGTGGAGAGTAGCGCTTCCTGACAATCACGGAAGGCAAAGGCAACACCTTCCAGTACAGTGCGCGTGAGGGCCTGCGTATCATCACCATGGGACAGGCCTAGAAACGCTCCGCGCACAGCCGCATCATTGTGCGGGGTACGTTCACCACCAAGGTAGGGCAGGAAGAGGTTTGATCCAGGCTTCTGTAACTCATCTCCCAATGCATTTGTCAGATTGCCCGCGCTGTCACCCACCAGCTTTGCGTACCAGTTCAAGGCATCGGTTGCAGACAGGATGACGCCCATCTGGTGCCATGCATCAGGCAGTGCGTGGCAGAATGTATGCACCGCACTTTCAGGAGCGGGTTGGTAGCCATCATTGGCGGCAAAAAGCACGCCGGAAGTGCCTAGTGAAATGAACCCTGAGCCAGCAGAGACGGCCCCTACCGCTATTGCAGAGGCAGCGTTATCTCCGGCACCACCAGCAACCACAACGCCTTTGGGCAGGCCCCAGCGCTGTGTCAGTTCAGACCTCAGTTCTCCGCTGACCTGCGTGCCCTCAACAAGTTCTGGCATCTGGTCGCGGCGCATGTGGCTGAGTTCGAGCAGTTCGGGAGACCAGCACCGGTTGGCGACATCCAACCAGCTCGTGCCAGAGGCGTCAGACATTTCGGAGGCATAAGTGCCTGTTAGCCAAAGTCGAAGGAAATCTTTTGGTAAAAGGACTTTTTGAACCTTCTCAAATAAATCAGGTGCGTTGTTTTCAATCCAACGCAGTTTAGGCGCTGTAAAGCCGGGGAAGACGATGGAACCGGAAATGGCGCGGAACGCTGGAAGGGAATCCAACTCCGCCGCTTCCAGATGGCTCCGGGTGTCATTCCACAAAATGCAGGGAGAGATTGGCTCATCTGCTGCATTCAGCAGTGTAGCGCCATGCATCTGACCGGAAAGCCCAATGCCTTTGAGAGCCCCAAGTTTTTCAGGAGTGCTGGCTTTGAGTTGATCAAACACATCAATCGCAGCTGTAATCCAGGACTCGGGGTCCTGTTCACTCCAGCCGGGTTTTGGGCGGCTTTCAGTCAGCGCAGAGTGAGCTGTTGCGACAATGCGTTGGTGCTCATCGATGAGTGCAGCTTTTAATCCTGAGGTGCCTAAATCAAGACCTAAGTACATTGCGTTCCCCTACCTGGAAGCAGTGAGCAGCAGAGCCGCTCTTTTTTTGCTAAGTCCATTTAAATTTGAGTATCAAAATAAATCAAGCTAAAAACACATAGTTCAACTACCTAGTGGACTGTAATTTGTGCGTTAACGGCGCCAAAATAGAGTTATGAGCTATTATTATCTTTGAGTTTTGAAATAATGAATGCGACGCTCACAAAGAGCGGGCAAGAACCTCATTGAGGGCAAAAGCTGCGGCCCCTTTTGCCCACATCAAGTCACCCCATTTGTGTATCTGAACCTCAGGAGCAGGGGCATCAATATTTACTATGGAGTTCCTCATGCTTTCGATGACGTCGTGCTCGTAAAGGTAATCAAACTTCATCTGTTCCCCAGAAAGGATGATGATAGCCGGATCGAAAATATTGACCAGATTTGCAAGGCCAGTCGCAAACATTTGTCCGGCTCGCTTGAATATGGCCTGTGCCGTTTCATTGCCACCTTTGGCTGCCTCAAAAAGATACGTAAGTCGTTGTTCTGCATTGAGGTTCATGTGGCCAGTCATCACCGTGTCTGCGTCTCGTAGCAAAGCATAATCAGCGACATACGCTTCTAGGCACCCTCGTTGCCCGCACCGACATAAGGCACCATCGGGTCGAACCTTAGTATGCCCGAATTCGGCTCCGCTGCCTCTGGCCCCGCGGTAAACCTTGCTGTCCATTACGATGCTCATGCCAACACCGTGCTCGATGGTGACCACAAGAAAATCGGTATGATTGCGACCATAGCCAAACCAAAGCTCCGCAAGCGCAACGAGGTTGGTGTCGTTGTCAATGAAGACAGGCAGTGGCAGTTTGGCTGAGAGTGATTGCAGTAGATCCACATTTCGTGAGGCGAACAGCGGGCACCAGTAAACGAAGCCACGCTTAGCGTCCACAATGCCCGGTAAACCGATGCCAATGGCAGACAGATCCTTATAGGAAAGACCGGATTTATTGAGCGCTTCATGCAAGAGCGCATAAATAAAATCGACGGTCTGGTTTTCCTCAAGTGGTAGGTTTGGCATGGGCATGGAGTGATTGGACAGCTCCTCACCTTCAAGGTTCATGATCACCAGAGTTGCCACTTTATCGGAGAGCTTAATGCCAGCCACTTTGTGAGCTGCCCCTCTGATTTTAAGCTCTATGCGAGGCCTCCCGCGCCGAACCTCAGAAGTATCGCTCTGCTCTGCTACCTCCTCAAGAATACCTTCCGCAATCAACTCAGCGGTTATAGTTGTAACTGTCGCAGGTGAAAGCCCAGTAGACTTGGCAATGTCAACTCGGGCAGCTTGATCAAACTGGCGGATGTGCGAAAAAATCAAACGCCGCCCTTGTTCACGCTGCTCAAGGACATTGCCTGTCTTTTTTTGTTTCGCCATGCTTCAAACAATTCGCTGTTGTGATCGCGTCGATCTGCAATCAATGGTGCTTCAGTGATCTGGAGTTCGCTCAATCTATTGAATTTTTTTCGAACTTCAAACAAATTCCAGATCATGAGAGTTGATATGCAAGGGAGAAGCTCTGAATAGTCCAGTTCAGAGCCTCAAAGCGCAATTATGCGCGACGTTTTGTGGCGCTATCCATCCATACCGCCAGCAGCAGTATTCCGCCTTTGACGATGTACTGCCAGAAGGTGGGAACATCCATCATGCTCATGCCGTTATCAAGCGAGGCCATGATGAAGGCTCCAATGACGGCACCGAACACTGTGCCTACACCGCCCGCCATGCTGGCTCCGCCAATCACGCAGGCAGCAATTGCATCTAGTTCTGCAATGTTACCGGCTGAGGGGGAACCTGCGCCGAGGCGCGAGGATAGGACCAGTGACGCAACCGCAATCATGAGGCCGTTCATGACGTAGACGGAGAGCTTTGTTTTCTCCACGTCGATGCCACTGAGACGGCTGGCTTCCAGATTTCCGCCAATGGCGTATATGCGGCGACCAAACGTGGTCTTCATTGCGATGAATGTGCCTACGAGCATCAAGCCAATCAGGATGAGAACAGGAGCTGGTACACCGCGATAGTCATTCAGAAGCCAGATGATGCCAAGTACACCAACAGCGAGAAACGCGTTGAGTGACCATGCTTGTGAAGCCGGTGAATTGCCGATGCCGTATTCAGAGCGCATGCCGCGTTGTTTTTGCTGCCAGCCGAAGTAAAGCGCCAAAAGACCAACGCCAAGCACAAGGCTGAACAGGTTGGGCAGGTAGCTTTGACCGATAATGGACATGGCATCAGAGGTTGGTGCTACAGTCGTGCCGTCAGTGATGCCAATCAAGATCCCTCGAAACGCCAGCATACCTGCCAGTGTTACGATGAAAGAAGGAACTTTGCGGTAGGCAACCCACCAGCCATTCCAAAAGCCCAGGACCAGACCACTTGCCAGTGTGAGGACAATTGTGAGGGCGAGCGGCAGCTTGAACCAGACGTCCAAAATAGCAGCAACGCCGCCCAGAAGTCCCATCATCGAGCCAGCGGACAGATCGATCTCGCCGCTAATAATTACAAACACCATACCGATTGCAAGTATGCCTGTAATGGCGGTTTGACGAAACAGATTGGAGATATTGCGCGGAGTAAGATAGCTGCCATCTGTGGTGAAGTAGAAAAACACCATGATCACGATGATCGCAAAAATCATCGCGAGCATCTTTATATTCATCGATTTGAGTTTTCCAAGCAGGCTGATCTCTTTTGTGTCAGCTGAGGCAGTGGAAATAGTTTGCTGCTCACTCATGACGCAATTCCTTCTGAAAGGGCGCAGTCCATAATTTGTTCTTGAGTTAGGTTGGAATTGAGGAGGTCGCCTTTGATCTCGCCTTCATGCATCACCAGCACGCGATCGCTAATGCCAAGGACTTCAGGGAGTTCTGAGGACACCATGATGATGCTGATCCCCTTTTTGACCAGTTGGAACATGAGCTTGTAGATTTCATACTTGGCACCAACATCAATACCGCGTGTTGGCTCGTCCAAGATGAGAACCTTGGGAGTGGAAAGCAGGAACCGCGCGAGAATAGCCTTTTGCTGATTGCCGCCAGAAAGATTGCGAATGGCGATATCAGGCCCCGGTGTTTTGACCTTCAGGCTCTTTATGGACTCGCGAACAACGCTGATTTCCTGGGCCGATCTGATTGTTCCATGCTGTGAAAATTGCTTGAGGTAGGCGAGGGAAATGTTCTGCCCCACGCTCATTATGGGCACGATGCCGTTTTTCTTGCGGTCTTCTGGCACCATTGCAATTCCATGGCCCAAAGCATCTTTAGCACTTCTGATCGCTAGAGTTTCACCTTCCAGTGTAATGGAGCCGGTGCTTTTGCCGCGATAGCAGCCATAGATGCATTCCATGAGCTCCGTTCGGCCAGAGCCAACAAGTCCGGAAATACCTAAAATCTCGCCACGGCGAAGGGAAAGGGCAGCGTTCTTTACTTTTTTGCGATTTGGATTGGCAATATCCCAGGCATCAAACGGGCCAGCAGTTAGGACAGTCTCACCAATTTCATGCTCTTCCCACGGGAACAGCTGTTTCATTTCCCGGCCGACCATCATGGTGATGATATCGTCAGTCGTCATAGTTTCTGCTGGGCGTGTATCAATATGAACGCCATCACGAATGACGCAAATGTGGTTGGAGATGGCTTTCACTTCCCCCAGTTTATGGGAGATATAAATGCAGCTCACTCCGCCGTCTCGCAGTTCTCGAACCAGATCAAGGAGAATGGCAGTCTCAGATTCAGTCAGCGGCGCGGAGGGCTCATCCAAAATGAGCACCTTAGCCTTCTTGGAGAGCGCCTTTGCAATCTCAACAAGCTGCTGTTGCCCGACACCCAAATCACCAACCTTGGTTTCCGGCGAAATATCCAGCTTAACGCGCTTCAGCATTTCCGTCGTTTTGTGGTGCATTGCTGAGAAGTTGAGGATGCCCTTCCAGCTAATTTCGGAGCCGAGGAAAAGGTTTTCCATGATGCTCAGTTCCTTCACCAGTGTTAGCTCCTGATGAATGATCGCGATGCCTAGGTTCTCGGTATCTTTAATGCTCCGAGCGTTTACTTCTTTGTTCTCAAAAAGAATTTTCCCTTCAAAATCACCTGCGGGATAAATTCCGCAAAGCACCTTCATAAGGGTCGATTTTCCAGATCCGTTTTCTCCGCAAAGGGAGAGGACTTCTCCCTTGTTCAGTTGAATATCAACCCCGTCCAAAGCTTTCACCGGACCAAAGCACTTAACGATGCCGCGCATTTCAAGCAATCTTGCCATCTCAATCTCCCAGAATAAAAGCGCCTGTTCCCAGGCGCTTTTGATCGTGATTATTTCTGGTAAACGTCATCTTTGGCGTGGAAGCCGTCCGCGATAACGGTCGCATCGAGGTTGTTTTTGTAAACAGCAATTGGCTCTAGGAGGTAGCTGTCTACGTCCTTTTTGCCATTGTTGTTGATGCTGTTGGCTTCAGGTTTTTCATCCCTGCCAAGTTTTACAGCGATTTCAGCAGCTGTTCTGGCGAGTTTGACGATTGGCTTGTAAACGGTCATGGTTTGTGTACCAGCAACGATACGACGAACCGACGCCAGATCGGCATCCTGACCGGAAATGGCAACCTTGCCAGCTAAACCCTGAGCATCAAGTGCCTGAATGGCGCCGCCTGCTGTGGAATCATTGGAGGCAACCACTGCATCAATCTGGTTGTCGTTCGCTGTAAGTGCGTTTTCCATGATTTTCAGAGCGTTTTCTGCAAGCCATGAATCCACCCATTGATCACCAACGATTTCGATTTTACCGCCGTCAATTTGGGGCTGCAAAACGTTCATCTGACCTTTGCGGAACATTTTTGCGTTATTGTCAGTTGGGGCGCCGCCCATCAGAAAGTAGCGACCTTCTGGTTTTGCAGCAAGCATTGCTTCCGCCTGCATTTCGCCAACTTTTTCATTGTCGAAGGAGATGTAAAAATCAATATCAGCGCCGTTGATCAGGCGATCATAGGCGAGAACTTTGATGCCATCATATTTTGCGTCACGAATAACGTTGGAGAGAACCTCACCGTTATACGGAATAATGACGAGCACATCCACGCCGCGGGAAATCATGTTTTCAATCTGCGAAATCTGTGTTTGTTCATTGCCATTTGCAGATTGTACGTAAACTTCTGCGCCCAGCTCTTCTGCTTTTGCGACAAAAATATCGCGATCTTTTTGCCAGCGCTCCAAGCGCAGATCATCAATTGCCATCCCGATTTTGATTGGCTTTGCGATCGCTGATGCTGAAAATAATCCGACGGTAGCAGCACATAAAATTGTGACTAGCTTTTTCATACCTGGCCCCTTGAAGGAATCTTGAAAACCGTTACCGCATAACGCGGCGATTACGTTCGAAAGCGCCAGTTTGCTCCCCCCATAGGAATGGCTCCCTTGCAACTCTCAAGATAATATTTACACCTCAAATTAAATAATAATGCTAGTGATAATACTTATGAAGCGAGTTTTCGTTAATCGAATTTGGCTTTTGTTGAGATGATGTATTGAAATTTATCCATATAAAACATCTGGTTATAGTGTCTATGGGTGCTCAGATGGATTTTATAAGGAGTTGTGTTTTTAAATCATAAAATGTGATTTTGTGACGAGCTCGTGTGCATAACATATATCAGAAAGAGCTCAAATTCTGCTCCGAATCGTCTTTTTAATTTGAGGTGAGAATAAAACTGCACATAGCTACGAGAGTAATGTGCATCATTTCCGCTGGGCAGTAAGATGGGAAGTTTGCGGATAAACACGGCCAATAGAAGCAGCAGGACTGCACTGGCTCAATCAGTGGATTGGGGATGAAAAGCCCCCGCCAATATCTGAATTGGCGAGGGGAAGCTGTTAAGCTTGGTTGCTAGCAGGCTCAAGAGATGCATCGTCTTGTGAGGCCATGCCGCCGGAAACTTCTTCCGTTGCTTCAGCTGAAAGCTCCTCGGGCAACACGAGGTTCAGCACAATGGCGATGAGGGCTGCTGGCAAAAGCCCGCTTGTCATCAAAATACGCACTGAATCTGGCAGGTATTGCACGGCTTTCGGGTCCAGTTGAAGACCGAGACCGATAGACAGTGATATCGCAAAGATCACCATGTTCCGGCGGTTCCAGTTGACGTCGGATAGCATGGAAATGCCTGCCGCGACCACCATGCCAAACATGACGATGACACCACCACCCAGCACCTCAATCGGAATAGTGCGAATAACGGCGCCAACTTTGGGCACCAGACCACACAGGATCAAGAAGAACGCACCGATGGTCACAACATGACGGCTCATGACGCCGGTCATTGCAATCAACCCAACGTTCTGGCTGAAGGATGTGTTTGGAAGTCCGCCAAAGATGCCAGCAATTGCTGTGCCGAAACCATCTGCATAGGTCGCGCCCTGAATTTCCTTATCGGTTGCTTCTCTCCCAGCACCGCCTTTGGTGATTCCGGAAACATCACCAACGGTTTCAACCGCGCTGACAAAAGCCATCAGACAGAAGCCGATAACCGCTGCCAGACTGAAGTCGAAACCATACTTGAATGGCATCGGCAGAGCGAAAGACGCAGAACGGCTGACGCTTGTTGCAATGCCATCAACGGTGATCATACCGAGTAGGAGTGCAAAAACATAACCAGCTGCGATGCCAATAACCACGGCAGAAACGGCCATGATTCCACGGGCATAAAACTTCAGGCCAAGGGTCACGAATATAACGACCAAAGCTGCTGACCAGTTCAACAGGCTACCATACTCCGGCTTGCCGATAGCAGGCACGCCTCCAGCCGCGTATTGAATGCCAACCTTTACAAGAGCTAACCCAATCATCGTTACCACTAGTCCGGTTACGAGGGGAGGGAGTGCAAACCGAATGCGTCCGATGAAGATGCCAAGAACGGCATGGAATAAACCACCCAGCAAAACGCCGCCAAATAAAGCGGGCAGGGCTTCAACACCTTTACCAGCCACAAGCGGTATCATAATTGGAATAAAGGCAAAGCTTGTGCCTTGAACAATCGGAAGGCGGGCCCCAATAGCACCCATGCCGATCGTCTGGAATAGTGTTGCAATACCTGCAAACAGCATGGACATCTGGATCATGTAAGTCATGTCCGGAAAACCCTGTGCCCCCGCATCAGAGCCAAATCCAAAACCGGCTGCACCAGCAATAATAATTGCCGGTGTCACGTTGGAAACAAACATGGCCAGCACATGCTGAATGCCAAGCGGAATAGCCTTATGTAAAGCAGGCGTATAGTTAGGATCACGCAGTTGTTCTGGTGTTCCTATTGAGTTGTCAGTCATTTAGTCCCCTCCTACCAATGACGCACAGTGTTATTCCTTTATGAGGTAGGCCTCCTCCAGCCAGTGTTCTTCTAAGTTTTTACCCTCACCAATCCGGTCCACAACGGCAAAAAGGCCTGACCCTTTGATTGGGGTCAGAACGCCGTGCCATGTATTTGTTTTTATGTTGATGGACTGGGTTGAACTCGCAATGAATGCGCGCGGAAATGAAGGCCGTCCACCTTCATCTGCTGCAACAATAACGAGATATTCAGATCGATCCATGGGAATGAAGCACTGCGAGCCCAATGGGTGGCGCTCCATCATGGTCAGTTTATGCGGTAGCGTGCGTAACTCTGCTTGAAACAGGCTGATCCCTGTCTGCCCACCGATACACTCCACCCCTGCCAGATCAGAGTAACGTTTGCACCGGCCCTCGTTGATCAAGATCGGAGATACAGTACCTGCCTCGATAATCTCGCCAAAGGGTTCGAACGTTTCCGCACTCAATCTCTCTATTAAAACAGTCCGCTCTGTAGAGGTTTGGTCACTCATCTTCGATCACCTTTGAAATGAGCCAAGTTGAGCGTGGCGGTTTACATCCTTGTAAAGCAGGTAGCGAAAACGCGTTGGCCCACCGGCATAACAAGCTTGCGGGCAGAAGGCGCGTAGCCACATAAAGTCGCCAGCTTCTACTTCGACCCAATCGTTGTTAAGGCGATAAACCGCTTTCCCTTCCAGCACATAGAGACCGTGTTCCATTACATGCGTTTCAGCAAACGGAATGCAGCCACCTGGTTCAAAGGTAACGATGTTGACATGCATGTCGTGGCGCATGTCACTGGGGTCCACAAAGCGTGTTGTCGCCCAAGCGCCATTGGTATCCGGCATAGAAGCGACTACGGCATCGTTTTCATGGGTGAAAAACGCGTCTGGTTGAGCAATGCCCTCGACAGCTTCATAGCGTTTACGGACCCAATGAAAGAGTGCGGGCTTCTGGCTGTTATTGCGCACTTCGTAACTTGCACCAGCTGGCAGATAGGCATAACCACCTTCGGGCAGAACATGCGGGTCCTTATCCAGAACCACGGTGACCTCACCTTGCACGACGAAAATCACACCCTGAGCTGAAGTATCTGGTTCGGGTTTGCTAGAGCCGCCCTCCGGCTGCAATTCCATAATGTATTGGGAAAATGTCTCGGCAAATCCTGAGAGGGGGCGTGCAATAATCCATGCCCTCGTTTTCTCCCAAAATGGTAGGTTGGAGGTCACAATGTCTTGCATTACACCTTTAGGGATAACCGCATACGCATTTGTAAACACAGCGCGGTCTGTCATGACCTGCGTCTGTGGTGGCAACCCACCTTGCGGCGCGTAAAGAGTGGATGGTGGTAGGTGATGCGTACTCATTGCAGACAAATTCCTCAACATCGAGCAGAAGTGATTGCCTTGGCAATGGTTGGCAAATCGGCTTCTATTGCGCTCTGTATTCCAAAACTTAGGGAAGGTGCGCAAGGTTTGAGACATAGCCAAAAGGCATGTCGGTTAAACCTATGCTTTGCGAGCAATCACTCCCAATTTATGAGCTTAACCTAATAAAGGAGATGCATTATCAAAATAATTTTGAAAGTCTTTCGGCAGAACCAATGAGAATCTCGATGTGTGAAATAGGAATTTTACCTGACCCGAGAAATGCTGTGCATAAAGGACGTATGGAGATCAGTCCGTTCCTTCAAATATGCTTTGAGCCGCTCGCCCACAAATTCTAAAAATAAACGGATTTTGGGATCCTGATAGCGTTTATGCGGAAAGAGCGAAGCCAGATACACGTCAACAGGTGGTGTAGCATCGCAAACAGAAACCAGCTCTCCAGCAGCCAAGTAATCTCCCACATCAAAGAGCGGCGCGTTGACGATGCCGCGATGATCCCGCGCCCAATTGACCAAAACATCCCCATCATCTGAAGTATAGGGCCCGCTCACCTCGAAACTCCGAGGCCCCGTTTCCGTTTTTAAAACCCATCGGTTTTCCGAGGATCCCGGAAATTGAAGCAGCAAGCAAGCGTGTTTCTGCTTCAATAAATCCTCAGCTATTTTGGGAGTTCCGCGCTTTGCCAAATAAACGGGAGACGCACATAAAACGCGCGGACAGTCAGCTAAATTCTTTAACTTCATTTCAGAATTAGGAAGCTGGCCCAAAATAAAGGCTAGATCCAATCCCTCGCCAGTAATGTCTAATGGACGATCTGAAAGGCGAAGACGCACATGAACTTCAGGATACGCCTCATGGAATTCAGGAATAAGAGGTGCAATTAAACGTCGCCCTACGCCAAGAGGGGCTGAGACATAAATAGAACCGCGAGGTGTATTCGTGACGTCATGAACAGCAGCCTCAGCCTCATTCATAGCCTCTAGCATTTTCAAGGCACCGGGATAGAAAATGCTACCTTGTTCAGTGGGTTGAATAGAACGCGTTGTCCGGTTGATAAGCCGGATGCCAAGATGCTTCTCCAACTCCCCAATGCGAGAGGAGGCCACGGCAGGAGAGACGTTCATATCTCGGGCCGCAGCCGACATATTACCCAGCTCGTAAACACGCACAAACATTCTGACATTATTGATGTAAGACATTGTTGCTTCTTTGAAAATTCCGCCCACGAACACGCATCATATCAGCACGGACTTATGTTTTGTAGGTGTTTATTCAACAAGTAGGCGAAAGTATAAAACGAAATTTTGCTCTAAATTGTATTCCAATTTTACTCGTTTAATCTTCTTCTCTCTACGAGTTACTCTACCTTTGAATGCTAATGATCCAGAAATTGTACGTGAATTGCCTTGAGCGATAGAATTCAGGAACAATCACTATGCATTCACTTGAGGGCGTTACTCGCACTGATCAATACCGGGCCTTGGGCCTTAGTACGTTTGCCTTTACTGTCTGTTTTGCAGTTTGGACCATCTTCTCCATTATCGGGGTCAAGATTAAGGGAGAGCTGGGCCTTTCAGATACCCAGTTTGGCCTTTTGGTCGCAACTCCAATTTTAACCGGATCTGTTAGCCGAATTTTCCTTGGTATCTGGACTGAGCAATTTGGCGGTCGAATTATGTTCCCGCTGCAAATGCTTTTAACAGCCGTTTGTGTGTGGTTGCTGACCTCAGTCCAAACTTATGAAGTTTTCCTCCTCGCCGCCTTGGGCCTCGGATTGGCCGGCGGCTCTTTCATTATTGGTGTTGCCTACGTTTCTCAGTGGTTTGAGAAAGAGAAACAAGGCACAGCTCTTGGCATTTTTGGGGCTGGGAACGTCGGCGCCGCTGTTACAAATTTTGCCGCGCCCTTCCTCGTTGTAGCTTTAGGGTGGGAAGGGACAGCAAGGGTTTATGCCATCGTTCTGGCCGTTGTCGCAGTCCTGTTTTACCTGCTGAGTAAGGATGATCCTTCGCAGGCCGAGCGTAAAAGGACAGGCGCAAAGGTTGTCTCCGCCGCAGAACAGCTCGCTCCCCTCAAAAACCTGCAGGTTTGGCGTTTTGCCACCTATTATTTCTTCGTTTTTGGCGCCTTCGTTGCGCTCGCCTCGTTCCTCCCGCGCTACTACACCGGAGCTTATGGCTTAGAGCTCACCACGGCAGGCATCTTTGCCGGGTTGTACTCCTTGCCGGGGTCCGTCTTCAGGGCACTCGGTGGGTGGATGTCTGATAAGTGGGGCGCCCGTTCAGTTATGTACCTCACCTTTATCGTCTCACTCCTTTGCCTCTTCCTGCTCAGTTATCCTGAAACATCTTACATAGTGAATGGCATCGAAGGTCCGATCCAGTTCAACCTCGGCCTCGGTTTAGGAGCATTCGTTGCCGTAACCGTGGTTCTCGGTTTCGTCATGAGCCTCGGCAAAGCGGCCGTCTACAAGCACATCCCGGTTTACTACCCGTATCACGTTGGGGCCGTTGGTGGTCTCGTTGGGATGATAGGTGGCTTAGGCGGTTTCTTCCTCCCGATTGCATTTGGTGTTTTGCTCGATTGGACAGGTGTTTGGACAGCTCCATTCATGCTGCTCTTTGTCATCGTAGCTGTGTCGACCCTGTGGATGCATGTGGCTATTCGCCGAATGGAACGCCAACGTCATCCCGGCTTGCAACGTGACCGTGAGCTTTCCGACCTTCCAGATGAACCAGTTGAAGGGCCTGATGGACCAGCAGGTGCAGATAAATACCCGTAACCAGCGAAGTCTTCCGGTTGGGCACCCAACCTGACGAGGGCATGTAGCCAAAAGGAATAAGTGTATGTCTGACAAGATGACCCCAAAAGGGCACACATTAATTGAGTGGAGGCCGGATGATCCGGACTTTTGGGAGAGTAAAGGCAAGTCAATTGCCACTCGAAACCTCTGGATTTCGATCCCTGCTCTTCTGCTGGCATTCTCTGTGTGGCTTGTTTGGAGCGTTGTTGTCGCAAGACTACCAGCCATCGGGTTCGACTACACAACAGACCAGCTCTTCCTGCTGGCAGCATTACCCGGCCTTTCCGGTGCTACGCTCAGGATCTTCTATTCCTTTATGGTGCCAATTTTCGGCGGACGCCTCTGGACCACACTCACCACGGCCTCTCTGATCCTCCCAGCATTGGGTATTGGCTATGCGGTGCAAGACCCAAGCACCCCCTACAGTATCTTCCTCATACTGGCGCTGCTGTGTGGTTTCGGGGGCGGCAATTTCGCCTCTTCCATGGCCAACATCGCGTTCTTTTATCCCAAAAAGGAAAAAGGCAACGCACTGGCACTTAATGCAGGCCTCGGAAACCTTGGCGTTTCTGTAATGCAATTCCTGGTGCCGCTGGTCATCACCGCGAGTGTATTCGGTGCCATTGGCGGAGCTCCGCAGATCCTTGCAGATGGCTCCCAACTTTGGATGCAGAACGCAGGCTTCATTTGGGTGCCATTTCTTGTCATCGCAACATTCGCCGCGTGGTTCGGCATGAATGACATCGCGGATGCGAAAGCCAGTTTCAAAGAGCAATCCATCATCTTTTCCAGAACACACAACTGGATCATGTGCATCCTCTACACGGGAACTTTCGGCAGCTTTATTGGGTACGCCGCAGGCTTCCCGCTGTTGATGAAAACGCAATTTCCGGAAGTAAATGCCTTAACCTATGCCTTCCTTGGACCTCTCGTTGGCGCGCTATCACGCGCAGGTACTGGCTGGGTCTCTGATAAATATGGCGGTGGACGTGTAACGTTCTGGACCTTTATCGGCATGGCAATCTCTGTTGGCGGTGTTTTGTTCTTCCTTTCATTCAAGGAAGATCCGGGCGCGTTCTGGGGGTTCTTCGCCTGCTTCATGGCCCTGTTCTTCCTCACTGGGGTCGGCAACGCCTCAACCTTCCAGATGATCCCGACCATCATGCGTGAAGAGATCGCTCGCCTGATGCCGCAGTTGGATACCACTGGCCACCTGCGCCAGTCGGAGCGCGAAAGCGCAGCAATAATCGCGTTTACGTCAGCAATTGCGGCTTATGGCGCGTTCTTCATTCCCAAAGCTTACGGCACGTCCATTGCCTACACAGGCGGACCTGATGCTGCGCTTTGGGCCTTTGGCATTTTCTACGTGATCTGTGTGTTGATCACTTGGTTTTTCTACACCCGCAAGGGTGCTTCTGTTCCGTGCTGAGCAAATAACGTGAAGGGCATTTCAGATGTCTCTACTCCTCGATAAACTGAACTTCTTCGCTAAACAGGACACTGGTACCTTTGCAAATGGGCACGGTGTTACGACCAATGAAAACCGCAATTGGGAAGACAGCTATCGGAAGCGATGGCAACACGACAAAATCGTCCGCTCAACCCATGGCGTGAACTGTACAGGATCATGCTCCTGGAAGATCTATGTGAAGGGCGGGATCGTCACTTGGGAAACCCAGCAGACAGATTACCCGCGAACCCGACCGGACATGCCAAACCATGAGCCTCGCGGTTGTTCTCGTGGTGCCAGTTACAGCTGGTACATGTACTCCGCCAACCGCGTAAAACATCCGCTGATCCGCTCACGTCTGTTGAAGGCCTGGCGCAAAGAGCGGGCGGTTAAAATGCCGGTTGCTGCGTGGGCAGCCATTCAGGAAGATCCGGCCAAGCGCGCTAACTACATCAAGGTACGCGGCCACGGTGGTTTTATTCGTGCCACTTGGGAAGAAGTCAACGAAATTATGGCGGCAGCCAATGCTTACACCGCCAAGAAATGGGGGCCAGATCGCGTTGTCGGCTTCTCTCCAATTCCAGCGATGTCGATGATTTCCTACGCTGCAGGCACACGGTATCTCTCTCTCTTAGGCGGCACCTGCTTGTCGTTTTACGATTGGTATTGCGATCTGCCTCCAGCCTCTCCGCAAACATGGGGTGAGCAAACGGATGTTCCTGAATCTGCAGATTGGTACAACGCTGGCTTCCTGATGCTATGGGGTTCCAATGTTCCGCAGACCCGTACGCCAGATGCGCATTTTTACACCGAGGTTCGCTACAAAGGCACCAAGTCTGTTGTTGTCTCGCCAGACTATTCCGAAGCTGCCAAATTCTCAGATCTCTGGCTTCATCCTAAACAGGGAACTGATGCAGCATTGGCGCTGGCGATGGGCCACGTCATCCTGCGCGAGTTCCATTTGGACAGACAAGCTACGTACTTCGAAGATTACTGCCGTAAGTACACGGACATGCCACTGCTCGTGCGTCTGGTGAAAAAAGATGGCCAGTACATTCCAGAACGCCTGCTCCGCGCTTCTGAGTTTGCAGATAAGCTGGGCGAAGAAAATAACCCGGAATGGAAAACAGTAGGGGTTGATCGCAAAACCAAAAAAGTCGTTGTTCCGCACGGCTCCATCGGTTTCCGCTGGGGTGAAAAAGGCAAGTGGAACCTTGAAGAACGAGACGGCTCCGGCACTGATGTCGACCTTGCGATGACGTTCATAGAATCCGGCGATCATGACGAGATCGCAGATGTTGCCTTCCCGTATTTCGGTAATCGTGAACATGACCATTTTGAAGGGACTGATCATGAAAGCGTGCTGGTTCGCAAAGTCCCAGCTAAGAAAATTCAATTGAAAGAAGGCGAGGCGCTTGTTGCATCTGTCTTTGATCTGTTCATCGCAAACTATGGCTTGGATAGAGGGTTGGGCGACACAAACTCCGCAAAATCCTATGACGAAAACCAGCCTTATACCCCTGCTTGGGCAGAGAAAATTACCGGCGTACCAAAAGATCATATCATCACAGTTGCCCGTGAGTTTGCAGTCAATGCCGAGAAAACCAATGGGCGTTCTATGGTTATCGTCGGGGCTGGTTTAAACCACTGGTACCACATGGATATGAGTTACCGCGGCATTATCAATCTGCTGGTAATGTGTGGTTGTGTTGGTCAGTCTGGTGGTGGTTGGAGCCATTATGTGGGGCAGGAAAAACTGCGCCCGCAAACAGGTTGGACGGCACTGGCGTTCGCGCTGGACTGGTCCCGCCCACCGCGGCATATGAATTCCACCTCCTTCTTCTACGCGCACACAGACCAATGGCGCTACGAAACGCTGAAAGTGGACGAGATCCTCTCCCCAACAGCGCCTGATGGCGATTGGGACGCCTCCCTGATTGACTACAACATTCGCGCTGAGCGGATGGGGTGGTTGCCATCTGCACCACAGTTGGAGGTGAACTCACTCAATATAGTCAAGGCGGCAGAAGAAGCTGGCCAAGAGCCTAAAGATTATGTCGTCGCAGAGTTGAAGTCCGGCGGCTTAAAACTCTCCTGTGAGGATCCTGATAAGGAAGTAAACTGGCCGCGAAATATGTTCGTCTGGCGGTCAAATCTGCTGGGTTCCTCTGGGAAAGGCCATGAATACTTCCTGCGTCATTTGCTTGGCACAGAACACGGGGTGCTTGGCAAAGACCTTGGTGAAGAAGGGCGGCAACGTGCAAAGGAAGCTGTCTGGCATGATGAAGCACCGGAAGGGAAACTGGACCTTCTCGTAACACTCGACTTCCGCATGTCCACCACCTGTATGTACTCCGATATCGTGTTGCCGACCGCAACCTGGTATGAGAAAAACGACCTCAATACTTCCGATATGCACCCCTTCATTCACCCCCTTTCCAGTGCCGCCGACCCGGCTTGGGAAGCGCGCAGTGATTGGGAAATCTTCAAGGGCCTTGCCAAGACGTTCTCCGAGATTTCCTCTGAGGTGCTGGGCAAAGAGAAGGATGTAGTTCTGGTCCCGATCCTGCATGATACCGCAGGTGAAATCGCTCAGCCCTTTGATGTGGATGACTGGAAACAAGGAAAGATTGACCCGATTCCGGGTAAAACAATGCCGAATATTGTGGTGGTTGAGAGGGATTACGGGGAGGTCTACAAACGCTTCACTGCTCTTGGACCACTTATGCAAAAGCTCGGCAACGGCGGGAAAGGTATCAGCTGGAATACAGACCCTGAAGTTGAACTTCTCAGAGGCCTCAATGGTGCGGTGCTGGAGGAAGGCTCAACCAAAGGGATGCCACGGATTGAGACTGATATTGATGCAACTGAGGTTGTTCTGTCTCTCGCGCCAGAAACCAATGGCGAAGTCGCCGTAAAAGCATGGGCGGCGCTCTCTGAGTTTACAGGCAGAGACCACACCCATCTGGCAAAACCCAAAGAAGAAGAAAAGATACGCTTCCGCGATATCGTCGCCCAACCGCGCAAGATCATTTCCTCTCCAACCTGGTCAGGCATTGAATCTGAACACGTTTGCTACAGCGCGGGTTACACCAATGTGCATGAGCTGATCCCCTGGCGGACGATCTCTGGTCGCCAACAGCTCTATCAGGATCACCTTTGGATGCGGGCCTTCGGTGAAGGGTTCTGCGTGTACAGACCGCCAATTGATACCAAGGCTGTGAAGCCGGTGATTGATGACAAATCAATGGGCCGCAAGCAACTGGTGCTTAACTTCATCACGCCTCACCAAAAATGGGGCATCCATTCAACCTACACCGACAGCATTATGATGCTGACGCTGAGCCGCGGAGGTCCGGTGGTCTGGATTTCTGAAGTGGACGCCCAAAAAGCGGACATCGTGGACAATGATTGGGTTGAGGTGTTCAACATCAATGGCGCGCTCGTCGCCCGTGCCGTGGTTTCCCAACGCATGAAAGAAGGCACGATCTACATGTATCACGCTCAGGAAAAGATCGTGAATACGCCGGGATCAGAGCTCACCGGGCAGCGTGGCGGTATCCATAACTCGGTCACCAGAACTGTTACCAAACCAACTCATATGATTGGTGGGTACGCTCACCAATCATATGGCTTCAACTACTATGGAACGGTTGGTTCCAACCGGGATGAGTTCGTTGTCGTTCACAAACTAGAAAAAGTGAACTGGATGGAAGAGCCATTGGATAATGGTTCTCAGGAGGCCGCAGAATGAAAGTCCGCGCACAAGTCGGAATGGTGATGAATCTGGATAAGTGTATTGGCTGCCACACCTGTTCCGTCACCTGTAAAAACGTTTGGACGAACCGTGAAGGCATGGAATACGCTTGGTTCAACAACGTGGAAACCAAACCCGGCATTGGCTATCCCAAAGACTGGGAAAACCAGAAGAAATGGAATGGCGGTTGGATCCGCAAGCGCAATGGTAAGATCATCCCGAAGATGGGGTCCAAATGGCGTATTCTGGCAAAGATTTTCGCCAATCCTGATCTTCCCGAAATTGATGATTATTACGAGCCCTTCGATTTCGACTATGAACATTTGCAAAGCGCTAAAGAAAGCGCACAAATGCCAACCGCTCGCCCAAAATCAGCGATTACAGGGGAGCGTATAGAAAAGATAGAATGGGGACCAAACTGGGAAGAAATCCTTGGTGGTGAGTTCTCCAAGCGTTCAAAAGATTACAATTTCGAAGGCATTGAAAAGGAAATCTACGGCGAGTTCGAAAACACCTTCATGATGTACTTGCCGCGCCTTTGTGAGCATTGCCTCAACCCAACCTGTGTTGCAGCGTGCCCCTCCGGTGCGATCTACAAACGTGAAGATGATGGTATCGTCTTGATTGATCAGGAAAAATGCCGTGGTTGGCGTATGTGTGTTTCTGGGTGCCCTTACAAGAAGATCTATTTCAACTGGTCTTCAGGCAAATCAGAAAAATGCATTTTCTGCTATCCACGCATTGAAGCCGGTCAACCAACTGTATGTTCGGAAACCTGCGTCGGTCGTATCCGGTATCTCGGTGTGATCCTTTATGACGCGGATAAGATTGAGGAGGCTGCGTCCACCGAGGATGAAAAAGACCTCTACGAGAAGCAGCTTGAAGTCTTCCTCGATCCACATGACCCAAAAGTGATTGAGCAAGCCCGAAAAGATGGCATCCCGGAAGACTGGATAAAATCGGCCAAAGCCTCTCCAATTTACAAAATGGCGATTGACTGGAAGGTGGCCTTCCCACTGCATCCAGAATACCGCACTTTGCCAATGGTTTGGTACATCCCGCCACTTTCCCCAATCCAGTCAGCAGCAGAAGCTGGCAAGATCGGTTGGGATGGTGATTTGCCGGATGTTCGCTCAATGCGCATCCCGGTTCGCTACCTCTCCAATCTTCTGACAGCCGGGAAAGACGAGCCAATCGTCACCGCATTGGAACGGATGCTCGCCATGCGCTCGTATATGCGGTCCAAGTCAGTTGATGGGGTGATCAATGAGACTATCGCCGAAAAGGTTGGCCTGACCAATGAGTTGATCGAGGACATGTACAAGATCATGGCCATCGCCAACTATGAGGATCGCTTCGTTATCCCAACCACGCACCGTGAAATCTCCGAGGATGCCTACGATGCTCGTGGCTCCTGTGGTTTCTCCTTCGGCAATGGGTGTTCTGGTGGCAGCGATGGCACAGACCTCTTTGGCGGTACACGCAAAAAGACAGTTCAAACACCAACCGATATCTTCAAGGAGATGCGCTGATGATAGTCTCCTTAAAAGTCCTGTCTCTTCTGTTGAACTACCCAACTCAAGCGCTCCTGGATGACCTGCCTGCACTCAAGCAGGCGGTGAGTACTGATAAGCTGCTCACCGCAAAAGCACAAAAGTTTTTCGGTAACTTGTGCGATGATCTGGCAAAGCAGGATATTTACGACGCACAGGAACGATACGTCTTCCTGTTTGATCGCACGCGCTCTCATTCACTACACCTGTTTGAGCATGTGCATGGTGAAAGCCGGGATCGTGGTCAGGCACTGGTTGACCTGCGAGATATGTATTTGAAGAACGGATTTGCGGTCGATACCACAGAGTTACCGGACTTCATTCCGTTGTTCCTTGAATATCTTGCTCACCAATCCTTTCCAGAAGCGCAGGAAATGTTGGGTCAGACAGCGCATATCTTTGAAGCCTTGAGAGTACGGCTCAAAAAGAAGGGCTCAATCTACTCCAACGCCTTTGCCGCGGTCTCTGAGATCAGCAAAGCTGAGCCGTCACAAGAGCTTCTCTCCGACATTCTGGCTGTGCCGGAAGATGATCCAAATGATCTGGAAGCGATGGATCGCATTTGGCAGGAAGAGGCCGTCAAATTTGGCGGAAATGCAGGCGAAGGCAGTTGTGGTCCCGACCGCCTGAGAATGCAGATGAGAGCGGCGGACAGACGTCCGCCAGAAGTAACGACCCAGAACATGCAAGGGGAGAACTAGTGATGTCTGGCTTCTTCAACACGTTGTTCTTCGGAATATATCCGTACATCGCCCTTTCGGTTTTGATTGTGGGAACAATCATCCGGTATGACCGCGAGCCTTATAGTTGGCGAGCCGGCTCAAGCCAGCTCCTCCGCCGCAAGCAGCTGATGTGGGGATCCGTCCTCTTCCATGTGGGCGTGCTGATTATCTTCTTCGGCCACCTCGTCGGCTTGCTTACCCCAATCGTCTTGTTTGATCTGGTCGGCATCAGCCATGGTGCCAAGCAGGTTCTAGCCGTTGTTGTTGGCGGTATCGCAGGCCTTATGGCGATTGTTGGCGCAGGAATGCTCATTCATCGCAGGCTTTATGATGCAAGGGTTCGCGCCACGTCCAGCACCATGGACACCTTCATCATCTGCTTACTGGGCTTCCAGTTGCTGTTAGGTCTGGGAACGATCCCAGTTTCTCTCATGCATCTGAATGGCGAAGAGATGGTGAAGTTTATGAGCTGGGCGCAAGGTATATTCACCTTTAACGGCAGTGCCGCAAATAATGTGAGTGATGCATCCTGGATCTTTAAGCTACACCTCTTTGTGGGCTTAACAATCCTGCTGATCTTTCCGTTCACACGCTTGGTTCACATGCTCAGCGCACCTGTCCGGTACCTATGGCGTCCCGGCTATCAAATTGTGCGCGAACGCAATTCCAACAATCCACGTAATCCGGCAGAGTGAGGGATAATGGCTAATCTGTATACCAATCCAAACCTTGGTGCAGACGGTGTTCCGGCAGGTCTCGACCTGCCGAGTACCAAGGTTCCACCTAAAAGTAACCCAGTCCTCAGTGAAGTGTCGGTGAATGGCGTCGAAATCCCTGAACTGGACATTTTGGCAGAGGCCCAAAATCATCCCGCTGAAAATCCGGGTCAAGCCGTCCAAGCGGCTGCGCGGGCATTGGTGGTCCGCGAACTCCTGCTCCAACAAGCAAGAGTTCTGGGTATCAGCGCATCTCCTGAAACTTTGGCGGAAGGCAGCGAAACGATGGAGGATGCAGCCATTCGCGAGCTGATTGAGATTGAGGTCGAAGTTCCGCTAGCCTCTCAAGATGAGTGCCAGCGCTATTATGAAAACAACAAGGCACGTTTCAGCTCAGAGCCAATCTATGAGGCTCGGCACATCTTGTTCTCCGCAGGGTCTGAGCAACAAACAGCTCGCAGTATTGCCAAAGCGCGAGCGATGGATGTGATCAAGGTTCTCAGTGACAAACCAGAAGCCTTTGCGGACCTCGCGCGGGAATACTCTGCTTGTCCCTCTAAAGAGCAAGGCGGAAATCTGGGGCAGCTGACCAAAGGCAGCACAGTTCCAGAATTCGAAGCAGCTCTCCAAACCTTGCAAGTAGGGCAGATCACCAGTGAACCGGTGGACTCCAAATTCGGCTACCATATCATTGCCCTCAATCGGAAAATTGAAGGAAACATCCTGCCGTTTGAGCATGTAGAGGAAACAATTCGCGCATGGCTGGAGGCAGCAAGCTGGTCGCGAGCCGTATCGCAGTACATTGGTATTTTGGCAGGTGCCTCCGAGATAAAGGGAATAAATATCGCAGGAACGGATAGCCCATTGGTGCAGTAGCACTGCGTGTGATCGCATAAAGTGCATCTTTGTCGCACTTTATTAGGTTGGATAATCGTTAACTCATTGATGAATAGTGTTTTCTACACGCGCGAATGTGATTAGAAGTGATTGTCCAATCGCTTCCCCTGATGTTCTTGGGATCCTGTGTTCTGGAGAGAAACAATGCCGAAACTGAACTGGGGCTTTCTGGGAACAAGCTTCATCTCCTTGACGATGGCAGACGCCATTCAGGAGGAAGGGTCTACACGGATACACTCTGTTGCAGGACGCTCAGAAGTTCCTCTAAAAGTTTTCGCTGAGAAATACGACGTAGAACACACCTTTGATGACTTTGACGAGCTTATTGATGATGAAGCCGTTGATATCATCTATGTTGCCCTGCCTAACCACGTTCACCATGAATATGTCATCAAGGCAGCGAATGCGGGCAAAGCCATCCTCTGCGAAAAATCACTCTCCGTGGATATGGAGAGAACAGATCAGGCGTTAAAAGCTGTTGCGGAAAACAATGTTTTCTTCGTTGAAGGGTTGATGTATCTGAACCACCCATTTGCCACTGCTCTTCGAGATGTGGTTGCCTCTGGTGAACTAGGTGAGATCCATTCAATCTCCGCTGAGTATTGTGCTTCTATTGCTCGGTTTGTGAACCCGGAAAGCAAAGGAGCGCTTTATAACCTCGGGTGTTACCCAACATCATTGATGCACTTACTGCTGCAAACAGCTTTCCAAAGTAGCATATTTGAGAGCTATAAGATCTCAGCTATGGGACGACGCGGTGCAGATGGAAATATCTGCGAGACAGCAGCAACGCTGCAGTTCAGCAACGGTGTCGCCTGCCAGCTTCACACAGCAGAAGATTATGGCCTGCATTCCGCTTTTACGGTGCTGGGGTCTAAAGCAAGTCTCGTGGTGAATTCCAATCCATGGCTGCCTGAGGCAGAAGGTAATACTTTCACCGTAACACCCTATGAGCAGCCCGGTGATACGCGTGTCATCACAGCAGACAGCAATGCCTTTGTCTATCAGATTCGTGCTATCCGTACTGCGATTGATGCAGGTGAGAAGATGCTGGAACGTCCGGCACCGTCCATGGAAGACAGTCGCCAGATCATGAAGATCCTCACTGATTGGGAAGCTGCAACCATCATTGCCTAACGCGCTTTTCCTAAGTGAAAACGAGAGGTGCAGCGAAGTACTTCTCGTTCTAGGCCAAGCTCCGAGCCGTTAAACCGCACAAATTTGTGCTGCTTTCACAACTATTCCCAAACTCCTCCAGGTAATTTCCTTTATGCCTTTCTGCGCACTTTTTGCGCAAAAATCGGGAATTTCCGCATGAAATCAATCTGATTCCTGCCTCAAAATTAGCCATCTTGAACAAAACAGATGCGTGATAAACTATTTTTCATGCTCTGGAAAATAATGTGAAATATTATTGATTGAAATTATTTGACCGGACAGTAAAATTTAAAAATGTTGCTTCGATTCGTGCGTTTTAGTGATGCTGTTCTAAATCCACAGCTAAGTTGTTTTAAATTAATATTTATTGCGTCGCTAAATACCTGAATACCATAAGAAAAGTACTGTGTGTTCTGCATTAAATTACGCGTAGGTCATGCAAAAATACTTCTGATGCATCTAGTCATTAGCCGCTTTGTCTCGTATACAGCCATTTTAATGCCTTTGTCCTTCTCAGGACACTTTCACATAAAATGCGAGATAGGGCAGATTGCGGCTGCAGTCTGATCTGTAGCCCTGCGTAAATATTTGATTTCAGGGGGTGTGCATGTTTGCAACACGTTTGAACGGCATTGTGAGACGTTCCGTACTCGCAGCCGTGGCTGTTTTTGCGGCCGTTATTACGGTTTCTTCTCCGGCAAAGGTTTTGGCCGCTGAACCTCTCAAGGTTGCAGCTATTTATACTGTTCCTGTTGAGCAACAATGGGTTGGCCGCATTCACCAAGCGCTGAATGCAGCAGCTGAGCGCGGTGAGATCACCTACGTTTACTCCGAGAATACAGCAAACACTGATTATGAACGCGTCATGCGTGAATATGCTGAAGCGGGCAACCAGCTCATCGTAGGCGAAGCGTTTGCAGTAGAGCGTGCAGCTCGCAATGTTGCTGCGGAATACCCTGATACGGCGTTCCTTATGGGATCCTCGTTCCCGGCTGTTGAACCAAACTTCTCCGTGTTTGACAACTTCATTCACGAGCCATCCTACCTCTCCGGTATGATCGCGGGTGCGAAAACCAAGTCAGGCAAAATTGGCATGATTGGTGGCTTCGCAATTCCTGAAGTAAACCGCCTGATGCACGCATTCATGAACGGCGCTAAGGCTGTGAACCCAGATGTTAAGTTCACCGTGAACTTCATCAACTCCTGGTACGATCCGCCAAAAGCAAAAGAAACAGCTTACGCTATGATCGATTCGGGTGCGGACGTGCTTTACGCAGAACGCTTTGGTGTATCTGATGCTGCTAAAGAAAAAGGCATCTTCGCAATCGGCAACGTGATCGACACAGCTTCAGATTACCCGAACACCATTCTCGCCTCTGCGATTTGGCATATGGAACCAACTGTAGATACAGCGATTACAGCTGTTAAGGCTGGTTCCTTCAAAGCTGAAGACTACGGCAAATACTCCTTCATGAACCAAGGTGGTGGCTCATTGGTCGTCGACGATGCACTGGTTGATGCTGAGCTTCTCGGTAAAGTCAAAGCTGTTGAGGCAACCATTCTGGATGGCTCCTTCACCGTTGAGATCAACGACGAAGAACCAAAGTCCTCCATGTAATATGAAGAGGGCCGGGAGGATATCTCGGCCCTTCTTGCTGTCTAAATACGCTATTTTCCTCATCAGTCTAAGGGTATCCCATGCCAGAAACTGAGACCGGGCATCCGCTGCTTTCTCTGCAAAACATCACCAAGATCTTTGGAGATCTGGTTGCTAATGGAAACGTCAATCTTGACCTGCATGCGGGTAAGATTGTTGCATTGCTTGGTGAGAACGGGGCAGGTAAAACCACGCTCATGAACATCCTCTTCGGTCACTATGTGGCAGATGAGGGACGTGTCATGGTCCGTCATCCCTCTGGAATCCTTGTGGACTTGGAACCGGGTGAACCGCAGGCTGCACTTGCAGCCGGAATTGGCATGGTCCACCAACACTTCACATTGGCAGAAAATCTCTCGGGCCTAGAGAATATCGTCCTTGGCACGGAGAAGCTTTTTGCCCGTAAATTCAGCCGCTCCAAAGCGAGGGCAAAGCTCAAGGAACTGATGCAGAGTTCCGGCCTTGAAGTGGATTTAGATCTCCGTGTTTCCAAGCTCGCAGTGGGCGAGCGTCAACGCGTCGAGATCCTCAAAGCTCTGTATCGGGATGCCAGAATTTTGGTGCTGGACGAACCAACCGCGGTTCTCACGCCGCAGGAATCCGATAGTCTTTTCAAAACCCTGAAGTTGCTTGCAGCCAAAGGCATGGCCATCATCTTTATCTCCCACAAAATGGTAGAGGTTCTGGGTGCATCCGATCGCGTTGCTGTTTTGAGAGGAGGGCGCATTGTTGCTGACCTCCCGACATCTGAATGCGATCGCCATATGCTTGCAGAGGTGATGGTGGGCCATTCTGTGCAGACAGCAGAGCGCAAACCGGGGTACCCGGAGGATGAAACTCTAATCTTCAAAGGGGTGAGCGCTGGCGAAGGCCGTGAGCAGATTGAGAACATCAATCTAGCACTCCGCAAAGGCGAAATCATCGGTCTTGCAGGGGTTTCCGGTAACGGACAGAGCATGCTGGCAAAAGTCCTCTCTGGCTTGGTAGAGCCAACAGCGGGCACCGTAACGCTGAGCGGCAAACCACTCAAAGCAAATGCAGCGGCTGCCATTAAATCCGGCGTAGCGCGTATCCCAGAAGATAGACATCACGACGGCATCGTCGGAGCCATGTCTGTGGAGGAAAACCTCGTTCTGGAGGAAATCCGCAAACCTGCTTATCAGCGTTTCGGTCTGCTGCGCTTCAATGAAATTCGCAAGCGCGCTGAAGAGGCTATCAAGGCCTACGATATTCGCTGCTCCGGTCCTTTGGCCGTCTCTCGTTTACTCTCAGGTGGGAATATCCAGAAGATCGTTCTGGCAAGAACGCTGGATCAGGAGCCGGCCATTGTATTGGCAGCTCAACCATCTCGCGGGCTGGATGTTGGTGCAACGGCGGATGTTCATCGCCGTTTGCAGGAAGCGCGAGATAGAGGCGCTGGTGTTCTTCTCATCTCGGAAGATCTGGATGAACTCTTCCAACTGTCAGATCGCATCGCCGTGATCCATCGTGGTCATGTGAGCGAGCCAATAATGACGGAAGAGCTGGACAAAAAACAGGTCGGCCTGATGATGGCAGGACACTCCACCAAAGGGGAACAAGCAGCATGATCCGGTTTGAACCTCGAAGCAACGTGTCTTCACTTTATGCCTTTGCACTCCCTGTCTTAGCGGGCATCGCGGCGCTTGCTCTGGCAGCAATTCCAATTGCCTCTGCTGGGGGAGAAGTGTTCGCCGCCTACGGGTATATGTTCAAAGGCGCGTTCGGCTCCAAATTCGCATTTTCAGAGCTGTTGGCTCGTGCAACACCGCTCATTTTCACCGGCTTAGCAGTGAGCGTTGCCTTCCGTGCAAAGCTTTGGAATATCGGCGCAGAAGGTCAGCTCTATGTGGGAGCGCTCGCTGCTGTTGCCATCGGCTCTGGCGCTATCACAGCGCCGCCTTACATCATGATCCCGCTGATTATATTGGCAGGCATGATTGCGGGCGGCACGCTGATGTTGATACCAACACTGCTGAAAACACGTCTCGGCGCGGATGAGGTGGTAACAACTCTTCTGTTGAACTTCGTTGTGCTGCTGGTTGTGCAGATGATGCTGGAAGGTCCGATGAAAGACCCGATGGGCATGGGGTGGCCGCAGTCTGAACCGATGACAGCTGCTGCGACCCTTCCAAAAATGATGGCTCGTATGCGGGTGCATTGGGGGCTGGTGATTGCTCTGGTGTCGGCTTTGGTCATTTACGTTATGATGAAGCGCAGCGTCTGGGGATTTGAGATCCGCGCCACCGGAGAAAACGTCTCTGCTGCAAAGCATGCTGGTATCCCGGTAACGTCCACGTTTATCAAAGTCGGTTTAATTTCCGGTGCACTCGCCGGTCTTGCGGGCGTGAGTGAAGTTGCTGGTTTGAAAGGCTATTTGACTGCCGATATATCTCCGGGCTTTGGTTACACCGGTGTTGTGGTGGCAATGCTTGCAGGCCTCTCACCCATTGGTGTGGTGGTCGCTGCCATGTTCATCGCTGCCGTGTTTGTGGGAGCTGATAGCATGAGCCGTGCCATGGGCGTTTCGAGTTACATCGCAGATCTTGTGGTTGCCACGTCATTGCTTTGTGTGCTGGTTTCCAGCCTGTTCGTTCGCTTCAAGGTGCGTTTCGTGCACCCCAAAAAGACACGACTTGCCGTCAAAGGGGAGGCTTAAGCCATGGAATACATTGATATTCTTCTCTCCGCCAATTTCTGGGCTGCTGCAATCCGCATAGCAACTCCGCTTATCTTCGGTGTGCTCGGTGCATTGGTCTGTGAACGTGCTGGTGTTCTGAATCTCGGCATCGAGGGCATTTTTGTTGTTGGCGCTATGTGTGGCTGGATGGCTGTCTGGCTTGGTGCTGGCCTGTGGGGCGGTATTCTTGCAGCCGCCTTGGCAGGGGCATTCTTTGGGTTGCTGCATGGGATATTGACAGTTCCGCTGGGTTTGTCTCAGCACGTTTCCGGGCTTGGTATAACCATGTTCGCCACCTCAGTGAGCTACTTCACCTACCGCACTGCCTTGCCAAAAGTGACCAGCCCGCCGCGTATTGAGGCATTCCAACCGCTTGATATCCCGTTCCTTTCCGACCTCCCGTTCATCGGTCCAGCTCTGTTCCAGCAAACCGCGATGACATTCCTTGCGCTCGCCATGGTCCTGTTGGTCAGTTACGTGCTCTATCGCACGCCGTTGGGTCTGGCGATCCGTGCGGTGGGGGATAACCCATCGGCTGTTGAAGCACAGGGCCTTTCCGTTTTCGCCCTGCGCATTGGCGCGATCATGGCAGGCTCTGCACTGATGGCATTGGGCGGCGCGTTCCTCACCATGTCGGCGTTTGATGCGTTCTTCTTTGGCATGATCAACGGTCGTGGTTGGATTTGTATCGCGCTGGTGGTGTTCGCAAGTTGGCGTCCGGGCAAGGCCTTGCTAGGGGCATTACTCTTTGGCGCGTTCGATGCATTCCAGATCCGTTTACAGAATGAAGTCGGTGCGGTCATTCCATCTCAGGTGTTCCTGATGATCCCGTATCTGCTTTCCATTATCGCGCTGGTTCTTGTGGCTCGCAAAGCGGATTATCCCCGCGCTCTGCTGCAACCCTATTTCCGCGGACAGCGTTAAGCTGAGACCCGATAAAAATAAAAAGGCACTGTTATGTCTCTGGATTTACTTGTAAAAAACGTTGTTCTGACCACTGGTGAAACGGGCGTAGACATCGCGGTTAACGGCGGCAAGATCACCGCCATCGAGAAGGATATCACCGCGCAGGCTGGCCGCATGATTGATGCGCAAGGCCAGCTCGTCTCCGCTCCATTCGTTGACCCGCATTTCCACATGGATGCAACGCTCTCGCTTGGCCTGCCGCGCATGAATGAAAGCGGCACATTGCTGGAAGGCATCAATCTTTGGGGCGAGCTGAAACCCCTGCTGACAATCGATGCTGTGGTTGAACGGGCGCTGCGGTATTGCGACCTTGCCGTTTCTCAAGGTCTGTTGGCAATTCGCTCTCATGTGGATGTGTGCGATGATCGTCTGTTGGGCGTAGAAGCGCTGCTGGATGTGAAGCAACGCATTGCACCATATATCGATTTGCAGTTGGTCGCCTTCCCGCAAGATGGCTTCTACCGCTCTAAAACTGCCGAGAATAACTTGCTCCGTGCGCTGGATATGGGCGTGGATGTCGTTGGCGGCATTCCGCATTTTGAGCGCACTATGGACGATGGCGCTCGCTCCGTGAAAGCGCTGATGGAAATCGCAGCAACACGCGGTCTGCGCGTGGATATGCATTGCGATGAATCCGATGATCCAATGTCTCGCCATATTGAGACACTGGCCTATGAGACGCTCCGCTTGGGAATGCAGGGCCGCGTAACCGGATCGCATCTCACCTCAATGCATTCCATGGATAATTACTACGTCTCCAAACTGCTGCCACTTATGGCGGAGGCAGATGTATATGCCATCGCTAACCCACTGATTAACATCATGCTTCAGGGTAGACACGATACCTATCCAAAACGCCGCGGCCAAACTCGGGTGCGCGAGTTGCGAGACTCTGGCATCACGGTAGGCTTCGGTCATGACTGCGTGATGGATCCATGGTACTCGCTGGGCAATGCCGACATGTTGGAAGTTGCCAGCATGGGAATGCATGTAGGCCAGCTCGCCAGCCGGGACGACCTGCGCTACAGTTTTGAGGCTGTGACCTCAAACTCAGCCAAAATCATGGGCTTAGAGGATTACGGCGTCAAGATCGGCGGCAATGCAGACTTCGTTCTGCTGCAAGCTAAAGACGCTATTGAGGCCATCCGCCTCAAAGCAACACGCTTGGCTGTTGTCCGCCGTGGCAAGGTCATTGCAGAAACGGCCCCGCGCATCACCAACCTGTCTCTGGAAGGTCGCCCCTCCACCGTCAATGCTGCTGAATATGTACCTAATGCAGGCCAGCTGTAGGAGGGGATAACCCCCAAAAAACACACTTGCGTTGGTATGTGCGTTGGTTTGCGTGGAAGACGTATTTCCTGAAAGGTTTTCGTCCCGCCTGTTTGTGGGGCGAAATAGATGCCAAACCCACCAATTAAACTTATGCCCCTCTTCACTCAGTGCAGCTAGGATGAGTTTATCTGAGCACCTGGACTGATGGGAGGGGAGAGTGATGGAACGCATCCCGGCGGAGAAGTGGTACCGCACCACAAAACTGGCAGATGACATCACTCTGATTGATGAGCCCTTCATCAAACAGTTCTACCGCTGCAACATCTGGCATATTCGTGGGCGGCACAAAGACCTGATGGTGGACAGCGGCATGGGTGTTGTCAGCTTGCGCCAGCATGTGGCACTGGTTTCGGAAAAGCCGGTAATGGCCGTGGCAAGCCATACTCATTTTGACCATATCGGCTGCCATCATGAGTTTCCGCATCGCTTTGTCCATAAGGCTGAAGCAGAGCTGCTTGCACATCCAACCCGCAAAAACACACTGGCTGATCCCTATGTGACCGATGACATCTTCGATGCACTCCCGCCGGCAGCCTACTCATCCTCTAAGTACGCGGTGAAACCGGCACCAGCTAATCACGAGCTGGAAGATGGCGAAGTCCTCAGCACGGGGGATCGGCATTTTGAGGTGATCCATACACCGGGCCATTCTCCGGGCGGGATAGCCCTTTGGGAAAAAGCAACGCATACTTTGATCGCCGGAGACATCGTCTATGATGGACCACTGGTGACAGACTGCTATCACTCAGATATGGCGGAGTACATCGCCAGTATGAAGCGCCTATTGGATATTCCAGTGCGCACAGTCCACGGCGGCCACTTCCCCAGTTTCAACGGCCAACGCCTGCATGAGATTATTCATGCGTTCCTGAAGGAGCATGATACGTGACGGGTTTTGTGGCCCTGCAAAGCATAGTCACGTTATCGGACGCGTATCACTCAGAGCACCTTGTTGTATTCGTATTTCTACGCAGAAGAATAGTTGGTGCCCTGTGACGCTTAGAACAGTCTACTTGCCAGTCTTCACCTAGTCTTCATGGCAGGGTTGGTTGCTCATTTTACAACAGCAACCTCCTGATGAAATTGGGGAGGCAGTGAGGCGAATGCGCGGGCTGGCAGATGAACTATTCAATGAGATTGGGAAGAGAATTGGCTTAGACGGCCTTTCTCTGGATGAGGAGAACAAGCTGCTGTTAGGCTTGGAGCAGGAGCTGTTTATGAGCGTCCTGTGGCGTGAGCAAACAGAAACGCTCCTCTTCAATTCCGTTGTGAGCAAAAAGCCTTGCCGGGATGCTCAGGTATTGCATGCATTGATGCAGGCCAATTGTGTGCTGACAGAAGGCCGGGGGATGAGCTTCAACCTTGACCCTGCCACGGACCATGTGAACCTCTCACTGATTGTATCAATTTCAGACAAGTCTTCTTTTGTTTTGCAGGAAAAGCTGGATCTCTTCATCAGCACCGCTGTGGCATGGCACGAGCGTTTGCAACGCTCTGAGCCGTTGGAGCTCGACTGGGGGCATTCCACGCCAACACCTTGCGAAGATCATTCAGAAATTATGGGATTAAGATTATGACAGCGATTGGTTTGAGCAGCTTTGTCTCGGTCGCAAATGCCTTGCCCGAGGGTGGCAAACTCGCGGTTGTTGAGGGAGAGTTGAAAGCCTGCGCAACATCCTCCATGGGTGGTCGTCTTGTAAGCTGGGTGAAACAGCAAACCACTGGTGACGCCCAAAAGGGTGCCGACCAAGGCGCATTCCGTCTGGCGCTGAACAACCAATATGGCGAAAAGTTGGGCGAGCGAGCTTATACGCAGGCATGCCGGGCTTGCGGACACGAAGATGGCCGAAGCCATGGCCTGACTGCAAAACAGGTGCATGTTGGCGTGTCTTTTGCGGAGATGTGTATGCTGCGTGATGAAGGCTCTGCCATACGGACGAAAGCGCTGTCGGAAGACGTTAAGCGCAACCCCATCAACGGTGTCGTCCAGACGGCAGATAGGCATCCGGCGATTTCAGTAAAAAAGGAAATTGCGGATACCAATGGCTCCCTTTCAGAAGTGCTCGCGGCGCGAATTGACGGGAAGTACACAGACCAAAACCCATATCACGTAGAGCGTGAGCTCATGGCGCGTGTGAGCACCGAGATCGCAGAGAAGTTTGATCCGTTCTGCGCGGAAGAGGCAACGTCAAAAGCTTGGAGCTCTGAGCTGCTGCAACACATCTACAGCGATGTTCTAAGGGATTCGAGACCTGTCGAGAATGGATCGGCGTTGAAAATTATAAACACTCAGTTCCCGATGAAAGTCGCTGTCGAACGGTTTGAGAATAAAGTCTGGCAATATGCCGAGCAGAGCTTCCTCAAAAGCCTACCTGAAAATGTAGGCAGTGCGTTTCATGAGTTAGAGCAGCAGCTGGACTGGGATAATTTCCCTGATCTGGCACAGAGTTTTGGTGTCTCGGGTGTTGGTTGGGACGATGAAACGACTGCGCCATACTTCTCAGCAAACATCAGCTCCATTCGAGATCTCGCTATGGAACGACTTCTTGAAAAGCGGAATGATCAGGAATTTCTTAGCACTATGACGAGTGAGAGCTTCAACGACCTGATTGAAGATGTATTGGAAGGCTTGAAATCACCGCAGCCTAAACACGCAAGCCCAACTGCCGAAAAGCATGACAAAACTGAAACCAGACACGTGCACTGGGTCTAGGGCTTCTGGCTCTGGCAGATCAAAAGATACACAGTCCATTCCCGAAAGCGATCCAAACATTCGGGGATGGACTTAAAGTTATTCTCAGCCAGCAGCCTTAGCTGGCTTGGCAGGGCGGTAGAGGAACCGGTTGAACATATCCTCCGGCATCATCTGGATCAGACGCCCAATGACAGTCATCGCAGCCACGCAAAAGACGAAACGTCCAACAAGCGCGCCAGACCAATGCGCGCCAAACGCCATCATCACCAGCGGGTCTTCAATCAAACCGTGGCAGATGCCCATGAAGGACAGCGACAGCACCACATCGCGGGAGGAAAGCTTGCCTTCCCGTGCTTCGCGGATGATCAACCCGCCACCATAAGAAAGCCCAAGCAGCACGCCCACCATAGTGATTGGCGTCGCAGCCTTGCTGATGCCCATAATGCGCAGCAGAGGAGAAAGTAGCCAACCGAGAAGGTCGGTGATCTTCACCAGTTCCAGCAGCTTTAAAAATACAATGAGCGCCAGAATGATCCAGAACATGGAAAACAGCAAGGATGCGCTGAAATAGCCCCACTGCAACCATGTCTCATCAAGGGTTGGCGTGTAAGGCAGCCACGAAAGCTGCATAGGTTGCTGAAGCCATCCACCTGTTGTGTAAACCAAGTTAAGCACGATGCCGTAGCTAATGCCAACAACGAACCGCAGGCCGGAAGAGAAGATGAAACTGATGCCAGCACGCCGGGAGATGCTCTGCTCCAATGGCAACGCATGTGCAATCAGTACGATGGAAAGCAGCACCGTCACATCTGCAACAGAGAGCGCAACCAGCGGCAAAATGCTGATCATCACCGCAACAGCAGAGTAGGTGCTCACCAGCAAGCCAACCGCAAGAACCAGACCCGTCGCAGCAGGCAAGCCCATCAAACCCATCAGCGGTTCAAGAACGGTGCCAAGATGATCAACCAGACCAAACTCCATGCCGATGCGAACAAGGATCATGACAGGCACCATGGTTTTGACCATGATCCAAAAAAGGCCAACGGAGTCTTTTCCGATTTTTTTGCAAGCAACGACGAAACTATTCATTATGAGACCAGAGCAATATGCGCATTCTAGGGGAAATTGCGCAGATAAAGGGGACGGGAAAAACGAGAGGAAGCCCGCCCTCTGATGTATTGCCCTGAGAAACTACTAGGATATTTCACGATTTGAAGAAATAGTCTTTTACTCAACGCCCACCACCTAGATTCTCAAAGGAGATGCAGGTCGATGCCATTCTGGAGCTTCGAAGTGTGCATCAAGTGTTCAGGCATTATTGTAAAAAACTACCCGCATATTTCATGATTTGAAGGCGACTACCCAAATGTGCAAAATTGCAAGCGCTGGGCACACTACGTGCATGCACGGCTGTGGTGTAATGTAGAAGATGAAAGGTTTTTAAGAAAAATGCCTTAGAGGAAGGTTCGTGAGATAGGGCCATTAGGTTTATTTTCTTGATTTTCTAAGAAAAATGTCGTATGTCACAGAAATTGATGCGCTGTGATTTGGAAATAACGCATCTCAGACTCTCGGTTAGAGTACCCATAGATTGATAGCTATTGCAAACACATGCAGTGACGTTTTTGACCTAACGACCTTTCCCGACATTCTGCGAATCTTGGCTTGCGTCTAATGGGCGCTTGTATGGATTCACTACACCAAGTCATCCTTGTAAGAGCAACGGGAAAGGACCCCACTTATGCCATTAAACGGAACAGTAAAATTCTTCGATCATTCACGTGGCTTTGGTTTCATTGCGCCAGAAGACGGCAGCAAAGACATCTTCGTGCACATCACTGCACTTGAGCAGGCTGGTATCGCTTCTATCGACGAAGGTGACAAAGTTTCCTTTGAAGCAGTAGACGATCAACGTGGTCGCGGTAAAAACGCAGCTAACATACAGCTAATTTAATAATGTTATGGCGTTCTGTTATGAGCTTGCTCAGACAGAACGCCATTCCACTAACTCAATATCTTATAGACAAATAGAAAGAAGGTAAAATTGAACCTAGTACAATTCGGCACCGTGAAAAGCTTTGATCATTTGGCAGGCAAAGGCTGGATTACTCCAGACGATGGAAGCCACGACATCATGGTAAAACGTGCAGCAGTAAAAAAGGCTCGTCTTGGGCAAATCTGCGAAGGCCAAACCCTCGGTTTCCGCGTCTCAGGTACTGCCTCTTCGGCAATTGACCTATGGGCGACATTTTCAAACCGATAATCGCTTGTAACCAGACCAACATCTTCTTGTTTGAGACCTGAAACGTCGTTGATATCGCACTTTGCTTTGTCCGAACGTGTCTCCTAAAACATCTCAGTCTTTCAATTCTGATATGCTTGGCCTTAATATTAAGGCACACCTGCATCTAATAATTTTAAGCTTATGTCACGAGAAGTAGATCTGGTATTCAGATTAGAAACCGTGCGTAGACAGTAGATTAAGTTCACCTACTTGATCCTGGATTATTGCAGAAAAAAAGCGCCTGTCGTGTGGACAGGCGCTCAAACCCCGCGTGTGCGGGGAAAAGTACTTTGAAAAGCAGCTGTTCTTATTCGGCAGCTTGCTTAACTCCTAAAAGGCCGAAGAGATTACGTGGGTCAGCTGGCTCAGCAATCATTTCCAGATCCTGAACGTCTTCATCCTGCTTCACCAGATCATAGATGTAACGAAGGCCCGAGAAATCTTCGATGGCAAAGCCAACGGAGTCAAACAAGGTGATGTCACGCTCAGGGGAGCGCCCTTCAACAGCACCGGTGATCACTTCCCAAAGCTCAGTAACCGGATGATCAGCATCCAACTGCTGGATCTCACCTTCAATGCGTGTCTGCTCTGGGTATTCCACGAAGATCTTGGATCGCAGCAGAATGTCTTTGTGCAGCTCGGTCTTACCGGGGCAATCGCCACCAATCGCGTTGATGTGAACACCAGCACCAACCATGTTGTCGGTCAGGATGGTTGCCGCCTGCTTGTCAGCTGTCACAGTGGTGATGATGTCCGCACCGGCAATTGCTTCTTCTGAACTGCGGCAGATGGTGATGTTGAAACCCCTGTCGCTAAGGTTTGTTGCACACTTCTCGGAGGCTTCACCGTCTACATCGAACAGACGCAAGGTTGTGATGCCCATGACCGCTTTAAACGCCAGTGCCTGGAACTCGGACTGCGCACCATTGCCGATGATTGCCATGGTGGAGGAGTTTGGACGTGCCAGATGCCTTGCAGCCATAGCGGACGTCGCAGCCGTGCGCAGCGCAGTCAAAACAGTCATTTCAGAGAGGAAGAAAGGATACCCGGTATCAACATCCGCCAGCATACCAAAGGCAGTGACAGTCTGCTTGCCTTCCTTGGTGTTTTTTGGGTGACCATTGACGTATTTAAAGCTGTAAAGCTCACCGTCACTAGTTGGCATCAGCTCGATTACGCCAACTTTGGAATGGCTCGCAACGCGGGGTGTTTTGTCAAACAATTCCCAGCGGCGGTAATCTTCTTCAACGTATTCGGTCATGCCCTTCAGAACAGTCTCGATACCTTGTTTGTTCACCAAATCCAAAATTTTAGAGACGCTTACGAACTGGACCATTGAGGTTTCCTAATATGTTTATAATGTTTTTTGAGATCAAGCTCGGTTTGGATGGTCCAGCACTTGCTTACCAAATAAGCTGGAAACCAAGTCTGTCATCAAAGTCGCCGTACGGCCGCGTACATCCAAAAACGGGTTGAGCTCCACGAGGTCAACAGAGGTGACCAACTGGCTGTCGCAGAGCATTTCCATAATCAGATGAGCTTCGCGGAAGGTTGCGCCACCCGGAACCGTTGTCCCAACAGCTGGCGCGATATCTGGCTCAAGAAAGTCCACATCGAAGCTCAAGTGCAAGCGCCCGTTGGCTGCCTTCACGCGTTCAAGGAATGCGGTGATTGGCTTAGCCACGCCATTCTCATCGATCCTGCGCATATCATA
Organism: Pseudovibrio sp. Tun.PSC04-5.I4; assembly: GCF_900104145.1. Lineage (NCBI taxonomy): Bacteria > Pseudomonadati > Pseudomonadota > Alphaproteobacteria > Hyphomicrobiales > Stappiaceae > Pseudovibrio > Pseudovibrio sp. Tun.PSC04-5.I4. The sequence goes on along the minus strand of NZ_FNLB01000006.1, from coordinate 2,601,303 downwards.
GGTCTCGATGCCGGTTTTTTGCAGGGCAGATCGCTCAGCATTATCAACGGAGCGCAAACCCATCATGCAGATGTTCTCTGGTTTGATCGCTGTTTTCAGCTCCGGGTAATACCCATCAAAACCTGAGAGCCCGCAAAAATAGGCCGCTGGCGTGCCATGCAGGTTGCCGCTGGTTGTGGTGCTGAGGTTATGGAAATCCGGATGAGCATCCAGCCAGAGCACAAACTGCTCCTGACCCGCTTCTTCCGCAGCCCGCGCAATACCGCTGACAGTACCCGCAGCCATCGAGTGGTCGCCACCGAGGAAAACAGGAAGGTTTCCGTTCTGCATTTCCTCATAAGCAACGCTATGCAATGCCTCGGTCCAGCCAATTGTATCACTCAAATGGTGGACAGCGCTGTTAGAATGAACCCGGTCCGGACCTGCCTCTGGAAAAATATTCCCACGATCTATAACGGAGTAGCCCTGTGCTTCCAGAGAGCCTTGCAGTCCGGCAGTTCGCAAAGCATCCGGCCCCATGAGGCAGCCTTGGATGTTGGTTCCTGTCTGTACAGGCGCGCCGATGAGCACAACAGTATTTTTCATTCCCACTTCCCGATAGGTTTCGATAATGGACATTATCCGGGTGGAAGTGGCGGTAAAAAGCTGTCATTGTGATCAAAATGGTGGTTACATTGATCAGATTGGTAAGTAAGGTTACGCACTTTGGATGATATAGATCAAAAAATCATCGCGACACTACGTAGAAACGCAAGGGCGAGCGTTTCTGAATTGGCGCTTGAACTGAAGATTTCTCGCTCAACCGTGCGCGCTCGTATGGAACGTTTGAAAGCAGCTGGGGACATTCTCGGCTACACCGTTGTGTTGCGTGGCGACGTGTTCGAGCAGCCCGTACGCGGTATCATGATGATCAAAATTGAGGGCAAGGGGACGCAGCGTATCGTTGCCCTGCTCAATAAAATGACTGAGATCACGGCACTGCATACCACAAACGGCAAGTGGGATCTTATTCTGGAACTGGGAACAGACACGCTCACCCATTTCGATGATGTCCTTCGCCGGGTCCGCCTGATTGACGGCATCGCCGCCAGTGAAACCAACCTGTTGCTCTCCACAAAACGCTCCAGCAACGCCACCCGCAGCATCATTTTGGACTGAGGATAATTGTTGCGTTGGCATGGTCATCTGAACTGAAACCGCCGCCATTGCATCAAGTGTGCGTTGGCGGTGGTCTTCATTGTTTAGATCTCTGCGTTGAAGCCAGTCATAACGATTTTGCCAACGGCTGTACCAGATTGAAGTTTGGCATGAGCCTTGGAAACGTCTGCTACGGAAAACTCGGAGTCATCGAGCAAGGGTGTGATTTTTCCGTCGTCCACCAGCTTGGCGATCTGCTCCAGAATTTCACCATGAGCACGACGGTTCTTGCCTGTCACCATTGGAATGAGCATGAGTATGCTGTGGAAGCTAAGACCTTTCAGAGCGACCTGAAGCACATCTGTGATCGGTAGGGTTGTTGCAACAGCACCGTTGAAACGAACAGCCTCAAAGCTCTTCTGAATGTGATCACCAGCAATAGGATCAAACACAGCATCAAATCCCTGACCATCGGTAATTTCAGCAATGTAATCTGCGACAGAAGTCACCTCGGCATTGACCACATGGTCCGCGCCCAGAGTTTTTGCAGTTTCAAGGTTTTTCACCAATGAGGTGGTGGTTACATCCGCACCAAGTGCCTTTGCCAGCTGGACAGCAATGTGACCAACACCGCCGGTTGCGCCATGAATCAGCACTTTATCGCCTGCGGAGATCTTCATCTTCAGTACCAATGCTTCCCATGCTGTAATGGAAACCAGAGGGAGAGCAGCGGCTTGGCGCATGGTCAAAGAGCTTGGCATGTGTGCCATCAAGTCAGCATCGACCAGCATGTACTCACTAAGAGCGCCATTGATGCCAGCCACGCCGCCAGCACAACCATAAACCTTATCGCCTACTTTGAAGCGCGTAACATCAGCACCAACCTTTTCAACGATCCCAGCAACGTCACCGTGCAGAACCTTAGGGAGGTTTTCGGACCATGGGGTCTCAGTGGAGCGCAGCATTGTATCAAGCGGATTAACGCTGGTAGCGCAAACCTTAACCACCAGGTGACCAAGAGTTACTGAAGGATTATTAATCTCGGCTAGCTCAAACGCATCGCATTCACCCAGGCCGTTTAAAATCATAGCTTTCATCGGAAACCTCATTTGTTGTTGTTGAGGTGAACTTATTATTGCAAACTCTGCGGAACAATGCGGCACGCAGCAAATCATTTTTGCATAAAAAGCAATAATGACTAGAGTTGATCAGGTGAGGGGATCGCTATGATGAAACGCATCGCTTATTTCAATGCGGTCATGGAAGAGCATAGTATAACGGAAGCAAGTCGTCGGTTTGATGTGCAGCCCTCGTCCGTCTCCCGGCAAATCGCCAGCCTCGAAGAAGAGTTGGGCGTTCGGCTGTTGAACCGAAACACAAGACAGGTCTCGCCAACGGAAGCAGGCCTGCGGTTCTACAGCTACTCTCGGCAAATCCTCTCTGATCTGGATGAAGCAAAACGAGCAGTCAGCGATTTGCAGCTGGAACCGCAAGGGACCCTCAAAATCAGCTCAAGCGTGGGCTTTGGCGAAACCGTTATCCTGCCGCTCGTGCCGCAGTTTATGGCCAGCTACCCTAAGCTGAACATCACGGTAGAACTGACAGAGCGCGTTGTTGAGTTAATCACGGAGGGTGTTGATGTGGCGATCCGAAGTGGGAAACTGGCGGATTCCTCTCTCATTGCCCGGCTCCTGCTACTCAATAACTTCATCATCTGCGCCAGTCCGACTTATCTACGGCAGGTAGGAACGCCGGAAGAGCCAGCAGATCTAGCAGGGCATACCTGCATCAAGTATGGGTACGCGGGTTGGAGCAACTGGTTTCAGATCTCCGATAAGATTGAGAGACTATCACTCGGAGATACGCTGGAGACAAACAGCGTCAACGGTCAGAAGCAGCTGATCTTAAATGATGGCGGCTGTGCACTTATCCCACAATGGGCTGTGCGGAAGGAGTTGAAAGCGGGAGAGCTTGTTCACGTCCTGCCCGAACACACCTTCAGCCCCCACGGTCAGGAAACATCCACCTACGCAATTTACTTAAAACGAGAGCTCATCTCTCCCAAAATCAAGGTGTTTACCGACTTCATCACCAAACACATCAAAGCAATTTATTGAGTGGAACTACTTTTCAAATTGGCAAAATACAATGGTTCACTTAACTGACGACTTCATCACGAAAACGGGTGAGCACTGAGGTGAATATTCTGAATTTTGGTGTTTCGATCTATGGCATCACGTTAAACAACCAACGAATGCAAGTCGGTCCACATAAGCACCAGCTCATAAAAAAGCCGGAGGCGGGTGTCCGCGCTCCGGCTTGTTAGTTTGATTTATTCTGGCTTGTTCTTAGGTGAGAGCCTTACGCTTCTAGTGGCGTAAGTGCTTGTTGTTGTTCTTTTCTCAGTTTTGCCAGATGGTAAAGGTTGATGAACACGCAGATGCCGTTGAGCAGCACAACCGGGTAAGCTTCCACTGCCAAACCGTAGGCAGTGAACAAAATACACCCGACCAGATTGATCACGCGAAGCCACACGACATTGCCCATCAAAAGGGAAGTCATCACAGTGAATGAGGCCAGATAGCCTACAAATTCCATGTTCATTATGCGTCAGCCGTTTCTGGAAGTGTTGCGTATGCAGTTTCCAGCGCGAGTTCCATCATCTGGTTGAAGCTGGTCTGCCGTTCTTCCGAAGTGGTTTCTTCTGCTGTAATCAGGTGGTCAGAAACTGTGAGAACACAAAGCGCTTTCACGCGGGCTTCTGCTGCAATGGCAAACAAAGCTGCTGCTTCCATCTCAACAGCCAGTACACCCATTTTTTGCATGGCAGGCAAAAGAGCAGGGTTGGAGCCGTAGAACAGATCACCCGAAAGGATATTCCCGAAATGCGGTGACAGCTCCAGCTTGTCAGCAGTCTCAGCGCAGGCGCGCAGCAATCCAAAATCCGGAGCTGCAGCGTAATCATAACCTGCAAAGCGATCGCGGATCATGGAGGAAGAGGTACTGGCACCGGTTGCAACAATAAGGTCGCGCAGTTTCAGGTCTTCAGAAACACCGCCACAGCTACCAACACGGATGAGCTGTTTAACACCATAGAAGTTGATGAGCTCGTGTGCATAAATGGAGATCGACGGCATACCCATGCCATGCGCCATAACGGAAATGGATTTACCTTTGTAATCGCCAGTAAACCCGAGCACGTTACGCACATTCGTAACTTCACGTACATTTTTAAGATAGGTCTCTGCAATATACTTTGCGCGAAGCGGATCACCCGGCATGAGGACTGTTTCAGCAAAGTCTCCAGTCTGGGCGTTGATATGCGGTGTCATCAGATTCTCCTATGCAGCTGTCATGGACCACGCTAGAAATATCTCCGATTCGATAACAGGACATTTGTCCGTATCTCTGAATTAAATAAAGCAAAAATGACAATTAAATCACTTGCTCAAATAGGACACACAGAAGTGACGCAATGGATCAAAAATGGTCCGTTTCTTCTGCGCCATATGAAGCCCGGAGAGTACTTGCTGAGGCAAGGGCAAACCCTCAGGCACCTGTATTGGATTGAGGAAGGCTACTGCACAGTTAGCTATACGGCAGCCAATGGCCGGCGCTTCAGTCATGGCAGGTTCAATATTGAGGATCGCCTCTATGGAGAAGTCGAATTTCTGACCGGAAAGCAAATCCAGTTTGATATTCGCTGCGATGGCCCTGTGAGCGTGCGGATAATCCCGACTTTAGATCTGGAGGCGCTGTTGGTCCAGCATCCTCATGTGGGTATCTGGCTAAGCCAGTGTCTGGCAGAGACCTATCAGGGGGTTATGGATCGTGTCACCTCGCACTTCATGTACCCACTGGCGTATAACATCGCGAATGATTTGCTTTTGCGCGAGCTAGGCAACAAACCGCCCATCCAGTTTGAACGCGTCTTCCGCGAGGCCGAGCGCTTTGGCTGTTCAGAACGTGTCTACCGCCGTGCAGTCAGCCAGCTCATTGAGCAAGGACTGGTAAAGAAAATGGGCCGCGAACTCAAAGTCGCCAACAAAGACAAACTGGAACGTTATCTGGCCGAAGAAGAGCAGTAGAGAAAGTGGCAACGGAAAACTATTACTTGTATACGGTACAAGCAAGCAACCGTGAGCATCATATGGAGAGGAACGTTGAGCGCAGCTACACCGCAAGCCAGCATAAAACCCTCCCTGCCACACACAGTTGCACAGGTTTGGCATCATTCCGGTCAACTCGGGGGATCAGGCCCAATCCTGCCGGATGGCTGCCGCGATCTGATCGTCACAGAACTGGAAGGCCAGCGCCCGCAGTGGCGTGTAACCACCCTCTACGATAGCCCGCAACAGCCAGAGCGCATGTGCGTCCAGCGGATGATAGGATTTCGCCTCGCGCCGGGTGCGCAGGTGAACGACCCAGACCTCATCACTGCCTTAGGCCAACTCCAATCCTGGGATGAAGCAACGGTCTGTGAGCTCCTGCAAGATTACACCCAGCTGAACTCAAGGGCGTCCGAGGCACTGGGATGTCTTGCGGAGGAGCAACAAACCATTGCCGCCTCCGCGAGAGCGTTGGGGGTGACGCTCAAAACACTGCAACGCACGTTAGCCCGGCACACCAACCGCTCGCCTGTGTATTGGCGACAGCTGGCACGCATCCGGCAAGCCGCACGTCGCATAAACCAACCTGAAAGCTGGGCAGATTTTGCGTTGGAAACCGGCTTTTGTGACCAAGCCCACATGACGCGAGAATTCCAGCGTTGGTTTGGCGTATCACCCATGCAATTCGCTGGGCACACGAGCTTTCAGCAGCAGGTCAAATCCATCGCATTCGGTTAAAGCAGCGCTTAAGCGGGAGCCGTCACCGGCGAGCAGATCTCAATCAGAAATCCATTTGTGTCGGTCACGTAAGAGGTCGTCTGTCCCCATTCTTCCTGCTTCACATCCTGCACAAGCCCAGCTCCGGCTTTCAGCGCTTTCGCCAGTCCACCCGCCACATCATCGGTCAGAAACGCAATCTCAAAGCACGGGTTCTTGGCATCTGCACGGGCAGGGGATTTACCGAGGTCTTCCATCAGTTTGAGAGAGGAGAACGCCAGCGTGGTTTCTCCGGTGTTGACCTCACCAAAGTCTCCTTCCTGGGTAATCATGCCGGGTGTCACGTCAAACGCCTTGCAGAAAAAGTCGATCGTGTCGCGTGGGCTTTCAACGTACAAAATAACATATTTAAAGTGCATGAGATTCCTCCTGTTTTCACGGGTAAATCCTAACGAGCCATCAAATCCGCGTATTGAAAAAATGCGACATGCCCGCACCCACATGAGCAGGAGGTCACACTAGCCAGACGAGGGGAATCTGCTAGTGTTTGCGCATAATCCAAGCCGCTACTCCGGCGACCAGTGAGGCTCTCCAATGCGCAATTTCCGCAACATCTTATATGTGAGTGTCACCTGCTTCCTCAGCGGGTACGGAGCCTACTTCGCCTACACAGCATTTTACCAAGGCTCGGTGTTCAATGTAATTGCAGGCACGTTGATCTGTCTGGTCGGCGTCTTCGGGCTCTACGGCACGTTCTTCGGCAAACCAAACGACACAAAATAATACTGGAATTTTTATGACGGACCTACTGGCCTACAAGGCGAAATCCGGGCGTTTTGAACCTGTTTGGACCATCGAGATTCAAACCTTGCCCGAGGATACAGACCGTATTCTGGATGCGGTGATGCAGGTGCATCCCCTCAGTTTCGGGCGGTATCAGCGCAACGCCAGCATTTCAGCACTCGGCAAAGAAACAGCACAGCCGGAAGCCAACTCCACCACCACAACGCATATTAAGGGCTTTGAGGCGGGCATGACGGAAACCTACCCTATGGTGGAACTCAAAATCTCCATAGAGCGGGACCTGAAACTGCTGGAAAAAGTAATGGATGCAATCATCTACGCACACCATTACGAGGAGCCCGTCATCTTCCTGCGCGAAGACTGGGCCAGCAGAGCAGCCTACAACCCCAAAAGCGACAACCCAAACAGATGGTGGAACAACGGCAAGGGGATGCCTGAGAAGATGGAGTGATATCAAGAGAAGGTCAGCAGTAGTCTCCTATTCTTCCAGCATGCTTTCCCACCATTTATTTAAAGTTACCTCCACGATATAAACGAACAGATTTAGGCATATAGGCAAATCTTCTCTTGACCAAGTTGCCCCTAGTGTCGAAACCGCTAGTCCAACTGTACCAACTTCTGCGGGAGCATCCCACTCTTGATGTTGGAAGGGAGAGGCACACATAGGAGCTGGAAAGGGTTTCCCATCATGCAGGGCAAGGGATCTATATTGATAAATCAGTCTCATTGCTTCGTTGAAGGTTTCGCCTGAAAAATCTAACTGGGAGTTTTTGTGAGGCCTCTTTTTAGGTGGGGAGGGTTGAAAATGAGCTATAAAATCCAAAAATTTCTTTGTTGCTTTTTGACTACCTCCTAGAACCCTTGCGACCTCTTTGAGTACTCTGTCGTCGGCATTTTCTTTTAGATATCGGGTTAATTCTGGTTGAGTATGTTCAAAAGCATGTAAAGATTTGGGGTTTTTTGGTTCGTGGAAAACAGCGGCGGTTTCCAATGCACTTGTCAGCATCAACCAAGCTTGTTCAGGAGCGCTTTCGACAACCCAAAGGGCTTCCTGAAACAGTCTGGCGGATTTTATGAGTGGCGTGAATTGTTCCCTCGTTAGTTTGCCAAGCTGATTGAGAGTTACTAGGTTGCACAGTTGTGCAGATTGAAAAACGCGAGGAACAACCTGTTGGTTTCTCTTGCAATGTAAGATCGGTGGAGGGCTTCGTTCTGGTTCGGGTTTCCCCAAAGGGTCCGTGTTGTCGAAACCAAATGATCTGATCTCACTCCCTGCCTTTAAGCGCACTCCCAGACGAAGAGAAGCAAGTGCTGCAATTTCGTCTTGTGTTCCTCCAGCGTGATATTCTTTGTCTGAAGTTTCTCGGGTGAATTTAGGAAGAACACTAGCTAATTCAGCATACCAGCGAACCCTTAGGACAACAGCGGGCCGAATATTGCCAAATTTCTCATCTGCTGCCATGAGATTGAGGAAGTTGTAAGGGCAGTCGCCGTTTATCTCTCCCTGAAACCAAGCATCTGAGTACAAATTAAATTCTGAAATTTGATGGACTTCTTGTGCCGCATCGTAGGCCTTCAGATTGGCATAGGATTTTAATCCATCCATAGGCCCAATTTTGGAGCTAACCGCAAAAGTTGGTGATGGGTTTCAGGCGGCGTGATTTTGGTTTGCATCACTCTCGATGCCATTTTTGAAGATGACACCCTGTATTATCTTAGGCAATTGATTTTTGCCTCTCAATTTCTGCCAGCGCTTCTCCGCTGCCTTGATCAGCATGAAGACCATTGGCATTGCAGTATCCCGGGAGAGGCAGTTCTTGGTCTGCCTTGTTCTGTGGCGCACAGTCGCAAAGGTTGATTCAATTGGATTGGTGGTTCTGATATGCCCCCAATGCTCAGCAGGAAAGTCATAAAAAGCCAACAGTTCGATCCTATCCTTGGCAAGGCATTGCGTGGCTTTGGGGTATTTGGCCTCAAATTTCTCTATGAAAAGATCAAAAGCCGTCTCAGCATCTACGCGGTTCTCTGCCATCCAGATATCCTGTAGATCTTTCTTTGCTTTGGCCTGCAAGGATTTAGGCATTTTGCTTAAGACATTCATTGTCTTGTGGACCCAGCAGCGTTGAGCTTTTGTTGTGCTAAAGACTTCCCGCAATGCCGCCCAGAAACCCAGAGCACCATCACCGACAGCCAACTTCGGTTCGATCTGCAAGCCGCGAGCTTTGAGAGCAAGCAGTAGCTCCCGCCAGCTCTGAGTATCTTCCCGGTAGCCATCATCAAAGCCAATCAGCTCTTTCTTGCCTTCCGGTGTTGCCCCGATCAACACCAGAATACAGCGACTTTCCCGTTCTCCCCGGGCTTTCAGATAGATGCCATCTGCCCACATATAAACGTAGTTGCGCGCTGACAGGTCTCTGGTTTTCCACTCTTCCCATAAAGATCGCCAGCTTTTGACAAGGCCGCGGATGACATCCGGTGAAAGGTTGGGGGCATCAACACCCAACAAAGCACTCAAAGCTTGCTGAACATTATTGGTAGAAACCCCACGCAAATAGAGCGCTGGGATCAATTCATCAAGACTGGTTGAACGGCGCAGATAATTAGGTAACAGATTGGAATGGTAATGAATTTTCTCTTCTGCATTCTCATCTCGATCCCGGATCCGAGGTTTGCTGACCGTGACTGGCCCAACGCCAGTCTGGACCTGTCGCTCTGGCAAATGCCCATGCCGAACCACCCGCTGACGGCCATCTGGTAATTTTAAGTCCGAGTAAAGCGAAAGCACGCTCATGACTTCACTCTCAATGGCCGCTCGCAAAAGTTGCTGTGCACCCGAACGCAAAACTTCCGTAAGTGCATCTTGAAATTCCCCTGGCTGCACAAGCGGGATAACACTATCATCTGTCATAGGCGTATCAGCTCCTCTGGAGTCAAAAGCAAGCCTCAATCACTTGCTATGATACGCCGCAATTCACTCCGTCACCAAGATTCACCGTTAGCTCCCAATTTTGACGGGATCCATCAGCTAATATCCAATATCCAAAGTACATTTTGCACGAGTCGCTTGCTCTGAGTTTCGCTCTATTCGCATGCTTTGTACATAATCGGCTCTCCTTACACCCCACCAACTCCCTGCCTTTATGGGGTAATTCCATTTCCTCTCATTGACACCCGCTGCTAGACGTCGCATCCTTGAGTTGAGGCGTCGAAACCTTTTTTGCTTAGCGGTCACCGCAGCCGTAATACGCGGTCTTTTTGTGTCTGGAGTTAGCTCTCCAAATGCAAACTCTCGCTTATGGGCGGGAGGGCGGTGAATATAATACCCTTCACGGGGGAATAAACCCGCCTGTCTAAGCCAGGTTTCGAACCTCCCGCTCGCCAGTGGGCCGTCGAAAGCTCTATGCCGAGCGGATCATTCAACCGCCTGCTTAGAGGTATGATATGACGACCATTGGAAATGAGAATAATGCCCATATGTCCCTTCGCAATGAAGTGGACCAGCTTCGCCTTTCAGCCAACCACCTCAAAAACCTAGTCTATTCCATGAGTGTGATGATGAGTGAGCGCATGGAGCATACACAGGAATATGAGGCGTTGCTGACGCTGTTTGACACTGTGCGCAGCCACATTGAAGATGTGCAGGGAAGTAGCGAAAAGATATCGGAATTGCTCGATCCTTGCGCGCTGGACCTATCCAAAACCTAATAAGCAGAGAGAGATGGCAGAGGCATAGCCTCCGCTAAACTTGCCTGAGAGGCGCAACGCTTCTCAGGCTTTTACGGTAGGGTTCAAATTAGAACTGAACTGGAACAGTCTCGCCAGTAGAGATCTTACACTGGCCAACACCACCATCAGAAAAGCCAAAGCTTGGGTTACTCAAAGTAATCTGGCACTGCATGGAGCGAGCCGCGCTAAACAGCACGCCTCTGGCTTTGGAGCTGTAAGTGGTTGAAGAGCTGGAGGAGAAGAAAGAGTCTTCGTCATCGTCCTTGTCATCACCAAAAACAAACCCGTCCTCAGTTCCTTCAGTCTGCTTCTTTTCAGTCACCAGCTTACCGGTAAAAAACTCACCGCTGGAAAGGGTCGCAACAACAGACGCGCCGCCATTATCAAGAAACTCTTCAGTCACCTGAAACGTCACGCTCTGCGAGTTCTTGCCGTCCTTGCTAACAACACGCCCTTGCCCCGTGGTGGTAGACTGACAACCAACCAAGGCCGAAAAAGCAGCAACGCACACACCAACTTTAAAAATATTATTCATTGTAGTTCACCAATCTCGAGGTATTGAATATCGGTTTCAGCTGCCTTGAGGTCGGTTCCTAAAACCCAACACCACAGCCAAAAGCCCCTGAACTGGCAGTAGGTCAGGGATGCGAGGGTCAGCAGTCACAAAAAGCACAGATAGCAAAAAGAACCGCGCAATTTAGCTCATCACACGGCCAATGGACAAGAAACAAAGCCCCTAAAACTCAACGGGGAAAGCACCGCCGTTGGAAAGCTGACATTGCCCAACACCACCATCAGAGAAACCTGCACGTGGGCTGCTCAAGGTAATCTGACAGCGCATGCTGCGTTTGGCACTGAAAAGCACGCCCCGCGCGATAGGACTGTAAGTGGTTGAATAGGTGGTGATGAAGAACGGGCCGTCATCAAAATCGTCAAACCCATCATCGAAGTCGTCAAAGTCATCAAACCCATCGCCAAAGCCATCGGTCTCTCCAACATTGGTGGACTGGCGTTTGGGGGTCACAAGCTTACCGGTAAAGACTTCTCCATCAGGCAAAGTTGCAGTGGCCGCAGCTCCACCACTGCCAAAAAAACTCTCGGTGACTTGAAAATTAACATCCTGCGCACCCTTCTTCCCCGCAATCCGTCCTTGCCCGACAGTGGTCGTCTGGCAAGCAGCAAGTGATGAAAAAGCAATAACGCACACACCAAACTTGAAGATGCTTTTCATTCTGTAAGTCCAATCCCGAATTTGAAAGCTCTGGCAAATACCGCTGAGGCAGTCTTTCAAAAAAAGATTTCCAAACAGATTCAAACACCACTTACATTCTGCTGTAAGCAGTCGTCATTCACAACAAGAAATAGGGGTGTAAGAGCACGCAATCCCTGGCTGAACCACGCACAAAATGATGCGGCAATAGCAGTCACCGCACCAATCTACTCATCACTTCTTTCTTTTGCGCTTAAGCGCGGCCTTCAACTTATGCCGCTTGGAGCTTTGCAGTTTGATAAGCTTTTCCATATTAGCAATAAGCCCGTGCATGGCTCCAAGTTCAGCATCTGCCAACGCAAAATTGGCGGTTTTCAAGGCCGCTTCAGCTTTAAGCGCGGTCTCGCTGGCTGTCTTACTATGGTCAGTAAATGTCAGCAGCTCCTGCTCGTCCTTGATAAGATTATGCTGCCCATAAAGTTTAGTGACTTTGTTATTGGCTTGCTCAAGAACCTGCTGGTAGTCATCGATTCTAGCAGCAGTGGATTGTCCACGTTCAAACGCAATCTGAACACTCTCCATGGTGATCTGCGCATTCTCAAGAACGTCTTCAGCCTTGCCATCCTCTCCCGCTGCCAGCAAGGCTCTTGCCTTATCAACAAACGCTTTGGTCTTGTCGTACATACTCTCAAAGTTTGAACGCTCTTCACTAAGCTTGAACACCTCCTTGTTGGAATTGTAAGAGTTCAACTCACCTTGAAGGCCATCAATAGCAGCAAGAATACGCTCACCTTCACCAACAACCGTTGTGGTGTCGCCAGTCTCGGCCTGCTCTTCCTCTTCAGGAGCAAGAGGCTCAGCTTGGTTCAGCAGCTCTTCCAAAGTTGCCATGAGCCTTTCGACCTCAAGGATCTCTTTCTCAGCGGCCTTGCCATTGCTGGCCTTCATCGCAGCTAACATACGTTCAACACCTGAAAATGCCGTGCCATAGATTTTGTCAAACTGGCCAGACAGGGATGTATCGCCTTCCAGACGTGGCCGATCTGTAGAAAGACGCGAAAGAGCTGACTGGACATCAGAGCATTGGATAATCAGGTCGGTCCGCGCTAAGTCCCGGTCACTTTTAGCAACCGCATAAGCTTCCGCCAGTGCTTGCTTGTAATCTTCAGCCGTGTTGAGGGTCACCTTTGCAACTTCCGTCTGAGAAGCTTTGATCGCAGCTCTCAAATTGGCAAGATTGTCCTTCGCTATGCTGTAGGCCTTATCAAATACGGTAAGGTCAATACTCCAGTCATCAAACTCGGCACGCTTGGCGTAGGTCTCCTCCGCACCTTGCTCATAATAGGACGCGCCCTCTGTGATCCCGTTCATCAAGGATGCGAGGATTGTTCTGCTGTTGTCCTGAATCCGCTGCAAGAGGATAAGAGCTTGCTTGGCGCCGGAAATTGCGGCCTTCGCGCTTTCAATGTTGCCCGAGCTAACCAAGGCCGTCGCTTCCTCACAGCGCTCTAGAGCTGCAGCATAGGCATCCTCAAGGTTCTTCACGTACTCATCAACACACATCGGCCGTCCTTGGCTAAAGGTGGTATGGATCGCCGTGTTGATCTGCGAGGCCTGCGTTGCAAGCTCTTTCTGTTCACTCGTGCGAGGATCATCTGCAGTGGACTCTTCAGGAGCCTGTTCTTGAGGCGCTGCGACAACAGGTTCAGGCTCTGCTTTCGGGTCTGTCGTTTGAGGTGTCTGAGTGAGGCAGCTCTCAAGGTTTACAATTGCAATTTTGAGCTTTGCAAGTATCGCACGGGCGTCTTTGGTTTTGCCCTCTCCGATATAACCCTCCACCTGAAGAGCAAAGTCCGTGGCAATCGTGTTGTAACTCAGGAAGTCGTTTTTATGATCCTGATTTTCAAGGGCGATGCCTTGCTTATAGACTGCATTTATTCTGTCTTTTGTTTCCTCAACTTCAGCGAGGAAGGTCTCTACCTTTGCTGCCGTATTGAGACCGCGCTCATAAACCGTTTCCAAACCATCCAGCGTAACCCGTGCGTTCTCTAAAACGTCTTCTGCCTGCTCAAACTTCTTTCTAGCGAGAAAATTGTCCGCCTGATCAGCAAATCCAACCGCTTTGTCATGTATGTTTTCAAAGATTTTCAGCTCCTCTGTATCTTTGAAAACAGTTCGTTTCTTGCTGAATTCTTCAATACCATCTCGGACTTTGGCAATGGCCTTTTCAAAACTCTCTTTGGCCTCTTGTTCTGTTGCTGCCGTGCTTATTTTTGGCATCCACAACAGGCTCTCAATGTCTCCCTTCAGCCTTTTCATTCCGTCTTGCGAGTTGTCAATTGCTTGATATGCCTCATTGATACTCTGTGAGGTGATGCAAGCCTCGGCATAATCTATGCGGGCATCAACCTCACCACAAACACTATCAAACTTCCTGAGTTGTTTGGCTCCAAAATCACTGAGTTCAGCAAGTTTGGCAAAGCTCACTCGATTATCAGCAAGGCCCGCGAATTCTTTCCGAAGTAACACTATCTGATCTGCAACTACGTCAAGGGCAGCCTCGGCTTCTTTAACCAGCCCCTTCATCTCTGCGATGCTGTTGCGCACATCTGACATTCTGGATTCTGCTGATCGTGTATCACCTGCGAGCAAATCAGATTGTGCGCCGACAACACTGGTTTTAGCCGCTTGATGAGCGTTTTTAAATTCTGCGAAATTCAAACCGTGGTTTTTTATAAGGTCGCGTTGCCCATCAACTGACTCAACCGTTTTGTTTAGTGCTGCCACATCTTTAGAAAGCTGTTTGATATAGTCGGCATCACCGTTATCCGCAGGTGTGATTTCAGCCTCTTCGGAGGAACTGCCTTTGGCCTGCAAAAAGATCTGTTGCAACTCCGTCAACCGCTTTTCTGCATCCTGGGCGGCGCTGTCAATTTCCCTGCCATGCTGTACTCTGATGGCTGCATTTGCTCGAGCTGTGTCCGCAGTGGCAGCGTTGTAAACCCTATCAAAAGCAGACAATTGCGCGGGATCGTTCTCAAGTTCTGATCTTTTGGTAAAGAGCTCTGCAATGCCTCGCTCCGCCATTGATACTTTGAGGAAGAGCTCAGCTTCAGCCGCATCAACAAAGCGCTCTGCTTTTTGACTTGCTTTTGCGAACTCGTTTAATTGTTCTTTGGATGTAGCAAGGGTCTTATCTACGTCAGCCACAACGTAGCCATTAATCGCTTTATTCATTTCGGTAAAATTGTCGAGCGCACGACTATAAGCATCATCAAATTCTGTAAGGTCGATATCCCATTTAGCGAAATCGTCTCGGCCTTTATAAAGCGCTTCCACCTTTTGTTGGTGTTGCTGGGCTGTCACCTTAAGTTCTTTGAGCTCTTCTACCGCAACGCCCTGACCCTTCTGGTAGGCAACTTGCATTGTGCTCAGGTATTGATCCCCTTTGTCCAAGTGCGCTGTCATCCCGGCAATATCAATAACACCGTCAGCATTGGGCTTGATGATGATCTTGTTCGCCAAATCCACTTGTTCTTTGGCAAGTGTTTGAGCGTCATCAAAGAGCGAGCGATTATCCTCATCAACGAAAACAGGCCGCCTTTTACCCGCCACACGAATGGCTTTGTCCAATGCACGCAATCGTTTGTTAAGCTTCGCCTTTCCAGCTTTGTAAGCGTCCGTCTTCGCCGCTAACTCATCTTGCTGTTGCGGTGGTTCTTCGCCCAATTCTGGATCATTAAGAGACACGTCATCCAGGGAAACATGAGCTAACCGCAAAAGTTGGTGATGGGTTTCACGCGGCGTGATTTTGGTTTGCATCACTCTCGATGCCATTCGTGAAGATGACACCCTGTATTATCTTAGGCAATTGATTTTTGCCTCTCAATTTCTGCCAGCGCTTCTCCGCTGCCTTGATCAGCATGAAGACCATTGGCATTGCAGTATCCCGGGAGAGGCAATTCTTGGTTTGCCTTGTTCTATGGCGCACAGTTGCAAAGGTTGATTCAATTGGATTGGTGGTTCTGATATGCCCCCAATGCTCAGCAGGAAAGTCATAAAAAGCCAACAGTTCGATCCTATCCTTGGCAAGGCATTGCGTGGCTTTGGGGTATTTAACCTCAAATTTCTCTATGAAAAGATCAAAAGCCGTCTCTGCATCTGCACGATTTTCCGCCATCCAGATATCCTGTAGATCCTTTTTCGCTTTGGCCTGCAAGGATTTAGGCATTTTGCTTAGGACGTTCATTGTCTTGTGGACCCAGCAGCGTTGAGCTTTTGTTGTGCCAAAGACTTCCCGCAATGCCGCCCAGAAACCCAGAGCACCATCTCCCACTGCTAATTTCGGTTCGATCTGCAGGCCACGAGCTTTGAGAGCAAGCAATAGTTCCCGCCAGCTCTGAGTATCTTCCCGGTAGCCATCATCAAAGCCAATCAGCTCTTTCTTGCCTTCCGGTGTTGCCCCGATCAACACCAGAATACAGCGACTTTCCCGTTCTCCCCGGGCTTTCAGATAGATGCCATCTGCCCACATATAAACGTAGTTGCGCGCTGACAGGTCTCGAGTTTTCCACTCTTCCCATAAAGATCGCCAGCTTTTGACAAGGCCGCGGATGACATCCGGCGAAAGGTTGGGAGCATCAACACCCAACAAAGCACTTAAAGCTTGCTGAACATCATTGGTGGAAACCCCACGCAAATAGAGCGCTGGGATCAATTCATCAAGACTGGTTGAACGGCGCAGATAATTAGGTAACAGATTGGAATGGTAATGAATTTTCTCTTCTGCATTCTCATCTCGATCCCGGATCCGAGGTTTGCTGACCGTGACAGGCCCAACCCCAGTTTGGACCTGGCGCTCTGGCAAATGCCCATGCCGGACCACCCGCTGACGGCCATCTGGTAATTTTAAGTCCGAGTAAAGCGAAAGCACGCTCATGACTTCACTCTCAATGGCCGCTCGCAAAAGTTGCTGTGCACCCGAACGCAAAACTTCCGTGAGCGCATCTTGAAATTCCCCTGGCTGCACAAGCGGGATAACACTATCATCTGTCATAGGCGTATCAGCTCCTCTGGAGTCAAAAGCAAGCTTCGAACACTTGCTATGATACGCCGCAATTCACTCCGTCACCAAGATTCACCGTTAGCTCGGGAAACATCGTCAAGGAGCACATTTTCCAACTCCGCCTCTTCTGAGGGAGCTTCCTCTGCAATAGGAAATTTCCATTGAAGATGTTTATAAATTTTTTGAGCCCATTGGTGTTGTTCCGGGGTGAGCTTTTTCACAGGCATCAAGAAACTCCGAGATTGAGATATTTATTGGACTTGTTCCAATTTCTATTCGAGTAATTATGCGTTGTTTTTGGGTTGATCTGAGAATAAATAACTGGAGTAGTAAAAAAATAACTATGAATACTTTGCGAGTTTGGAATAAAAATTGACTATTATTTGGGGTTGTTATGAGTTTTTGATAAGAACGATTGACGAAGGTTAAATTAAACTACCGCAATTTCGAATTCCCAAAGTTTGTTGAAGCTGCGAAATTCTGCGCAGGTGTTCTCACGCCCCTTACTCTTGCCTTCTCATTGCATCTCACCTAGTAAAGCCTCTTCAAAACTCCCATGTAAGGCTGGCAGATGTCTGAGAAACAACCCATTATCGTGATTGACCGTGTAACAGGAGCACAGTTTGAGGAAACGGTTCTGGGCGAGAAGTGGATCCGCTGGGCCTATCAGGATTCAAGTTCCAGCATCATTGAACGCCTCTTGTTTCGGTCTCCAGTTCTCAGCAGGCTGATGGGCTGGTATTACGATAGCCCGCTCTCCAAAGGTAAAATCCAAGGCGCAATTGATGAACTGAGCATCGACACCGCTGAATTTGCCGATCCGCAGGAGAGTTTCGCTTCATTCAACGAATTCTTTGTCCGGCATTTGAAAGAGGGCACACGCCTTTACGATACCGCAGAGGATACAATCGTGAGTCCGGCTGATGGCCGTGTGTTGGTGTTCCCAAAACTGGATGAAGATACCTTCGTGCCAGTCAAAGGCCATCCCTTCTCGATCCGTAGGATGCTGCCGGGGATATCCAAGCGCTTCATCGGTGGGTCTCTTGCAATCGTCCGCCTGTGTCCAGCCGACTACCACCGCTACCACTTCCCGTGCGCTGGTGAGATCGTGGGAAGCAAAGATATCAGCGGCGCTCTTCATTCCGTAAACCCAATTGCGCTGGGTGCCGGGCCGGATGTCTTTGGCGAGAACAAACGCAGCTACACGCTTCTCAAAACCGCCAAGGCAGGCACTATATGCTACGTGGAAGTTGGCGCTTTTGGTGTGGGCGGCATCGTCAATACAAAGACAACAGGTCATGTCGAGAAAATGGACGAGAAGGGCTACTTCAAATTCGGCGGCTCTACGGTTGTTGTGGTTTTTGAACCGAACGCGATAACGTTCAGCGACGATTTGGTTGCCAACAGTGCTGCAGGCAAGGAAACCCTTGTCAAAGTTGGCGAGCCATTTGCAACCGCCCTGTAAAGGGATTGGCACCGAGGCGCGTCGCTACAACTCTCGCTTATCTTTAGTTGTATTTATACTTATGCGCATTCCATTAGGGTTGGTCGCTTAGCCAACAAAATGGATTGCGCCATGCCTTCTTCGCTCATAACTCAAGATCACATCGACACCTATCAGCGCGAGGGTGTCGTGCTGATCAAAGGACTGTTCAAGGATCATGTTGACCTGATCCGGGCCGGTATTGAGCGAAACATGACAGAGCCCGGCGAGTACGCAGCAGAGAACCTCCACAAAGGCGAGAGCGGTCGTTTTTTTGATGATTACTGCAACTGGATGCGTATTCCGGAGTTTGCAGAGGTGGTGCGCACGTCACCGGCAGCAGAGGCTGCTGCGGACCTGATGCAATCTCAAACCACACAGATGTTCCATGACCATGTCTTGGTGAAAGAGCCGGGTACGACCAAGGCGACCCCTTGGCATCAGGATGGTCCCTACTATTTTGTCGAGGGGCAACAGACTGTCAGCTTCTGGTCTCCAATGGATGCCGTTGAGAACGCGACCCTGCGCTGTGTCGCAGGCTCTCACCTCTGGGAAAAAGCAGTCCTGCCAACCCGCTGGCTCTCGGAACAAAACTTCTATGCTGATAGTGATGCGTATATGCCAGTACCGGATCCAGACGTGGAAGGCATGCCGATCCGCGAATGGACTATGGAACCGGGTGATGCCGTCGCCTTCAATTACTACGTCCTGCACGGTGCGCGAGGCAATACAACCAACCAACGTCGCCGCGCATTCTCATTGCGATTGCTAGGGGATGATGCCAGATACATTGAACGTCCTGGCAAAACCTCACCACCATTTCCAGGTCACGATATGAAGCCCGGTCAAGCCCTGCGCGAAGACTGGTTCCCAATCCTCTAAAAGCGCTGATTGAGTTTACAAACTGAGTTGGCAGCCTACCAGAACGCGGGAGTTATACGCCCACGTTCTGAGCTATTGCTAGAGCCGGCCAGTGTTCAAAGCTTCAGGCTTGAACTCCAATACCCAACAGGTCTTCAAGTGACCTTTTCTAAAGGTGAACTTAGCCTCGCTGTGGTACTGAACTTCGCGCAACTCCAAGTATTCAGGCAACTGCTCCTTAGCTGAGCTGTCTTTCATCAACAAGGCTCCCCATTCTCGTGCCAACTTGCTTGGCTTCTCAACAATGTCCGCACCCAGATTGGACTCACCCGTTGGCTTGATGATCAGCTGCTGCCGCATATCGGGCTGTAGCAATGCCCGTAAGGAACCACTCAATCCCGGAAACTCGTCGTGTTGTGCTTGAGCTGTCGCACCTGCTTCCTGTGTCTCATGGTCCTCCACGGTCACAGTGGTGTGGTGCGGTTCTACAGGTTCTGGCAGCGTTTTCTGCTTTACGGAAATGAGGTACTCGCTCTTCTTTCCGCCTTCAGGACGCGTGACAGTCACATCAAACAGAGCTGACCAGGATTGCTCACTGACCCATTTCTGGACCTTCTTCAAGCTGCCGCCTGTTTTTTCGATCCGGGCATGAACTTCGTCACGCGCATGCTCCATCAGCTTATCCAAGACGAAGTGTGCCTTACCAAAGCTCATCAGCAGGCCGTCGCCTTTCGTGCTCAAAAATGCGTCCAGACGGCTCTTCAAGCCAGTGACTTCATCCTTCTGTTCAGTTTGAGTGGCCTTCGCTGTATTCAGGTTGATCGCCAGATCTGCCAAATTGCGTGCCGCTGCTTGAGGCAAGGTATTCATCCGTCCAACTTCGGTCAGGGTGTGAGAGGTTGGCTTGTATTCAACCACCCATGCCGGTTGCAGCATATCGGTTTCAATCAAGAAACCTTCCAGTTTGTGGTAGCGAACCTCACGCAAGACGAAATAATCTGGCAGCAACTCCGAGATATTGTCTCCACGTCCATGTGCAGCCATCAGTGTGCTGCCCCACATCAAAGCGAGGTCGCTTGGCTTTTCTACAATTAGCAAATCATCTATGCCGTCTTCACCGGTTGGTGTCAGCTGCAAGGCCTGCCTAATGTCATCGGAACGTAAGCCATTGAGCACCCGTTCTGGTTTGTGACGCAGATCAGTCTTGGTCAATTCCTGCCGTGGCAACTCTTCGGTCTTGTCGTAGAAGGTGCTGTTGCCAACATGCAGAGGTACAGTCTCCCCGCGCAATTCGGTGCCTACGTTGAAGTAGGCTCCATCCGTTTTTATAGAAACGGAGACCAACGTTGCCCATGGCTGTTTAGCTATCCATGCCTGCGTTTTCTTTGGACTGTTGTTTTGAGCGAGATGTTGTTCAGTCAATGCAGAAGCAACTTCACGCAAACTGGCAAGGGCGTATTGTGCTCTCCCATTCTCATGGGAAAGGCTTTGCGTGCTCGCCAGTATTGCATCCCCAAAGCTCATGGTTGCCTGCAAATCATTGCTGGCGTTTAAAGCCTCACCCAATTGCTTGGCTGTTGCCATGCGGAATGCAATAACATCCTTCTCAACCTCATTAAGGTGTTTGATGTCCTTATCCGTGACAACATTGGCCTTGGCTTGGTCAACCGCATCACTCAGCCCTTTGCTGTAAGCATGCTGGCGAATGAGAGAGTTGACGTCCCCAACAATTTCTTTATTCAGAGCTTTCATATTCTGGCTCAGGAACACCAGCAATTCTTTGTGGTCGCTGGTCAAATCTTCCGGTGTCGCCAAAGCGGCAGTTTTCAGAAAAGAGACAAACCGTGGGTCCTGAATAGCGTCTTCAAATGCTTGCTTTGCCAAGGCCCGGGCATCATTATCCAATCCGGTTCTGAACTGCATCCTCAAAAAGGTATCAGCCTTGTCCTGAGGCATGCCTAATGTATCTTTAATCCTGTGCTGCCAGACAGCAGCTTCCTGTCCTTCATGAGCCGTTCCTATCGGATCGTTCAAAAAGGCAGCCTTCTTTTCCTGATAGGCTTGAAATTTCTCCTCAACCTCTGGGCTTACAGTCAGGTCCAGCTCCTGCAAGGCTAGCAGGGCAGGGTGCGGTTTTACCTCAACCTGTTCAGTTGGGGCCTGCGTAATCAACGGGCCTTCGTGAGCTTCAAGCGTTGGTTTGTTGGATGCGCCTGCTGCTGATTGAGGCGAAGTTACACCACTAGCCTGCGCTTCAGATTTCCCGGCTACAACACGGTCACTCAAATCGGGATCATTGCTGGCGGTGATTTGGTCCAATGTGCCAGCTAAAGCGGCAAGAGGAGCCTCTGGCTTTGGTCCGCTTGTGGTTGCAGTTGGCTCTGGTTGGGACGGTGTTGCCCCAGTTTTGCTTTGAGCATTCGCCAGTAACTTGTCTTGAGGCAGACGATAGCCCTCAAACCGCACCTTCTTAGCTGCTCTGGACATGCCGTCGGTCGGGTGGACCGGCTCATCCGCAGGCTTGTGGTGTTTATGGTAGGCCAGCGGACGCAATTGAGGATCTTTCCTGTCGCTCTTTGGAGGCTGCTTAGCCCGTGTGCTCTTACCGTTCAGCTCATCCAGTTGGTCAAGTAACCGATGTACATTCTTGGGTTGGGCATGAGCAACCTTATGCCCTTTATGAGAGCTGGACGTTTTGCTCGCACTCGCCCCTGTTTGTTCTTGGGGAGCTGGAGGTTGGGAAACTTTTGTATGAATTGGAGAACGGCCCATAAGGCACCTCTAAATGGGGTGGTGTCGGCCTCCGTTCTGGTTGGAGGTCTCAAACACCAAAGTGAAAATAATAAATTCCGGCGAATAAAAAGCGCAGTCAGGAGCCAATAATGACCATGTCCGAGCCAAACTTCGGGAGGGGGATATGGAACTCTTCGGAGTCTTCTTCTGCCGCACGGGGCTGCGCTCGTTCCAGCCGCTCATTGGCATCGAGAAGTCTGTCAAAGGCTGTTTGCATAGCCTCAACACTGCCTGTCACGGCAATCTCGGTCCAATGCGTCACCCGCTGCCCGGTGATGGAGGCAATGATATGCGGTTGCGTAAATGCATTGCCGTTGTGCTGCAAAAGCATCAACGCTTGTTCCTGAGAAAGGTCCACTTTGCGCAAACCACTTGTCAGCGCCATCATGATGAAGGCGTCATGATGTTGGCACAGGATCAGATGACAACGGTCGTCGACGGAGAAGAAATAAGCTCCGTCACATGGCTCTGGAAGATCCAAGCCAAGGCCTGACACAAAGGACCGTACCTGATCTTGAAACGCAATATTCTCAGCCATGACATACTCCTCACGATATGTGGGAGAGACCACTCATTAGAGACGGTCTCTATGAGGATGAGCTTTGCACTTCTCAAAAGCGGCAACTGTGCTGATTGAGACAAATACTTTCAGAAAATGCACAAACACGAGAAGAGCGGCAGGTGAGGGAATTAACTCTAGTTAAATTACGTATATTCTGCTTCATTCTCCGGTGTTTTATTATGGGTGCGGTGTCGGTCGAAGGCTGCTGATCTGAGTCAACAAGGCTGGGGTGGTCACGCGTATTGGTGTGTCGATCCAAATCATTAATGCAGTGGCAACCGTTATGCTTGCACTTGAGTTGGGAGGAGCGCCTGAGCTGATGGTTTCCGGGATCGATCTGGATACGTTCATCGCATTAGTAATAGGTGCGGACCCCACAAAAGAACAACTGAACCAGATCCACAAATGAAAAGCGGTGCAGCAAGAGGGGCTTGCTACACCGCTGAATGGTGAACTTTCAGGAGTTGAGATGCTTTAAAGCTTCTCCACCTCTACGCTACGAATTTGTGCCCACTGATCGGAAGCGTTTGAGATTGTACCTGCACGGTTTTTGTTGAACGCGTCATAAACTTCTTTGTTCAGGAACACGTAGAGCTTCTTGTCGATGACGGCAGAATAAGACGGATTACCATCGAACTTTTTGCCAACAGAAACGCCGAAGGTGCAGAACCCGCCATTTTGCGGCACGAAGGCCTCTGGGTTCGCATCAAACGCCTTTTTGTTCTCGGCAGTAGAGAAGTAGTAGGCTGCGCCATCATGTGTGGATGCTAGTTCTGCCGCACCTTCAACTGGACGACCTGACTGGATAAACGCGACTGGATCCACGCCGTGCAATGCAAGTGGAGCGCCGACAGCTGTGATGCCTGATGAAACGTTGTATTCATCAGCTGCAAAAACGGCGGTGCTCTGAGCAGCAACACTTGCCAACAATACGGATACAATGGTGAGACTCTTAAACATCTTCTTCTCCTCTTAGGGGCGTCAGCAGCAATTATGTTGAATTCCGTTCCTCTGCCGATGAAAGGAGAGTGAAGGTATTTGTACGATTAAGCAATATATGCCGCCATTGTATGTACTATCTGAATGCTAGGTTGAACGATCTGCATAGTGAGCTGATTTTTGCGAGAATAAAAAAACCGCGAGTACTGCAAAGCACTCACGGTTAAATTATATGCAAGGGTGTGGCGGGATAGGTTTTCTCAGGCAGTTGCCATCTCGATTTCTGGTTTATGCAAGCTTACAACAATGGCGACGGCAAGTCCGTTTGCCCAGTAGTAGGTGGCATCCAATCCGGTAAAACCAAGCGCAAATGGCGCGAGCAGGAATACCGCTCCAACGGCTGCATCAACCGCCAAATGGAAATTATAGGGTAGAACACGGATCCAACCTAAATGATGATCTGTCAGGAGGGTCAATGCAAACGCCGCCGCGCCTGTGACCACCGAGAGCCAGAGGGCAAGTGGGTTGGATTGACCTAATCCCAGAATGAACGGTGTTATCATCAATGAGAGAGCAACTGGGTAATCCAGGTAGGCGTGGATGTCTTTTGTAACGAACCGCAGGGACATAACAATTCTCCTTCTTCAAGCGCCTCGACTTCATCAGTGTCGATGCAATGAGACTAGGAGTTGAACCGAGATTCCTCAATTTCAGGTCGTTCAGGATAATACGCAGATCGTTCAGCAATCGAAACGATTAGGCTAAAAATACTCAATGAGCGCTGCGATAAGCTGCAGGTGTGATGCCTACTTCTTTTTTGAAGACCCGCGTAAAGGCCGATTCAGAGGCATATCCGGTAAGGGAAGCTACTTCTGAAACGCTCATGTGTTCGTCAACCAGCCCCTGCTGAGCAATTTGCATACGCCAACTGGTGAGATACTGCATAGGCGTTAGGCCCATCTTGCTGGAAAACTGTGTTGCAAACCCGGTTCTGGAAAGTCCAGCCTCGCGCGCCAAGCCTTCAACGCTCCAATCCCGTGAGGGAGCCTTATGGAAAGCATTAAGTGCACGGCCCAATTGCGGATCAGCAAACCCGGCGAGGCCAATATGCTTTTCACCGTCACGCTCAATAAAAGTGCGCAAGGCTTGAGCAAACAAGACCTCGGTCATTTTTAGGGCTATGAGATCCCCGCCAAGCCGCGTGCCGCCGGTTTCGTCCCCAATCAATCGCAACGTGGATTCCATCCAGCGTCCGGCGGTTTCTCCGTAATTGGCAATGTGAATGTAGCTGGGCAGTTGATCAAAAATGAGATGGCGCGCATTCGGTGCAAGCGAGATGTGACCGCAGATGAGTTGCGTCTCACGTTCATCCTGCTCCCCGCCATAAACCAGAACACCCTCGCCATTGTAGCCGGAAAGCTCTAGAACGCGGTCCAGCGGAAGAATGACTTCTTGGTCAGAGCGCCCACAATAAAGATCATGTGCAGCCCCGTGAGGGATGATCAGCAGGTCTCCCTGCGCCAACAGGACTTTCTCACCGCTCTCCTTAATCCGTACCATGCAGTCGCCACGATGCGCAAAGTGGAACCGAGCCACGTTCTCATAGGCGGGCACAGCAACGCCCCACGGCACAGAAAAGGAAGTGCGGAAGTAAAGCGTGCCTTTGACTGAAAGGCGGGTGAGGATGTCACTGAGTGTATCAAGCATGCTGGCATTATGCCAAAGAAGGTCGAATTCGTCCAGAACCCTGAACGATCTGGCGGACTATATGAACGCTCGAGCCTAAATCTCTTTGATAAAGATCGCTCGGAAATCATTCACGTTTGTCAGTGTTGGCCCGGTGATGATGCCATCACCCAACGCTCCAAAAAAACCATGCCCATCATTGTTTGCAAGAGAAAGCCGCGGATTGATGCCCTGACGCCATGCTCGCTCAAGAGTGGAAGCATCACAGTAGGCACCTGCGATTTCCTCAATCCCATCAACTCCGTCTGTATCACCGGCAAGTGCAAAAACGCCCTCCTGGCCATCCAGCGCAATGGCGAGAGATAGCAGAAATTCCACATTGCGGCCTCCGCGCCCATTACCTTTAAGAGTGACAGTGGTTTCGCCTCCTGAGAGGAGGACGCAAGGCGCTTTGAATGGTTGTCCGCGCAAGGCAACCTGTTTTGCCAGACCCGCCATCACCACACCAACATCGCAGGCTTCTCCCTCAATGCTATCTCCCAGTATGTAAGCCGGAATTCCCTGTTCCTCACAAAGCTTTGCCGCAGCTTCTAGCGCGAGTTGCGGCGTCGCAATCATATGCGTTTCAACGGTGCTAAGTCGGATATCATCCACATCAGGTGTTTCGCCTTCACCAGCTGTCAGAATTTCCAGTGCTGTAGGTGGAAGTGCGATCCTGTAACACTCCACAATAGCCAAGGCATCCGCGCAGGTGGTCGGGTCTGGAACGGTTGGGCCTGAGGCGATGTTGATTGGATCATCACCCGGCACATCAGAAATGAGCAGATTGACAACTTTCGCAGGATGACAAGCCGCTGCTAAACGCCCGCCCTTAATCTGCGATAGGTGGCGACGAACACAGTTCATCTCACTGATCGTTGCACCACATCGAAGCAGCGCTTTGTTAATAGCCTGCTTATCTTCCAGAGACAGGCTGCCAAACGGCATAGGAAGAAGAGAAGAGCCACCGCCCGAGATTAGGCAAAGAACTGTGTCGTCCTCTGTAAGACCGGAGACAAGATCCAGTATCCGCTTGGCACCATCAAGGCCTGCTTGATCTGGCACTGGATGAGCCGCCTCTACAATCTCGATGGTATTACATGGCACGGTGTAGCCGTATCTGGTGATCACAAGGCCTTCCAGATCTCCCTGCCAATGGTCTTCAACGGTGCGAGCCATAGCAGCTGAGGCTTTGCCTGCTCCAATAACAACAAGACGGCCTTTTGGCGGTTCCGGCAGAAATTTCGGGATACACTTTTCCGATTGTGCAGATGCAATTGCAGCATCAAACAAGCTGCGTAGAAAATGTTTAGGATCAACGGACATGGCTGACCTTTCCCGATTGCTAGTCACCGAAATTTCTCGGTTATCCTATTGAAATACGTGTGTTTTATAAAACGGTGTCGAGTAACCAAATAGACTATTGCAGGTCCCGCATCTGGTGACAGAAGAGGAACCTGCTTTTTCTAGAGACTTGATGGAAACTGGAAAACCGACAGAGAGTTACCTGAGGAGGAAGCCGTTACCAACAGGATCATCTTTTTCACGCCAGAAGGTCGCTTCCCCGCTGTAATGTGCTTTCCCGGAAATCTGCGCGATGATTGCATCATGCGGTCCGCACTTGGTATCCTTCAGATAAGTTCCTTCAAAGCTGGTGGAGATCAAGCTTTCAAAGCGGCGGGTCTGGCCTTTGGCGATAAGGCCCTTGGCTGCTTGCGCTGCCAATCGTGCTGTGACGCCGGACCCAGTAGGACTACGGTCCACCTGACTGTCAGCGAAAACGCAAATGTTTGCAGTGGCATCACCGCTGAAGGCGTCTTTGCCATCCGTTAGAATTGTGCCGTACAAGAAAGCAAGATCTGCATCATCAGGATGGTGCAGCGTAACAGCAGCCCGAATGGCATCGCTCACAGCATTGGCTGCATCAACAAGATCCCGACAACACGATTTTTGAACATCAAGACCAAAAGCAGATGCAGGAGCCAAACCGTAGAACGCACCACCATAGGAAACGTCCACCGTCAGCTCGCCAAGGCCTTTCACATCCACAGTCACATCACGCGAATGTAGGAAAGCAGGCACGGAGTGGAACGAGACGGCGCCCGCAACACCATTTTCCACCTCTACAGAGGCGACAACCAGTCCGCATGGGCACTCAATGCGCACCTCAGTGACTGGAGACACTGCTTCAACCAAACCGTGGTCAATGGCATAACGCCCCAGTGCAATAACCGCGTGACCACACATGGTGCTGTAGCCTTCATTGTGAATGAAGAGCACTCCAAAGTGTGCATCCGGAAGAGAGGCTTCAACCAGAACAGCGCCGTACATATCAAAATGGCCGCGTGGCTCGAACATCAGAAAATGACGTAGATGATCGAGGTTATCTCGTGTGTAACGCCGCTTGGCCAAAATGCTATCGCCGGGAATCTCAGGATAGCCACCTGTCACAATGCGCATGGGCTCCCCGCCCGTATGCATGTCAACAACGTTGATTTTCTGTTGCTTATCCATGTTCTCCCCCAGAACTAATAGGAATGCCTTATTTCCGAACTGGTTGTCATTAGATACAGCCAGTTGTGTGTTCCTTTCATAACCTGCAATAGGAGGGGGGCTCAACAGGTGGCGGAATAATCCCTCTCAAGGAATATGGAGCTTTTCTTCAGATGCTTGTGGCTCTTGGTGTTTATGGTGGCTTGTTTGCGTTTTCTTTTTTAGCTGCCACATTGGCCCCAGGATCATCCGAAGCTGCCTTAAGTGGTTTGCTTTTGGTGGGAGGATGGGATCCCTTTATTCTGGTAACTGCTGCATCGCTGGGCAATATCGCGGGTTCCGTGTTTAATTGGTACTGTGGTCGGTTTCTGGTGCACTACAAAGATCGCTCATGGTTCCCGATCAAAGAACGTCAATATAAGAAGGCGGTCAGCTGGTTTAAACGCTATGGTCAGGCATCCATGCTGCTGGCGTGGGTTCCAATTATAGGTGACCCACTCACGGTTATCGCTGGCACCCTGAAAATGAAGTTCATGACCTTTTTTGTTCTGGTCGCCATCGGTAAAATCACCAGATACATATTTGTCTATTACGCTGTTGTGTGGTGGCAGAGTTGATAACCCACAACTGCCAAAGAGTTGAGTATTTCTTCACAAAACAGGAATGATGCGTGAAGCCACTGATACATATAGGCGAAGTAACGATTATATGTGCAGCGCGACTAATATTCACGTTACGGTAATATCGACAATTTGAAGACAGAATGTTAGAGGGGAAGCATCTTGGCTCTAACTCACCTTCGGACATGCGCTCAACAAATTCAAACGTGGCCATAGCTTACAGAAAGCTGAAGCAAGCAATCCTTGAGAACCAGCTCGCACCGGGCGCGCAGATTCTCGAGCAGGAAGCTGCTACCCAGTTGGAGATGAGCCGTACGCCAGTGCGCGAAGCCATGTTGATGCTGCAGAAGGATGGGTTGGTGGAAATGCGCCCGCGGCAGGGTATGCGCGTTCTTCCCGTTACCGTTCAGGATATCTCAGAGATCTATGAGATACTTGAGGTAATTGAAAGTCTTGCAGTTCGTAAGCTTACTGAAAAACCTGCAAAGTCGAGGGAACTTCAGACACTGGAAGATTCAGTTGTTCTGATGGACTTGTCACTTGAGCGAGGTGATTTGGAAGTTTGGGCTGCTGCGGATAAAAAGTTCCACGAAAATGTCATCGACTTTAGCGGCAATGGGCACCTGAAAAAGGTATTTGTCCAGCTTTGGGACCGCTCGCAGCGCGCACGAAATCTCCTGCTGAAAAAACGTGGTATGCCAGCCAACTCCAGCCGGGATCATTGGGATCTGCTGGAAATAATCCGTGCAGGCCGAGTGGAAGACGCAGTCGAAATGCAAAGGAACCTGCGCATCACGGCAGCAGAAGAACTGCGCAAGGTGATCCTTGAAGTGATGAGCTCAACCGTTCTTTCCTAAGCCGTCCTCCTGAAAAGGAGCCCCGATTTTCGGGCAAAGCACGCATAACAAGAAAAATGCGGAACCGAAGCCCCGCACTCTTTGAACTCTCAAATAACTTAATCAGCTTGCCAGAGGTGACCCGGCTTTCCGGTAAGATACCCATTTGCCAAAGCGCCGGGCAGAGACTGAGCTTGCAAACGAGCTTCTGCCTCAGAACCATCAATCTTACCATCGGCAAGATCGCGGAAGATTTCCGCAATTGCGATCATGTCGATGTCATGAGGAGAAAGGCGAAGTCGGCCAATGCCTTTGCTCAGCAATTCATCTCGATTGAGTGTAACAGCTTGCACACTGTGAGATAGGGTTTGAATACCGTTCGCTGACAGGAATTTCTGATCATCCAGCGTCGTCACGTCCATACCATCTGGATCACGATCACAGATAAATTGGCAGTTATCTTTGTGCAACTTGTGCGCACGCGCATGATAACAACGCCCGGAAACAGCCAGAGGAAGACGGCCAAACGCGAACAGCTCGATGGTCAGGTCCGGAAGGGCCTTGGCGATTGTCTCGACAAATTTGAGCTGCAATTCAACCGGCGGGCAGAATGTTTCCATACCAAGGTTCACGAGAATCTTGGCAGTTTCCTCGTTGTAGATATTGAGGAAGGGGCCACCGACAAAAGGCTGCCCAGACCGTCTGTGAACCCCAGCAATATCATTGGCTTCGACAAGATCAGCATCTTCAGAAAGCGCAGCGATAGATTTACGGTCCCGAACTGTTACCGGTAACGCCATCGTTGAAAACACAACGGTTTTGCCAGCGTCTATGAGACGCTCATAAATATCGGGCCAAACCTTGTCGTTAAACGGCATACGTTTGCCGCAAATCACTTCGCCAATGTAAACGCGCTCAACAGGCGCTTCATCAGCAATGCGGGCATAAAAATCGACGAGTTTGTCGTTTGGCCAGTTGAAGAAGTTGGGACCAATGGAAAGTTCAATCTTGCTCATAATCGGTCCTTATCTCCAGATTTTCTTGTAAGCGCCGGTGGTTTCGCGTCCACCTTCGGTCATTGCGCTCAACATGGCTGAGACTTCTGCTTCTGCGTTGCGGCCTTCATCCAGCGCGTCCACAGCGGAGCGGAAGGCTTTAACCACCTGAGAGATGTAAGCTTTACCGCGTTGACGACCTTCAATTTTCACAGCAGTCACGCCAGCTTTCTGAAGGCGAGGCAACAAGCTTGCAGCATTCAGGCTGACAGGATCTTCAAACAAGTAAGAGGTTTCGCCCTCTGCTTTAAAGCGGCCTTTACACAAGGTTGGGTAACCGGCAGTTTCACCTTTACCAAATCCATCAATAGTGAAGCCGCCCAAGCGAGCGTACAGATTGCTTCCATCTTCGTCGTAGGAAACATCTGCAGGAGGAGAACAGACGCCAGTCAAGTTTGGAGACTTGCCCGTTGCATAAGAAGAAAGAGCACATCGGCCTTCCGTCATCACACAAAGACCGCCAAACACAAACACTTCAGTCTCGACGGTGACCTCTTTATGCAGCTTCGCGATTTCCTCAACCGACATCACGCGTGGCAGAACCACACGCTGCACGCCAAATGTATCCTGATAGAAGCTGATGGACTCTGGCGTTGCTGCTGCTGCCTGAACAGACAAGTGCAAGCGAAGGTCTGGATGTTTTTCTTTTGCGTAATCCAAAACGGCAATATCAGCCGCAATAATGGCATCAGCCCCGGATGCGCTTACGGCATCGACTGCACGCTTCCAGATTTGAGTGTCACCTGCCCGAGCAAACGTATTGACCGCAACAAGAACGTGCGAGCCATGTTTATGGGCGAGGCGGACACCGGCATTCAGCTCTTTTTCAGAGAAGTTTAAGCCGGGAAAGTTACGGGCGTTCGTTTCATTGCGCAGGCCGCAATAGATGCTGTGCGCACCTGCTTCTGCAGCGGCTTTAAGAGCAGCTGGTGTACCGGCTGGGCATACAAGCTCCAGCGATGGATTATTATCGTTGCGCTGTCCAAGCATAAAACACCTTCCTGGAAATAACAGAGGGGACCACGTCGTCGGCGTAGGATGCAAGCACCCTGCAGCAGCAATCAGGTCGTGGCGGTTGGTGCGTCGAGCAATCGGCGCATATGATCTAATGTCTTGTTCGTAGCCCCGTCCACGAGTTCACGGGTGCGGCCATTGAAGCCCAAAAACTCAGCTGGAGAGAGATCTGCTTCTTCCATCGTATTGCGAAGCGCCAGAACAGCGTCCGTATCGCCTTCAATGACGAGGTCGCGTGTGAAAAACACTGCATCACCATCATAGGTTCCATCGACCAGCCCAAGCAAAATAATGAGTGGACCAGAGATCCGGGCTGCACCTTCAGGAGCATCCTTACGCTTGAACATTTCAACAGTCGCATGTTCGCCGTTTGGGATAAGGCGAAACACATGTGGAAGGTCGATTGGATCAATGATGAAGTGCCTACGCTTATAAATGTCCAACCGCTCAAAGAGATCGGGACGTCTGTGAGCGAGATTGCGGACTGCGCGTGTCAGAGTAGAGCCAAGCGGAGGAGCTGGCAAAATGCCGAGAGCTTTTTGCAGAGCAG
This sequence comes from Pseudovibrio sp. Tun.PSC04-5.I4, assembly GCF_900104145.1. Classification (NCBI taxonomy): domain Bacteria; kingdom Pseudomonadati; phylum Pseudomonadota; class Alphaproteobacteria; order Hyphomicrobiales; family Stappiaceae; genus Pseudovibrio; species Pseudovibrio sp. Tun.PSC04-5.I4. The sequence goes on along the minus strand of NZ_FNLB01000006.1, from coordinate 2,569,604 downwards.
GAGGAAAGAGACCTCGTTCCGGTTTAAAGAGCATACTTTATTCTCCACTGGTTAGTATCCTCTCCTATTAAGCCTTGCGGTCATCATCATTGATGAAGGTCAAGGACCGGAGGCACTTCAACCTCCAAATGTGTATTGTTCGGTGAACTGATCCCATGTTTGCCCAAGTAATCTGGTAGTTGCATGTATTGGCGGTCCGAAAAGAAATTCGAGACACTCTCAAGTTTTTTAAGAGCTTTGGAGGATAAAAGGGATCTTGTTCAGGTTTCTGCCCCTGTTTCTGCTCATTTAGAAGTCACTGAAATTCATCGTCAGGTCATTGAACAGAGCGGTCCGGCACTGCAATTCAACAGTGTAACCTGCGGAACTGGTCAGCAAAGCAAGATGCCGCTGGTGACCAATATCTTTGGGACACGGGAGCGGGTTGCCCTTGGGCTTGGCTGCACACCAGAAGAGCTGCCAGCTTTAGGTGAGTTGTTAGCCTACCTGCGGTCTCCGCAACCACCCAAAGGCCTCCAAGGTTTTATTGATGCTCTTCCGGTCGCAAAAGCTGCATGGGCTGCACGGCCAAAACGCCTGCGTTCTTCACCGCTCATTGATATGCCTGTCGACCTAGAGCAACTTCCCGTCCAGACCTGCTGGCCAAATGACGCGGGGCCACTGATCACCTGGGGTATCGTAATAACCCGCCCTCCGGGTAAGGATGATCCCTCTCAATACAATCTGGGTATCTACCGGGCTCAGGTCATCGGAAAAGACAAAGCTATTTTGCGGTGGCTGTCGATGCGTGGAGGTGCGGCTCATCACCGGCTTTGGCAGGCGCGTGGCGAGCGAATGCCAGTTGCTGTTGTGATCGGTGCAGACCCGGCAACAATCCTGTCTGCGGTTATTCCCACGCCATCCGATGTGAGTGAACTGATGATCGCTGGCGTGTTGTCCGGTGGCAGACCAGAGTTGATCCCCTGTAAGCATGTTGACCTGCACGTACCTGCTTCCTCGGAGATCGTGTTGGAAGGCTTTGCTGAGCCTGTTGAGACAGCTGAAGAAGGTCCCTTTGGAGACCACACCGGCTATTACAACGATCCAGACCAGTTTCCACTATTCAAAGTATCGGGCATCCGAGCCCGTAAGGACCCAGTTTACATGAGCACCTTTACTGGCAGAGCGCCTGATGAACCCGCTGTTCTTTCTGCGACCATGAACGATGTTTTCCTCCCACTCCTGAAGCAGCAGATTCCTGAGGTTGTTGACCTGTGGTTGCCACCAGAGGCGTGTTCCTATCGCATTGCAGTTTTGAAGATCAAAAAGAGTTATCCGGGGCAAGCGCGCCGCGTCATGATGGGCATGTGGTCGCTTCTACCTCAATTCACTATGACAAAGCTTATCATCACGGTGGATGAAGATATCGACTGCCGCAGTTGGAGCGATGTGATGTGGGCCGTTGCAACGCGCATGGACCCGTCACGCGATCTGGTTGTCTTGGACCGCACACCAGTTGATACGCTGGATTTCGCTTCTGGTTTGGAAGGCTTGGGCGGAAAACTCGGCATCGATGCAACAACCAAAATCGGCTCTGAAACACGCAGTGATTGGCCGGAAGTCATGCACATGCCGAAAGATCTGACCCAGAAGGTCGAGGATCGATGGGATGAATTATTCCCGGGTGGATTGCCAGAAAAACAGACCAAAGATCAACCCAAAGATGCTACCAGCAAAGCTGATGATCCAAACCCGTGAGTTGGAAGTGAGTAGAGTTTATGAATAAGCGCATCATTGTGGGCGTATCCGGTGCATCTGGTGCCATGCTGGCTCTTCAAACGCTGAAGATTTTGAAAGAGCTTGGCGTCGAAACACATTTGGTGCACTCAAAAGGTGCGGTCGCATCCGTTCAGCATGAACTGGGTAAGGATGGCATACAGCAGCTCACAGCGCTTGCCTCTGTAACTTACGCACCAAACGAAATGACAGCCGCAATTGCAAGTGGATCGTTCCATGCCGATGGAATGATCATCACACCATGCTCAATGCGGACTCTTTCCAGCGTCGCTTATTCGTTCTCTGATAATCTTTTGGCCCGTGCTGCCGATGTTGCGTTAAAGGAAAGGCGTAAATTGGTTCTCGTTCCACGGGAGACCCCGCTGCATGAAGGGCATCTGGAAGCGATGCTCAAAGTGACTCGCATGGGCGCAATTATTGCACCTCCAGTGCCTCCATTTTATGCACATTCGGAAAATATCGAAACAATGCTCAAAGAAATTGCTGCGCGTGGCATTAATGCACTGGGAATTGACCCAGGTAGTTTTATGACACGATGGAAATAAATCCTACCAAAATTACTTCGTTGTAATCTTATGAAAATCCACAGGTCACCTTGATCTTCAAGTTTACTTGGAGGGGCTAACTTCACTTTGAAGTTGAATAGATAAACAATATTCAATTTTAATAGATAATTACTAAAAGGTGAAAGAATGACTCTGTGTTTCAAACGTTCCCTCTGGTTCGGTATTCTCATGTTCGCGGCTCTTTTCCTAGCTTTAACGCTTAGTCAAAAGGCGAGTGCGACTTCCATCACTCTGGATACAACAGATAGTAATTTATGCGAGGTTCAGGTCACAATCGGCAAGGATGCCCCTAAAGGACCAGTTCATCGATTCACTGATATTGATGAGGATGACCGGTATACTTTTCAAACAGATCGTCTATGCAATCGGCGATCTGTAGGCGGCGAAGCGTGTACAGGTGAGTATACCGATTGGGCATGTTGTGAAGCTAAGGAAGGTGAAGACATCACCTGCACGGTACCTTAATTCGGTCTCCCAGCTCAAATGCACAAAAAACAACCTTCTCTTCATCAATTCAATTTGCGACTATGGACCCTACGACGAGTACACGTAAGTCGAGGAAAACATGAAAACAATTGGCTTGTTGGGAGGCATGAGCTGGGAGAGCACTGCAGCTTATTATAGATTGCTGAATCAGCAGACGCGCCTGCAGCTTGGTGGATTACACTCCGCCGAGATGATTATATGGTCCTTTGATTTTGCAAGGATTGAGTTTCTTCAAGCTCGTGGAGAGTGGGAAGAAGCCGGTAAGTTGCTCAAACAGGCGGCACAAAGATTAGAAGGTGCCGGTGCAGAGTGTATTGTGATCAGTGCGAACACAATGCATAAAGTCGCGTCCTATATTCAGGAAGAGCTGACTGTCCCGTTCATTCATATTGCTGAAACAACTGCAAATGCCGTAAAAAAGGCGAAGCGCAAAAAACCACTTTTGCTTGCCACCCGTTATATTATGGAGCAGGATTTTTACATAAGGCGATTGCAGGAATATCACGGAATCTCGGTTATTGTGCCCGATAATGGTGGGCAGGCCGTCGTTCATGATATTGCTTATAATGAGTTATGTCGGGGGCAGATTAACGAGGATTCCCGCCGTTCGCTTTTACAGATAATAAGAAAAGCACAGAGCCGTGGCGCCGATAGTGTTATTCTGGGCGGGACCGAATTGGGTTTGTTGATTGGGCAGGACGATGTCTCTGCACCCGTCATAGACAGCACTTACGAACATGTGCGTGGAATACTGAATTTTGCATTGAAGAAAGAAAGTGATTTAGGCGAAACAATTTAGCTGGTGTGGGGACGCCGGCTTCAGGAGGGAAATTTATGAAATATATTTGGGTCTCTGCCGTTTTGGCAGCGGGGCTTGCTTTGCCTGTGCAGGCGCAGGAGGCAGCGGATAGTGTTGCCCCGGAAATGGCGAGCGGAATTTCCGACCAGAAAATGGTCACGGCTGAGAAGTTCATGGTGGTTGCCGCAAACCCTCATGCTTCAAAAGCTGGCTTTGAGGTATTGAAAGCAGGCGGCAACGCCATTGATGCAATGGTTGCAGTGCAATTGATGCTCGGCTTGGTTGAGCCTCAATCCTCAGGTGTGGGCGGCGGTGCTTTCCTCGTCTATTATGATGCAGACAAGGGTAAACTCACCACATTCGACGGTCGAGAAACAGCGCCAGCAGCAGCAACACCTGAGCTGTTCCAGAACGCTGATGGTGAGCCGCTAAAATTCTACAATGCTGTTGTTGGGGGCCTTTCCGTTGGTACGCCGGGCACAGTAAGGTTGCTGTTCGATACCCACGCAAAGCTTGGCTCTCTTCCATGGGCTGATCTGGTCGCGCCCGCAATTAAAGTCGCGATGGAAGGGTTTGAAGTTTCTCCACGTTTGAATGCGTTGATCACCAAAGATCAGGAGCGTTTATCTCGTTTTGAAACCACAAAGAACTACTTCCTGCCAGACGGCAAACCTCTTCAGGTCGGGCATCTGCTGAAGAACCCTGAATACGCCGCAACTCTGACAGCCATTTCCAAAGGGGGGGCAGATGCGTTCTATTCCGGCGATATCGCAGCCTCTATCGTTGAAACGGTGCAATCAGCCAAGGGCAATCCGGGCAAGTTGGCTCTGGAAGATCTAGCAGCTTACAATGTCAAGGAAAGGGTTGCTGTTTGCGCAGAGTACCGCTCCTTTGAGATTTGCGGCATGGGTCCACCGTCCTCTGGTGCACTCACAGTTGGCCAAATCCTCGGCCAGTTGAACAGCTACGACCTTCCCTCCATGAATGCCGGTGATCCAAACGTTTGGCGTTTGATTGGGGATGCTTCCCGTCTCGCGTTTGCGGATCGTGGACGTTACATGGCGGACAGTGATTACGTTCCAATGCCAACCAAAGGCCTTGTTGCACCTGCTTATTTGCAGGAACGCGCGAAGCTGTTGAACGGTGATAAGGCTCTGCCAAAAGACAAGGTTGCACCGGGTAATCCAACTTGGGATCATGCCATGCTGCTGGCTGATGATGAAAGCATTGAGCTTCCATCCACCAGTCACTTCTCCATCGTTGATGCGGACGGCAATGCTGTCTCCATGACCACAACAATCGAGAATGGCTTTGGATCCCGCTTGATGACCAATGGCTTCCTGCTCAACAACGAGCTGACGGATTTCTCCTTTCGGACACATAAGGACGGCGTACCGATTGCCAACCGTGTTGAGCCGGGCAAACGCCCTCGCTCCTCCATGTCTCCAACAATCGTCATGAAGGATGACAAACCGGTTGTGGTTGTTGGATCTCCGGGTGGAAGCCGGATCATTGGCTACGTGGCCACAGCGCTCGTTGCCAACCTTGATTGGGGCATGAACATCCAGCAGGCGATCTCCATGCCGCATCTGGTCAACCGCTTCGGCACCTATGACCTTGAGAAGGGCACGGCCGCAGAGAAGCTTCAACCAGCTCTTGATGCCATGGGCTATAAAACCAATGTCCGTGACCTTAACTCCGGTCTGCACGGCATTGTGATCACTGCTGATGGCCTTCAGGGCGGTGTTGATCCACGTCGCGAAGGTCTTGCTTTGGGCGAATAAAACACCTGTCTAGACGAAACAACCCCAAGCGATGACTCCGATTGTCGCTTGGGGTTTAGCGTTCTGCTAAGCCTGTCCAAATGCGCGCTCTTAAGTGCTGTGCCGCCAATGTGCTAGCTATTACCGTCTGAAAAGCCACGCCACACCGGTCGGGCTTCAAAAGGTGCCAGCATATAATGGCTGACGGTTCACAAACACAATCAGCGGACGAGCAGGAACCCACCGTGCTGCATCGTTGGGTTCTACTGTCCGCAATGAGCTTTATTCTCGGCCTGACATTGCTTGATGAAACAGTCGTTAGTCTGGCACTCCCCACGATCACCAAAGAATTTGGCATGACACTCACTCAAGCGCACTGGGTAGTAAATTCTTACCTGCTCATGTTCGCGGCTCTTGTCGCTCTTGGTGGCAAATTCGCAGATCTGGTCAACATCAATTATCTGATTTTCACCGGAATGACGATCTTCGGGTTGGCATCTCTGGCTTGCGGGTTTGCACCTACGGGTCGTTTTTTGATCGGTGCACGCGCAGTCCAGGGCATTGGTGCTGCGATTATGTTTCCGCTCCCTATCACGATGATCTCTCACATATTTCCCTCAAGCCGGAGAGGCTTTGCACTCGGCATTTACGGCTCCATTGCCTGCGTTTTTATCGCATCCGGCCCACTGGTCAGCGGGTACTTCACCAGCTACTTTTCGTGGCGATGGATATTCTGGATCAACCCGCCATTGGTTCTGCTTGTGTGTCTGGTGATAGCAGCTGCCCCTCTAAAGGGGCGGTTTGCCCATGGTGGAGATCGGAGTCTCTCCCATTTTCCGTTTGATTGGGGTGGCATAATAACTTTGCTGATTGGCCTGTTCTTTTTTGTTCTGGCAATCATGCAAGCCCCCGATTGGGGGTGGACCTCCACCGAAATCCTGCTGTCCTTTATTGTTGGGGTGTCGGCGCTGTGTATCTTCGTTCGCACCGAGCTGCACCGCGAAGCACCTCTTATACAGGTGCGCCTTTTTAAAGAACCGGCCTTTTCAGTAGCAGCGTTCGTGGTGTTTCAGGCGCAATATTCCAAGATAGCCATGTTCATTTTTGGTGCGTTGTATTTTCAGGAAAAACTAGGATTTGAGCCATTCATAGCTGGTTTGGCGCTCATGTCGGCAGTCATCATGAATACGGTGACAGCTGGATTGGGTGGAATCTATGTAGATAAATTTGGTAACAGATCGCCCGCCATGTGGGGCATGTTTATTCTCTCCAGCTCCATGCTCTGGCTAACGTTCTTTATCTCCGAAAATAACTATTGGCTTTTGCTTCCTGCGCTGCTGGCATGGGGCGCTTCCATGCCACTCATCTTCCTTCCATCGATGAAGTCCTCGGTGGAAACGGTGAGCCTAAACAAGAGAGGCCAGGCCAGCGGTGTAATGGTCACCTCGCAGATGCTGGGAGGAACCATCGGAATGTCCATCTCCAGCTCGATCTTCATTTTCACACACAGCTACGAATTGGTGTTTGGCGCAGCCACAATTGTGACACTGATCTGCTATCTGCTTTGCTATTATTACTTTGGCAAAGGGCCTGTCGTGGAAGAAAATGAAGTGGCTCAAAGGGAAGGGTAATCCGAGCTGACACAAGAAGGCTTGCCAGCTCAGAATAGATCAGGTTGATTTAGAAAAGACGCATTTGCCATCGATATAAGTCGCCGCAATCGCACGGTCATCACCAAGGATCATCTGAATGAACAGCTGCTCAATCAAGGTGTTAGTGTAAGACATCCGGTGGCGGATCAACGCTGTGGAGAGTGGGTCAATCACCGCAAAGTCAGCTTCCATGCCCACCTTGATGTTGCCGATCTTGTCGTCCTGATACAGTGTTTTCGCAGAACCTACAGTCGCCAGATAATAAGCCTGAACAGGGTGGAGAGAATACCCCTGCAGCTGCGCAATCTCATAGGCCGTACGCATGGTTGTCAGCATGGAGAAGCTGGAACCGCCCCCGACATCTGTAGCCAACCCAACGCGAATTGGTTGATGTGTGAAATGCGAACCGCGCACATCAAACAGGCCTGAACCGATGAAGGTGTTTGAGGTTGGGCAATGCGCGATGGATGTTCCAGTCTCATGCAGCAGTGCCTTTTCCCGGTCATTTAAGTAAATGCCATGGCCGAGCACACTGCCTTTGCCCAAAAGCCCAAAATGCTCATAAACGCCGACATAATCGGGGTGTTCCGGGTACAACTCACCCACCCATTCCAATTCCTGGCGGTTTTCTGAGGTATGGGTTTGCAGAAGTGCTTCAGGGTGTTCCTTCCAAAGCGCACCTGTCGCTTCCAGCTGTTCCGGGGTAGAAGTTGGCGCAAACCTTGGGGTAATGGAATAGAGTGCACGTCCTTTGCCATGCCACTTTTCCAGCAAAGCTTTGGATTGGTCATATCCGCTTTGAGCGGTATCACGCAGGTTAGCTGGCGCATTGCGATCCATCATCACCTTACCAGCAGCAACACGCATGTTGTGGCGGGCCGCTTGCTCAAACAGAGCATCTACAGATTCTGGATGGATGGTGCAGTAAACGGACGCGCTGGTAATGCCATTGGCAAAGCTCTGCTGCAAATACACATCCGCAGCCCGGCGTGCATAATCCATATCCCCAAACTTGGCTTCTGCCGGAAAAGTATAGGTGTTGAGCCACTCAATCAGCTGTGCGCCGTAAGAGGCGATAACTTCTGTCTGTGGGTAGTGAACATGGCAGTCGACGAAACCGGGCAGAATGAACTTGCCCGAATGATCGTGCACAACAGCACCTTCAGGCAGAGATTTTATCAACTCAGCAGCATCGCCGACAGCAGTGATTTTGCCGTTCTCTGTAATGACCAGCCCATCAGACCAGTCAACCAATGCATCTGATGGATTATCGCAAAACGGATCGCCGCAAAATTGCAAAACATGGCCGCGAAGCGCTGTAACCGTCCGAACAGTTCCTTGCATCAGATTTCCCTTTGGAGTTAAGCAAACAGTCATGCTTAGCTTAAATCACAATCGGGATCGAGTAAAAACACATACCGTAACGGCAGTGATCTGAGTGCAAGGTGATGCAAAAACTAGATCAGTTGATGATATCCGCTGCTTCTGTGAGATCAACGTCAATCATTAAGTCAGCAGTAATGCTCTCCAGTGCTTCAGAGACCTGAGCAGGAGTGACTTGCGGAGGAATGACCACCCGAGCGTTGGCGCGGAACATCAGTTCTCCACTCATCGAGCCCGGCTCAACCAGCGAGTCCAAAGCCTCAATGCTGACATGTAGATCAGCAAGCACGCTGGAAACGCGGCTGATCATACCCGGTTGATCCTGCCCAAGAATGTGTAAAATAGCGTGTAGCCCGTCGGGAGCGCCGCCCTCATTATGAACATGAATGCCAATTGTGAGGCCAGCTTTTTCCAACTCATGCAGTGCTGAGGAAAGCTCTGTGACACGCTCCTTGTCAACGTGCACACGGACAATCCCGGCAAATTGGCCACCAAGGCGTGCGAGAGAACTATCTACCCAGTTAGCATGGTGATCAGCGACAGTTTTTGAGACCTCACCAACAAGACCAGGGCGATCATCAGCGACGACTGTGAGGACAAGTTCTTTTTTCATAACGCATTCTCCACAAAATGGGGCACCCGTTCATTTGCCTGTTAGTTTGCACAGGGTACTTGTTGCGGGCTTATTGTCTAGGCAATGCCAGATACAGGCGTAAGTCAAATACTTCGTTCAAGTCTCAGTAATTTATCTTTGCAAACCGTTATAGTATCGACCAATTGCGCAAAATACTGGCTTGCCTTCTCCCGGTGTGCCAACTAGCTTGCACAGCGTAAAACTATGGACGGCGTCCCGTGACGGACTGAAATGGATTTCGGGGGCGGTTGACCCAATTCGGGGGCCAGAATCGAAGCTGTCTGACGAAGTAATGTGAAGCTGTGTGTCTCTGATACACCGCGTGTGTTTTATTTCGTTGGTCCATCATTTGTCTTTGTGACGTCTCCTTAAATGACATTCGAGTTGCGTGTTTCGCCCAATGGCGATCACCACCGAATTGCATATTGGAGATTGTACATGTCTTTCCTAATAAAACTCTCACTCGCTCTAGGGTGCATGGGGTTTTCTACTTCCGCAGCCTTTGCTCATGCAGGGCACCTGGGAGAATTGGCTGGTCATAGCCATTGGGTTGGTATTGCTGCAATCGCAGGAGCTGCGATTGTTGCCGGCATAGCCGCCAGAGCGAGAAAACGATCTGCCTCCGCTGAGGACGGCAATCCAGAAGACGCTCGTGGTACAGACACCATTTCCCCTGAAGACGCAGAAGCAGAGCCAGCATAATGACCAAAAAACAAGAAGAAAAACTCGGCGTCATGATCTGCGGACACGGCAGCCGAAACAAAGGCGCTGTTGGCGAATTTGCCCGCCTTGCAGAGCGCCTGCGTGAGCGTTTCCCGCACTTGCCAGTTGACTACGGTTATCTGGAGTTCGCAAACCCGGTGATCCACTCGAGTTTGGATAATCTGCGCGAGCAGGGCTGCAACCGCATTCTGGCAGTGCCGGGTATGTTGTTTGCGGCTGGACACGCCAAAAACGATATTCCATCCGTGCTGAACACCTATCAGGCCAAGCATCCTGAAATCTCGCTTGAATATGGCCGCGAACTGGCCGTCGACACGCGCATGGTACAAGCCGCTGGCGCCCGCATTCAGGAAGCGATTGATGCCGCAGGTGGTGACGTGAAGCCGGAAGATACCCTGCTCATGGTCGTTGGCCGTGGCGCATCCGATCCAGATGCGAACTCCAATGTCTCAAAAATCACCCGCATGTTGTGGGAGGGCTTTGGCTTTGGTTGGGCGGAGACATCCTATTCCGGCGTTACCTTCCCATTGGTTGAGCCGGGCTTGGAACATGCGGTAAAGCTTGGATATAAGCGCATTATCGTCTTCCCATATTTCCTGTTCACTGGTGTTCTCGTTCAGCGCATTTACAATTTCGTCGATGATGTTGCTGCCCGATTCCCGGATTTTGAATTCATCAAAGCGGGTTACCTGAATGACCATCCGAAGGTCATTGATACCATGCAGGAGCGCGTCAACGAGATCCTCGAAGGCGCCAACAACATGAACTGTCAGTTCTGCAAATACCGCGAGCAGGTTCTGGGGTTTGAAGCTGAAATCGGTTTGCCGCAAGAGAGCCACCACCACCACGTGGAAGGCTTGGGCGATGAAGCTGAATGCAAACTGTGTGATGTTACCTGCACCGGTGAATGCGACAGCAAAGGCGCTGATGCACATTCGCATTCGCATTCGCATGATCATGGGCATAGTCACGACCATGCTGATGGGCACCACCATCATGACGCTGATCACGGGCAGGGTCATCATCACCACCCGTACCCGCATGCAGACCATCCTCATGGCCCGAAATCTATGCTGCCCAAGTCAGCGCTAAAGGATGATGCCTGAGAATGAGCCGGAGAGAAACCGACGGAGTTCTTACGCGCTACGATTACATTAAGGATCCTGCCGAGATTTATCGGCAGTCCTTTTCCATCGTGCGTGGTGAGGCTGATCTGGAATGCCTTCCACAGGACTTGAGACCTGTAGCTGTTCGTCTGATCCATGCTTGCGGAATGCCCGACATTCCGCAAGATCTTGCATATTCAGCAGATGTTGTTCTTGCAGCGAATGAGGCTCTGCGAAAGGGCGCTCCCATCCTTACGGATGTGGAGATGGTCGCGCATGGCATCATCCGCAAATATCTGCCTGCTGAAAACGAAGTCATTTGCACGCTGAACAAGCCTGATGTTCCTGAGCTAGCAAAGAAGCTCGGCACAACGCGCTCAGCAGCGGCAGTTGAACTCTGGAAGCCGCATCAGGAAGGCGCAGTCGTAGCTATCGGCAACGCGCCGACTGCCCTATTCCATTTGCTGGAAGCGATTGCAAGTGGTGCGCCTAAACCTGCTGCAATTCTGGGGTTCCCCGTTGGTTTTGTAGGAGCTGCGGAATCCAAGCAGGCTCTTGCCGAGAGCAAACTCGGTATTCCGTTCATCACGCTGTGTGGGCGTCGCGGCGGGTCTGCGATTGCCGCAGCAGCTGTAAACGCGATGGCCGCAGGTTTGCCCGAGGAAAGAGCTGAAGGAAAATCTCATGACTGATCAATCAGCACCTTGGCTCACTATTCTCGGCATTGGTGAGGACGGCTATGAAGGCCTGTCTGCAATAGCCAAATCAGCCTTAAACTCAGCAACGCTGGTGTACGGCGGCGCTCGCCACCTCGAACTGGTGAAAGACAACCTGCAAAATACCGATTGCACTGTAAGAGCTTGGCCGTCGCCCTTCTCCAAGGGCATTGAGGAACTCGCAGAAAACCAAGGTCACAAAACGGTGGTGCTGGCGACTGGCGATCCTCAATGGTTCGGCATAGGCGCAACGCTTCACCGCAAGTTTAGTGTAGACGAGATCGAAGTCATTCCACATCTCTCTGCCTTTTCACTTGCGGCAAGCCGGATCGGTTGGCCACTGCAGAATGTAGAAACGCTAAGCCTGCACGGTCGCCCTTTGGATACCTTACGTGGGTTTCTCTACCCTGGCGCACGCATTATCGCGTTGACCTCCAACGGCTCTGCTCCCGGTGAGATTGCAGACCTTCTGGCTGATGAAGGTTATGGAGCAAGTTCCTTGACAGTGCTGGAGCATCTCGGCGGTCCGCGAGAGAAAGTCACTATCTGTACTGCTGAGGATTATGCTGGCGAAGCTGCGGATCTGAACACCGTCGCAATTGAAGCCAAGCCGGTTGCAAACACGCCCGTTCTGTCTCGCGCTCCCGGATTGCCAGATACCGCTTTCCGGCATGATGGCAAGATGACGAAGCAGGAGGTCCGCTCCGTTACGCTTGCAAAGCTTGCTCCGATCCCAGGGCAACTCCTGTGGGATGTTGGCGCTGGCAGCGGATCAATCGGCATCGAATGGTTGCGAGCTGCAAAAGACACCAAGGCAATCGGTATCGAGCCATTGGAAACCCGCCGAACGTTTGCTTGTGGCAATGCGGCTGCTCTTGGGGTGCCGCACCTCCAGCTCATAGATGGCAAGGCTCCCGATGCTCTCAAAAATCTACCACAACCTGATGCGATTTTTGTTGGAGGTGGCTTAACGTCAGCAGGTATAATAGCAGCGTGCTTTGAGGCTCTGCCCTCAGGTGGCCGGTTGGTCGCCAATGCCGTGACGCTGGAAGGTGAGCAGGTTTTGGCGGAGAGCTGGAAAAAGCATGGCGGCGAACTGTGCCGCATCGCAGTTTCCAGAGCGGACCCAATTGGTGGACTGACTGGCTGGCGACCTATGATGCCGGTAACACAATGGAGCTTGGTAAAATTATGACTGGTACGCTCTATGGTGTTGGTCTTGGACCCGGAGATCCTGAGCTTTTGACGTTGAAAGCGCATAGGCTTATTTGCTCTGCCAAAACGATTGCTTATCCGGCAGCAATTGGTGTGCCCAGCTTTGCACGGCACATTGCCTCGCAATACATCGCTGAAGGTACGATTGAAATACCCATCGAAATGCCGATGAAGGTAGAACGGTTTCCCGCAAAGGAGATCTACGATCAAGCCGCGGCCACCATTGCGGCAAAGCTCGAATCTGGCGAGGATGTTGTTGTCCTGTGTGAGGGCGACCCGTTCCTCTATGGCTCCTTTATGTATCTGTATGAGCGGTTGCAGGGCGATTTTCCTTGTGAGGTTGTACCGGGCGTCTCATCCATCAACGCCTGCGCAGCAGCTTTGGGAAGGCCCTTGGCAGCGCGTAACGATGTGCTGACGATCATTCCCGGACCTTCAGATAATGACAAGCTCACCCGCATGATCGAGCAGACAGATGCGTTTGTGATTATGAAGGTTGGGCGTCATCTGCCACGGGTCAAAGCTCTGCTGGAAGAACTCGGTTTGCTCGGTGCTGCTGGATATGTAGAACGCGCTACCCTGCCAGAAATGGTTGTGACACGCCTTGCAGATTATCCCAATGAAACCGCGCCATATTTTTCGATGATTATTGTTTACAAGGGAGAAGAGGCATGGACGTTGCCCCGGCAATCGTAATTATCAGCCCAATCGCGCTGAAAACGGCCCAAAAAATCTCCGCTGTTCTGGATGAGAGCTTGATCCACGGCTATGCTAAAAGCGGATCCAAGCCGAATGTAGATCATCACCTCTCGTTCTCTGAACCGATGGAGCACCTGCGTTCGCTGTTCCAGTCAGGCACGCCAATCATTGGCATTTGTGCGGCTGGTATTCTCATTCGCGCACTCGCTCCTGTCCTTGCTGAAAAGCATAAGGAACCTCCAGTCATTGCTATCTCGGAGGATGGGTCCAGTGTCATTCCTCTACTTGGCGGTCATCGGGGTGCTAATGCGTTGGCGCATGAAATTGCGGAGATCCTACAAGGCCATGCAGCGATCACCACCGCAGGCGATAGTGTCTTCGGCGTTGCGCTGGATGACCCGCCAAACGGTTGGACACTGGCAAACCCAAAAGATGCAAAGCCGCTCATGGCGAACCTGCTTGCGGGTAAATCAGTGAAACTCAGCGGCAAAGCTGAGTGGCTGGAAAATGCATCCTTGCCACTGGATGAAACAGCTATGCTGGAAATCGTTACGACAGAGCAGGCGGAAACAGGCAACGAAAGCAAGTTGGTATTCCACCCGCAAACCCATGTTGTCGGGCTTGGGTGCTCTCGCGGCTGTAGCCTGGACGAGTTGGATGATCTGCTTCAGAAGTCTCTGGCGCAAACTGGTATCTCTCTTGGGTCTGTCGCTGCATTTGCGAGTATTGACCTCAAAGCAAACGAAGTTGCCATGAACCAGTTGGCAGCAAAATACGATAAGCCACTCCGCCTGTTTACCGCTGATGAGCTGAACGAACAGAAAGACCGCCTGCAAAACCCATCTGAGGTGGTGTTTGCAGAAGTTGGCTGCCACGGCGTCAGCGAAGGCGCTGCTCTTTCAGGTGTGGGTGCAAGCGGTGAGCTTGTCCTAGCCAAGCATAAAACAGCAAATGCCACGGTTGCCATTGCCCGTGCTCCAGCGCCGGTCTTGACTGAGAGCATCGGCAGAGCACGCGGACGCTTACATGTCATCGGCATCGGTCCGGGTCAGGCAATCTGGCGCACACCAGAAGCGTCCAGCTGGCTGGCGGAAGCTGATGAAGTTGTCGGCTACGGCTTGTACCTTGATCTCGTCGCATCTCTCATCCGTGGCAAACAACGTCACGCCTTCCCACTGGGCGCGGAAGAAGAGCGCGTCCGCTTTGCGCTGGAGCGAGCAGGGCAGGGCCATAACGTTGCGCTGGTTTGTTCCGGTGATTCCGGCGTTTACGCCATGGGTGCTTTGGTGTTTGAACTGCTGGATCGCCCGCAAAACAATGGCGGTGTCAGCGATGCAGCGCGCAAAGTTGAGGTTGCATCAGCTCCGGGTATCTCCGCTATGATCGCGCTCAGTAACCGTATTGGTGCACCGCTGGGGCATGATTTCTGCGCCATCTCACTGTCTGATCTGCTGACCCCTTGGGAAACAATCCAGCAACGTCTGGAAGGCGCTGCGATTGGCGACTTTGTTATCGGGTTTTACAATCCGGTTTCCAAACGCCGCCGCACGCAGCTGGCTTGGGCACGGGAAAAGCTTTTGGAATATCGTCCGGCAGATACCCCGGTTGTTCTTGGCAGCAACATTGGCCGTGAGAGTGAAGTCATCTCCACCACAACGCTCAAAGAGCTGAAAGTGGATGATGTTGATATGCTCACCACAGTGATTGTTGGTGGTAGCCAAACCCGACTTGGTGGTGACGGGCATTCCTCTCGTTTTGTATATACCCCGCGCGGATACGCAAAAAAGATTGATGCCAAGCAGATGAAAACGGAGACCAACGCGTGACAGTACATTTTATTGGAGCGGGTCCCGGAGATCCGGAACTCATCACGGTTCGCGGCCTCAAACTTATCGAGAAGTGCAAGGTCTGCCTTTACGCTGGTTCACTGGTACCACCTGCAATTGTTGAAGCAGCGCCAGATGATGCATTGGTGATGGATACGGCATCCATGACACTGGGCGAAATCATCGATGAGATGGAAAAAGCGCATAAACAAGGGTTGGATGTCGCCCGCGTTCACTCTGGTGATCCGTCCATCTACGGTGCAACAGCGGAACAAATGCGCCGGTTGGATGCTCTGGAGATCGACTATGATGTGACGCCCGGTGTACCAGCGTTTGCTGCTGCTGCTGCTGCGTTGAAAACTGAGCTTACTATCCCGGAAGTTGCACAGACCATCATCGTCACCCGAACTTCTATGAAATCCTCCGGCATGCCTGAAGGCGAGGATTTGGAAACGCTCGGTAAGTCAGGTGCAACGCTCGCGATCCATCTTAGCGTTCGGAATCTGGGTGAGATCTACCGCAAGTTGGCCCCGCTTTATGGTGAGGATTGCCCGGTGATCATCGCGTATCGTGTTGGCTGGCCAGATGAGTTCTTCATTCACGGCACGCTGGCAACCATTCGCGAGAAGGTAAAGGCGTCGAAGATCACCCGCACGGCATTGATTTTCGTTGGTCCTGCGTTGAAGGCTGGCAAAGAGTTCCGCGACAGCGCGCTCTATGATGCCAACCACGTTCACGTTCTGCGGCCTAAGAAAAAAGCTAAGGCTTCCGTGTAACAAAGCCCGATATCAGGAAGAAGCGGACCACCACTCTTCGCTTCTTTCTGCCACCACATGGGCGAAAGATCCCATCGCGCGCCCGTTGATGTGTCCCATTTCACCAAGGTCCGTATGCTCGGCATCCTTGGCTTCAAACAAAGCAGGTGCATCTTGTTTTGCGGTAACAGTTGAATAGTGGAACTCATGAGCGCCGAGAGGCTTGGCCCAAGGCAAACCGGCCTCGATTGCCGCTTCTGTCGGCTTCAGTTGCCGGTATCCCAAATGTAGCTTTCGCTTGGCAAAGCTGGTTTCAATAGGCAGTAAACCCAACATTTCGTGACCAACACCCTGCTTATCAATCAGGGTTTCACCCAAAACCATATAGCCACCGCACTCACCGTAAATGAGCTTACCTGCGCTGGCCGCCGCCTTCATCCCAGCTTTGAAACGGCTCGCATCGGCAAGCTTTTCAGCATGAAGTTCCGGATATCCGCCGCTTAGAAACACAGCTTCCGCATCAGCGTGCGGAGCTTCATTCGCAAGCGGTGAGAAAAACGAGAGTGTTGCACCATGCCGCTGCCAGTCATCCAGCAGATGATCATAACAAAAGGCAAAGGCGATATCCTTTGCAATCGCAATGTGCTGACCTAGCGGTGGTAAATGGCTTATGCCGGTCAGCTCCTTGTTTTCACGCGCAGGAATAGCAAGAATCTGAGCGAGGCTCAGCAATGCTGGGACGTCCACACTGTTCTTCGCAGTTTCGCCAGCATGCTGCAAAAACGTTTCCAGATCTTCTCGCTCGCCAGCTTGCACTAGTCCGAGGTGTCGTTCTGGCAATGTGAGCTCATCGGACCGATAGAATGCCCCAAGAACAATCACGCTTAGTGGATCGAGCGCCCGCCGGAGCAATCTCTCATGTCGTTCAGACCCAACTCGGTTGAGGATAACGCCAACAACATGGGACGGGCTTTTGTAGGTCATGAAGCCATGAACCAAGGCCGCAACTGATTGGGATTGTGATTTGCAATCCACCACCAGAATAATGGGTAGGCCCAAATGTGTGGCGAGCTCAGCGACTGAGCCAGACCCATCAGCGGCGCCGTCATAAAGGCCCATTGCGCCTTCAATCACCACAATATCAGTATGCTTTTCCTGCTCAGTCGCATTCAATGAAAGCTGAGCAAGTGACATGGCCCATGCATCATAATTGAGGCAAGACCGACCAGAAGCTGCCTCATGAAATGCCGGGTCGATATAGTCCGGGCCAGATTTACCTGAAGCAATGCGCAGGCCCGTTTCCCGCAAGGCACGCAAAAGAGCGAGTGTAACCGTGGTCTTCCCGGCACCAGATGAAGGAGCCGCAATCACAAAGCCTTTTGCGATAGTCATCAAACAGGTTCCTCTGTCGCTTCAGTCATTCGGTTTTGAGAGACTTGATCAATCCAGTTGAGCTGTGATCGCAAATTCACCACCTCTCCAAGCACTACAATTGCAGGTGGCTTCATCTCGGATGCTTCTGCCTCGGATGCGCAAGTTCCCAAGGTAACCTCCAGAATACGCTGTGTTTCAAGGGTCGCATCGCAAATAATAGCGACTGGCTCACTTGGGTTTCTGCCGCCATTCATCAGTTTTTGCGCAATCAGCTCCAGATGTTTCATTGCCATGTACATAACGATCACCGGTGAACCTTTAGCAAGAGCATCCCAGTCCAGCTGGTCTGGAGCAACCCCATTCTGGTCATGACCTGTCAGGAAAGTAACCGCCTGATTAATTCCGCGATGGGTAGAGGGAATACCTGCATAGGCCAATCCACCAACGCCGGCTGTAATTCCGGGAATAATGCGGAACGGAATACCGGCATCAACCAGCGCTAAGGCCTCTTCACCACCACGTCCAAATACGAAGGGATCACCTCCTTTGAGCCGGAGGACACGTTTACCAGCCTGAGCCAGCTCTACCAGTTTGAGCGAAATGTCTTGCTGTTTGGGAGAGGGTTTGCCGCCGCGCTTACCCGCATAGATAATTTCAGCGTCCGGCTTTGCAAAACTGAGAATACGAGTGTCTACCAACGCGTCGTAAACAATAATATCCGCCTGTCGGAGGCCGTTAAGAGCATGCAAACTCAACAAACCGGGGTCACCCGGCCCTGCGCCAGCCAGCCAAACCCAGCCTTTTTCGAGTGTAGGAAAGTCAAAATCAGGTATGGAGAAATCAGACACAAACAGCTCGCTGGGTTTTATGGAATTTTGCGTAGCAGATTACCCGCAAAACCAAAGGAAGTCCAAGTCTTAGCCAATATCCCATGCTGCGGAAAACCAGCATCCACAAGGCAATGTGAGGGCCAGTCAAATTGGCATAAAAGTGCAGGCCAACCAAAGCCTTCTGCTTGGTCTTCGGGGTTAAATCTGTATAGTCGCTGCATGGAAAAACCGGAGCAGAAAAAGCTGAGATCAGGTTGGACGACAGGCGCATGTGCGACTGCCGCGGCCAAGGCTGCTTATACAGCTCTGCTTTCGGGTGAGTTTCCTGATCCGGTAACGATTAGTCTACCGCGTGGCGGGACGCCAGCCTTTGCTTTGGCGAAGGAAGAGCTGTGTGATACCAGTGCATTGGTCGGCATCATAAAAGATGCGGGAGATGATCCTGATGTCACGCATGGGGCCTTGATAATGGTGAAAGTCACGCTTGATCCCACTATCTCAGGCGTGAAATTCCTAGCAGGGCAGGGTGTGGGCACAGTGACGCAACCGGGTCTGCCAATTCCAGTGGGCGAACCTGCAATCAATCCTGTTCCGCGTTCAATGATTATCGCCGAGTTGCAGAAGGTCTCAGAGCATTATCAAAAGCCATTGGCGGTTAAGGTGGAAATCTCTGTTCCCAAAGGGGAAGAGCTTGCCTTAAAAACCATGAACGGGCGGCTTGGTATTATTGGCGGTATCTCGATCCTCGGCACCACGGGTATTGTTCGTCCATTTTCATGCGCAGCGTGGATAGCCTCCATTCATCGCGGCGTTGATGTGGCCAGAGCAACCGGCTTGACCCACGTAGCTGCGGCGACCGGAGCCACATCAGAGGATGCACTGCGAGCCATATATCCAAAATTGCCTGAACGTGCCTACTTGGACATGGGTGATTTTTCAGGCGGTTTACTCAAATATTTGCGTGCGCATCCTGTTGCTAAACTCACCATATCGGGCGGTATTGCCAAACTAACGAAGTTGGCTCAAGGCGCGCTGGATCTTCATTCCGCGCGATCCTCAGTCGATTTTGCTGATCTGGCGGAACTGCTGGAAAAAGCCGGCGCATCTGATGAGCTATTATCTGCAACACGGCAGGCAAAGCTGGTGTCTCGTGTGTCGCAATTGGCAGAAAACGAGGGTCTGGATATTGGCAGAATAATTGCAGAGCAAGCTCAACGCGCCGCTCTTGTTATTCTCCGTGCCGCTCCCGTGGAATTGGAAGTGTATGCAGTAGATCGTTCTGGGAAAATCCTCGGCCACGCTCCTTTTACGTCTCGGGTTGAGAGCAGAAAGGTGCCTGCATGAGAAAGCCAAAGCTCCTCATTTTGGCCGGAACCAAAGCAGCGCGGCAACTTGTTGAACTCCTTGTAACTAAAACTTCTTTTGACATTACAGCTTCATTGGCAGGTGTAACCAAACAACCAAAACCTCTGGCTGCTCCCACCCGTATCGGAGGCTTTGGCGGAGCTGAGGGTCTTGCCTCCTATCTGCGCGAAAACAAGATAGATGCAGTCATTGATGCAACCCATCCTTATGCCGCGCAAATTACCGCAAATGCTGTTCAGGCGTGTGCTCTCTGCGATATACATCTAATACAATTTCAGCGATCAGAGTGGCAGTCCGTTTTAGAAGATAACTGGCATTTTGTTTCAGATCTGGAACACGCTTTGTCTCTTATTCCAGAAGATAAAAGAGTGTTTTTTGCTGCAAGTACCAAGGTAGCCGCGCCGTTAGCATTACGGCCAGATCTGACTTATTTAATCCGTAGTATCGAACCACCTGCACCCCGTGACCGATTAAGTAATGCAATTTATGTGTGCGGCTTACCCACGGCGCACTGGCAGGATGAAGCCAAGCTTATGCAAGATCACCAAATCGATTGGGTCATCAGTAAAAACAGTGGTGGTACAGCATCTTACAGCAAAATTCACGCAGCTAGGGAACTCGGCTTACCCGTTGCAATGCTGAAGCGCCCAAAATATTCAGTCAGGCGTGCTATCGGCACCTCGCAGGAAGTTTTGAGCGTACTGCGTCAACATTTTACCACTGCACTATCTTAGTCAGGGGGACGTTGATAAGGCGCTGTTGTCATCCGCTCGATAATGCCGTCTTTCGCAATGAGCCAATGATAAAGCCCTGCCAAAATATGTAGGGTAATCAGCCATGCAAAGACGACACCGATGGTTGCGTGAAAGTCCAGGATACTTTCTGCATTTGGCTTATCCTGCGCAACAACGGAAGGGAGATTAAAGAGCCCAAAGAACGGCATAGGCGCGCCATAAAGGGAAAGGCCGATCCAGCCCAAAATTGGATTTACGATCAACACGAGATAAATCAGTCCATGAAGAACCCTTGAGATGATCCGCAGGTGGACGGGGAGGCTGGCTGGAACCTTTGGGGCAGGTGTAACCCAATGTTGAAACAGCCGAAGCGCCACCAGAAAAAACAAAAGAATACCAATACTTTTATGATAAAAATAGAGAGTGTTTTGCAATGCACCGCCAGAAAGGTCCGTCATAATTAGGCCCATCGGCACCATTATCAAAACCAGTATCGCCATGACCCAATGGTAAAATTTGGCCATTGCCGAATAACCTGCAACTGTTTTGCCCATACTGTTTTCTCCCAGTAATCCCATAGGTTCTTGGCGAGCCCCTGCAATCTCCTGATCGACAGGGAGACGGAGCTTCGATACCACTATGCTAACCTAGGGAGAGGGAAGCTGTGAACTCGCCAAAACAAGGGGGCCTGATGGACAGAGGTCAACCGTTGCCAATGCAAATGCAGGAAAATGCAGAGAGCTCACGGCTTATCTGTGAGAAATCGTTGATGCAACCTCATCCTCTCCTGTCTCCGGAAGAATGGCAGGAGATCCTGACTGCCTCTTTTGAAAGGCGAGCACCCAACCTCAAAGGATATGCCAGTTCTTTTTCACTGTTGTGCTCCGCAGAAAAACAGTTTGTTATTGGGCAGTTAGGTCAATCTGTCGATGGCCGGATTGCAACGGTGACAGGGGACTCCAACTATGTCAGTAGTCCCGAGGCTCTGGTTCATCTCCATCGTTTGCGGGCACTATGTGATGCCGTTGTTGTTGGGGTCGGGACAGCCGTAACAGATAATCCAAAGCTAACTGTGCGCCATGTGAGTGGCCGAAACCCAGCCCGTATTGTGATTGACCCATACGCCCGCATGCCCAGAGACAGTGTTTTGTTGCAAGATACGAGCGCACGCCGCATCGTAATTACCCGAATGGATGCACCAGTTAGATACCCAGATGGAGTTGAGTGCGTCCAATTGCGACCAGATGCGAAAGGGCGATTGTCCTGTGCTGAGATACGCCACGTTCTCCGTGAATTCCGGTGTATTCTGGTGGAAGGCGGTGCATGGACGCTCTCGCGGTTTTTAGAACTTGGAATGCTCGATAGGCTTCATTTGATGATCGCACCGCTGATCATCGGCTCCGGACCACGTGGTTTGCAACTCCCTGCAATTGACTACCTCTCACAAGCGATTCGCCCTCAGGTAAACTGGTATCCTCTTGGGGTAGATATGCTGGCTGACTTGGACTTAAGGTCCTGATTTTTTCAGAGATTTGGCTGTGTCTCGATTGATTTAACTCTTCTATGGGATGTAATCCTTGCCTATAACCCAATGTAGGTTGAAAAAGGATAGCACTCATGCCGCAGCTGATTAGGCGTACTCCTCTTTATGAAGGAAAAGGCCGCCTGGAAGAGGTGGAAGTGCTGGTTGTGCATGCTGATGGCCGAGAGCATACAACAATTGATCCAGTGTGGGTTTACGGTGACTCAATAGCTGTGCTTGCTTTTGACAAGCATGCTCAAACCGTTCTGTTGGTCAAACAAATGCGGGTGGCGCCCTTCATAACAGAAGAAATTACAATCCTTGAGGCATGCGCTGGCGGAATTGAGATCAGTGACCTGTCCATAGAAGAAGCATGCCTGCGGGAAGCACAGGAAGAACTGGGCTGCAATCTGCGTAATTTGCAGAAAGTGGCGAATGTTTTCATCAACCCGGCGCGCCTGGCAGAACGTGCTCACTTTTTCCTGGCTGAATACACATCCGGTGAGCAAAACGTTGAGAGCCGCAATCTGGATGAAGACGAAGATATCGAAGTTGTCGAATTGCCCTTTGAAGAACTCAAGCAATTGTATATTCGCCAGAAAATTCGATGCCCGCGCCTTCTTGCTCTAACGCAGGCTCTGTTGTTGCTAAATGGCGGCATCTAACTCACCAAGCAACCTCTGAGCGTGTACGAAAAGCCTTCCTAGCCGCACCTACTGTGGAGGCAAACCAACTATATCCACATGCCCGACTTGTAGATGTGAATGCCCACGTTCAACAGTAATTTTCCTATAACCCAACCAGTCATCAACGATGCTGTCTGTAACGCCGATTTCTCTTGCCGCCATAGCCCATCCGGCCAAAAGCTCAAGTTGCAAAGCTTCTTCTTCCGGTCCGCATTTCCAATCAGATCGCCCAGTGAAGCAAGAGTATCCTGCCTTTATAAGTCGTTCTTGAGCATGAAAGCCGCTCAGCGGCCCTAAGGCAGAGCCGAACCCTTTGTCAGTTGCTTGATGCTGGTTAAACGCCCGTTGAATGAGCCTGTCCGTTGGGTGAGACGGTTGGCTCAATAGAATACCGTTGTAAGAGAGCCCCGCCAGAAAAGGGAGTTTCAGCTGCCTCATCCTCGCAACAAAGCTATCCAGCCAATACGCGCTGACCAAATCCAAAAAGGCTGATGTTACAACACCGTGATGCCCTTCCAGTATTTTTAAAGCACCCACATCAGTGAGCTCGCACAGATCTGTTCTCTTCTTCGTGTTTGGAAACGGTGATGGTGTGTTTTCGGCGACCTTCAACAACTCAGGGTCATTGTCGATTAGTAACCAGTGCTGCTCTCTGTCAGGCCCTATATGCTCTGCTAGGTCGAGGATAAAAGAGCCTGTTCCCGCGGCAATATCAATTAGTTTTAGCGGAGCTTCATCAGGCGAATGATCAAGAACCCAGGAGCAGAACCTCTTCATTACGTCTTTGTTGCGCGCGCGCCTGTCTGCTTTGCGACGGAGTGATAACCACTCACTTGAAAAACCACTCAAAGTTGCGCCTCCAATATGCTGGAGAAGGCCTGTGCGCTCTCATTCCAGTCAGGCAATGCCCGAGCTGCCGCCGCCGCACCTTTAGAGAGCTCTTGACGCCGCGTGGAATCTGTCAAAAGCAAATGCAATGCATCTTTCAGTTCGCTTTCATCACCAACTTTAAAATGAATGCCGGCACTAGAAGGTACCGTGGATGAAACAGCGCCATCTCCGCTGGCTATAACAGGTAGGCCGAAGCTCATTGCCTCAGCAAATGCCATGCCATAGCCTTCATAATAGGTTGGCAGAACAAACACGTCAGCTCTCTCATAAAAGCCCGTGAGTTCTGCTTTCGGTATACCGCCACGCAAATTAATCCTGTCAGAAAGACCATAGTGGGCGATCCGTTTTCGCACTTGCACTGCATAATCAGGGGCAAAACTGGTGGAGCCGATCAAATCCAACTGCCACTCCAAGTCTTGCAATTTGCTCATTGCTTCAACAAGATGTAGCTGCCCCTTACGTGGAACCAAAGATCCCACACAAAGTAACTTGACTGGTTCACTACTGGTATTTTTTCTTTGCAAACAGGACAGATCAGGACGGTCGGTCCCAGGCAAAACCACGCTGATGTTTTGTGATGGAACCCCCATCAACTCTTCAAAATTTGTTTTCGTTGCGGAACTGGTGACGATGACGTGCGTCGCATATTTCAACGCAGCAATTTCTAATGTTTTCAGGTCCGCCGCTAATCTGGGATCTATACCGCTTTCGAGGCAAAGCGGATGATGTACCAGAGCGATGAGACGATGCTTACGTGCAACATGCTCAGCCAGCTCAGGTGAAGCCCCTAATGCAAGCCCATCAATGACAACGAGAGAGCTTTCGGGGAGGTCATCGACAGCATGCTGTGCGAGAGCTTTATCTTCATGCGTAGGGTTTGGGTACGCGCCTTCGAGACTGATGAGGGATACCTCCCAGTTCTGAGCCTGTAAACCACGAATGATTTCGCGATCATAGCGGTAGCCACCACTCGCGGTATTTATGTCACCTGGGAAAATGAAATGACATGTTTTAAGCGCAGAAGTGGCTGTTTGCTCAAGCTGCGTATCTAAATTACTCATGGGCCTCGGACGCTGTAAGCGGTGCTTCATAGGAAGCACGAGCATTGGGGTTTTCAGAAATCATTACGCGGACTTTACTCAGCTCGCCAGGTTCACGGCCTAATTTATGCAGGTATGCTGCATCGCATACACGCTGGTAAATATAGCTGCACAAAAAATCGACTGTCGTATTTCTCCCTTTAAATTGCGGGAGATCATCTAAGTTTTTGTAGTTAAGCGGGTGCAGGATTTCTGCCAAGACATCCAGCGCATTGCCAATATCAATAACAATGCTGTTCTCATCCAGCTCTTCAGCAAATATTGCGACATGAACATGTGCAGTTAGCCCATGCAGCTGTTCCGCCGGACCAAAAACCTCACCTTTTAAGCTGTGTGCAATCATAACGTGATTGCTGATTTCGACTGAATACATGCTCAGAAATCCTCTTCAAAATCACGAATAAATAATAGGCTGACAAACGGTGTCTTTCTTGCCCGCCAAAATCTCTGGTAAATAAGTTGGTGCATCTTCAAATTGGATCGGTGGTGCCAGAAGTGTATCCAGAACGTCGTCCTTCAGCAGAGTAATTGCAGCTTCCATGCGTCTGCGATGCGTCCAGCGGGGTCGCATGATCGGGGCAACTTGTCCCACTTGAGAGGAAATGAGGCTGAGGCGTTGGCTGTGAAAACTACCGCCCAATGACAGACCCGAAGGACGGCGGCCATACCACGAGGCTTCCACGATCCGTGCTTCCCTTCCGGCAATACGGATTGCTGTGTTCAAGCCTGCTTCAGAAGCGCTGCAATGAATAATCACGTCTTGATTTCCGACAGCTACTTCTGGAGTGGAGAACGCGCAGGAAAACGCATCAGCGATATCTTGTCGGCGCTTGTTCACATCAACCATTGTTACTTTTACACCCGCTATGCGCGCAGATAAGTATCCGACAAGAGACCCTAGCGTCCCAGTCCCCACCACTGTGACATGCGCACATGGCAAAACCGCAGCATCCCAGAGAATATTCAGCGCAGTCTCCATGTTGGCAGCAAGTGTAGCCCGCGTACTAGGTACATCCTCGGGTATGAGGTAAAGAGCTTCTTCTGGAAGCAGGAAATTGCTTTGATGCGGAAACAGGGAAAAAACACGTTGTCCAGATTTTAAATTTCCTTTAGTTTCAATAACTTCGGAAACATTTGCATACCCGTATTTAACAGGAAAGGGAAAAGCTCCTTCCTGAAATGGTGCCTGCATGCGCTCTTGTTCGCTCACTGGCACATCCCCTCGAAACACAATTGCCTCGGTGCCTCGGCTGATCGCAGAAGCGTGGGTTTTTAAGTAAACACGGTTACCAGATGGTTGAGAGAGTTTTTCCTCTCGAATTTCAATAGTTTGAGGCGCTGTATACCAAAGCGCTCTGGCAATATCAGGCACGTAAAGCGCTCCCCGGATCGCTAAGTTTTCACAAATATACTCTAGGGAAACGTGAACAAAGGAAACTAGCAGAAATGTAGGTGCCTCTAAGAACAATAAAAATTTGGGTAGACCATGAGAAAGCATTCACGCGTTCACGATGAGAACACGCGGTCTGGTCTTGTTGACCAGCTGCTTGCAACCAACATTGTTGGGAAGCATAACGAAAATAAACGCTTATACCGCCGACGACTTCTGTTTTTCTGCCTCGTTTCGCTCTCCCTGCTGTGTCTGGTGGGCTTAATGTCTTTAACATTGTCGGTCGGAGGTTTTTCTCCTCCAAAAGTCATTATGATTCTGGCGTTTTTGGTAACCTTGCCGTGGTTGGTTATTGGCTTCTGGCACGGAATAATCGGCCTGATGCTGCTCAAGTTTACGAAAAACCCTATCTCCAGCGTATTTCCAAGTTTGCCTGAGGAAAATGAACAAGCAGCAAAACCAATGCTCAACAATCAGACAGCTTTGTTATCTTGCGTGCGGAATGAGGATTCCCCAGAAGTTGCTGTTAAGCTGGAAGCTATGCTTCAGGATCTTGAGAAAATGGATAAGCTTCATTACTTCTCTCTTTATGTCCTGAGCGATAGTAATGAGCCCGATCACATCATTCAGGAAATCCGCGAGTTCTCGTTGTTGCGCGCGCGTTGGCAAAACAAAATCAGTGTTACTTATCGCCGACGCGAGCAGAATACCGGTTACAAAGCGGGCAATGTTGCGGACTTCTGTCACAACTGGGGTAAGCGGCATGAGTACGCTATCGTGTTGGATGCAGATAGTTTCCTTTCAGCGGAGGTGCTGTGTAACCTCGTCACCAAAATGAACGCAAACCCGCGTTTGGGTATTTTGCAGAGTCTGGTTCTCGGGCTTTCCACCAGCTCGTTCTTTACACGGGTATTTCAGTGGGGAATGCGTCTTGGTATGCGTTCTTACACACTTGGTGCTGCGTGGTGGCAAGGTCCGTGTGGGCCATATTGGGGCCATAACGCTATCTTCCGCATTAGGCCATTTATCCAGCATTGTATGCTGAAACCTCTTCCGGGAGATGGAGCTCTCAGCGGGCCAATCCTGAGCCATGATCAGGTCGAGGCCGCTATGATGGCCAACGCTGGTTATGAGGTGCGTGTGTTACCGGTTGAAGGCGGAAGCTATGAGGAAAACCCGCCTCATCTCATTGAGTTTATTCGCAGAGATCTCCGTTGGTGCCATGGAAATTTGCAGTATTTCAAGTTGCTGAGAGCACCGGGATTTAAGCTGCTTGGTAGAATTCAGCTAGTGCTTGCAATTCTCATGTTCATCGGCTCGCCAGCGTGGCTTTTGTTTATCGCGACAGCTACTTACACCGCGGCGAGTGCTGAGCCGGGGACGCTGGTCTTCGATCCCGTTTATGGCACGGCACTCATTATTATTGTGATGACGATGGTGTTTGCGCCAAAGCTGACAACGCTTACGCATGTACTGACAGTTGGCAAAGAACGGAAGGAATACGGCGGGCTTCTATCTGTCGCGGTCAGCGCGTTCTATGAGCTTCTGTTTTCGATGTTTTTGGCACCCGTTATGGCCATTGCGCATAGTGTATTTATGGTGCAGCTGTTTACCGGCCGCAAAACGGATTGGAGCGGCCAGAGTAGACAACCGGAAGGCATTCCGTGGTCAATTGCAGTCATAAAATTCTGGCCGCAAACGCTTTTTGGTATTGTAGGCACTGTATGGATCACCAATTTCAGCCTCGTTGAATCGTGGCTTTTGCTGCCGATTATTGTCGGCCCTCTTCTCACAATCCCGTTCGCAGTCATCACCTCCAAACCAGCACTGGGGTTGTTCTTCAAACAGTCTGGTCTCTGGATACTGCCGGAAGAAAGAAAGACCCCGCAGGAACTGCAGGGCCTTGTCAAAGAGCAGGAAAAGATGGAACGGGCTCTCGCGCAGAAACGAGATAGGACCGCTCCCGCGCGTTAGAGGCAGTTCGCCGCAGGAAATGACGAGAAGATTAGGAGGCTCGGGGTTCCCGGGCCTTTTTCCATGGTTGGCCCTTAAACCAGGCAACCGCGTAAGCCACAGCGATAAGACCAGCAAACCCAAGAAGATTTGCCATAACTCCACCAGAGAGAGTGCCTTTCAACCCCAGTTCATCGCGGAAAACTGCAATGCCTTGCGCCAAGATCAAGCTGGCGAGGAAAACAGCCAGAGATTGCTGCCCGACCTTTTTTATGACCCGCACAACCTTGCCGCCAAAACCTTGCAGCAACAAACGATGCCCGCCTTCACCAACCGCTGCCCATGCCACATAGGCAAGAGCAAGGAAGTGAATGTAGCGCAGAATACCCATCTCAGATTTCACGGTGAGGTCTCTAATCTCCCAGGCGACCTGGCGTAGCTCTGGTACCGTATTGAGGATACGAAAATAGGCAAATGGAATAGTAAGGATGATGATGGCCGCGCTTAAAAACAGCAGTCGCTTTTTCACCGGAGGACGAGGGATCCAGCCCTTAATGAAAGCAAAGCCGGTGAAGAACAGAAGCTGCCATGCAAATGGATTGAAGAACCAACGACGATCCGACCATGGCTCAGCTGGGAAGTCCACAAATCGGAATGTAGCTATCAACCAGAACCCCACAACAAGCGCCAGAACAGCTCCGCGGCCCGCTGTGTAATAAGCAATCATCACCAGCGGCAGCATGGCCAAAATCACCAGATACATCGGCAGAATATCAAAGTAATTCGGCACGTAGGTGAGAGTTAGTAAGCCCGGAAGTTGGAAAACTGGGTCCTCGAAGAAGGGCCAGAGATTCAGTTTACCCACGTAATCTTCGCTGGTTAAGCCATTGATTTGTAAGAATGCAAGCATACCTGCAACGCCAAGAAACAAGCAGATATGAGCCCAATACACTTGCCAGACGCGATAAATTACACGGGCACTACCCATAGCTAGACCATGCAGTTCAAACACACGGCCAAAGGCAATAGCGGAAGCCATTCCGGAGCAGAAAACAAAGATCTCAGTGGCATCGGAAAAGCCAAAGCGCGCCGGAATCCAAAGAGCCCAACTGTTTGCTGGCAGATGGGCAATGAAGATTATGAACATTGCGATGCCTCGGAAAAAATCGAGGCGTGGATCTCTTTGTCGGTTTGCCGTTTGCATAGGGCTAGGCGAAATACTGTGTTTGTTCACGATGTCTTTGAAACTCAACATATACAAGAGGAAAGGCTACTTCGAAACTCCCCGAAGCAGCACCATTATTTATCCCATACGAAAGCGCAGATGTTCGCTCTGCATCAGGTCTGTGGCCTGTGTCATACGCGTTGCCTGTGCCATCCGTGTTTCGGCATATGTGTCTGAACCGCCTCTGATGCGTGTGCGTTCGTCAATCATGCGCTTTGCTTCCTGACAAAGGCCAGCACGCAAAGCAGCTTCAATTGTAATGCGTTCAAACACATCTCGTTGGGCGTGACTGCCGCCTACCGTCTGCATCAGAGGACGTGCCTCAGCCAGATGGTGGTAAGCGCTGAAGTAATTGCCATTCTTAAATTGCATCAAGCCAGAAGCTGTTGGAGAGCCTGCTGTTTTAGTAACATGTGACATTTCATTGCTGTCTTCTTCGCCAAATGTCCGCATTCGGGTGAGAAGACGGTCAGAAGCCTGACGACGATTGTCGCCCAGCAAAGCCATCATGTAGTGCAAGTCTGCGAAAACATTACAGGAATCGTCGGTCCGCTTGTCGCTGATGCCCGCGAGTTCTTCCCAACGATTTCCAACCTTGACGCCTTCCAGTTCCAAACGAACCAGCATTGAGGCTGCGTTGGAGATATCACGGTAGTCGTCGGTGTGGTCTTTGCGGAACTTATGGTCGTAAAGCTCGAAAACGCGCTCAATGTTGCCACGGTCCAGATGCAACAAAGCAAGGTGCCACCAGACGTGATAACCGAAGTTATTGCAGTGTTCCCAAGCCTTTGGTTGATCATCCAACCACTTGATACCCTGTTCCGCTCGGCCCGTCATATCCAACACATGAGCAACAGCATGGAGGCCCCAGGCGTCATCGCCTTGGATGGAAACTGCATCACGGCCAATCCGTTCAGCTTCTCCAAAATCACCTGTTTCTTCAAGGGCGAAGGAGTAACAGCCGTTTACATAGCCTTTGGCAATATGATCATCTTCATAGGATGAAATCACACCTTCAATAGATGACCGCATGCGAGAAGGCTGGCCAAGAACAAAGCGAATGCCATGTACAAGCTTGAGAAGAAGCGCATCTCGTGGATACTTCGACAACATCTGATCCAAACGATCGGCAGATTTGGTTGGGTACCCCTGAAGCCAGTCGTTAAGTGCATCAACCACCACGTCTTCGCGGTCTGTAATTGCAGTGTGCTTACGGCTCTTATCAGCAATGGCATAAGCTTCAAAAGCAGTTGCAGTCATTTCACGTCTGCCAAGCAGCAGGCAGAAGAGACCGCGAGCAGCCTGAGCTAGAGCAAACTGTGGGTCTGCCTCCAGTGTTTTTGTCAGGTGCTCTGGAGTAGCAGCACTATGCGCAAGAAACGCAAGAATAGTGTTATTCCAGTGTGTTAATGCACTCTTGTCGGAGAGTGTTACCGAGTATTCGAACTGGTCATCAATGCGCATGGATGCGACCCGTAGTTGTGGAGATGTGTGCTGGTTGCATTGTGAGGTTCGATAGCTTGTGGGTTGGACCACACAATTTCACTTTGCAGTTCGGCACAGCTCTGCCAAGAAGATCTGTTGATCAGAACCCTTTCAAAACTGGCGATGACGTTCAACACACAAAATGGTGTTTAATATCAGCAAGTTTTGTTTATGTAGAAAGTATAGTTTAGCGACATGAAGAAATGGAAAACGCTATTCTCTTTCATAAGATGAAATCTGCGACAAATAGAAACCAACATGTAATTTATTACTAGGTCATCATGACTGTATAAGTAACCCGGTAGAAATTAAAGTTATAGTTTTGCAGTATTTATTAGATTTAAATCTTAGTTTGTTTGCCCCGGAAAATAGTGTTCACTCCTTCTTGATTTTCTAGTTGATCACCTCTGTGTAATGTCCCTATCAGAAAAGACTCTAAGTACATGGCGAATTAATGGCGAACACCAGTAGCTATCAACAAACAAAAGTGGATCAGCACCTACAATCTCCACAGGTTGCGATCGTAATCGGCGCATTGCTTGCGTTGGCGGTCGTCGCAACGCTGGGCTTTCAGTACAATGGCTGGCGCGTAATGGGTGGCGCAATGATCGGCGCACTGGCCGGTGTTGCCTTATATCACACCAGCTT
Organism: Pseudovibrio sp. Tun.PSC04-5.I4; assembly: GCF_900104145.1. Lineage (NCBI taxonomy): Bacteria > Pseudomonadati > Pseudomonadota > Alphaproteobacteria > Hyphomicrobiales > Stappiaceae > Pseudovibrio > Pseudovibrio sp. Tun.PSC04-5.I4. Next base: position 2,538,302 of record NZ_FNLB01000006.1, on the reverse strand, counting down.
CGGCTTCACCGCTGCATGGCGCCGAATTGTGACCCAGCGAAGGGGGCAGGGCCTGCGCGCTCAATTCCTGCTTATCTCATTGGTTTGTTTGATAAGTTTCCCACTCCTGCAATACGGGCCGGACATTGGAATTAGAACAGGTGGGTTTGTATTCCCGTTTGGCGTTGGAGCCGCAATTGGGGCTTTCATTTTCGGCGTTGGCATGCAGCTTGGCGGCGGATGTGGATCAGGCACCTTGTTCACTGTGGGCGGCGGATCATCACGAATGCTCATCACGCTTGCCTTCTTCATTTTGGGCAGTGTGATTGCAACAGCGCACCTCCCGTTTTGGAATTCACTTCCAAGAATACCGGCGTTTTCGCTTGTGCGTGGTTTTGGGGTCGTGCCTGCGCTTCTAATCACTATTGTACCGTTAATAGCGTTTGCTATCGCCTCTGTGTTTATCGAGAAAAAGCAATGGGGTGGGCTGGAAAAACCACGCAAAACAACCTCCCTTTTACAGGGCCAATGGGGCTATGTACTGGGTGCGTTGATATTAGCGTTGGTTTGCGTTCTTACGTTCATTGTGCTGCGTCGTCCTTGGGGCATCACATCTGGATTTGCTCTCTGGGGCGCGAAGATTTTCTACGCTGTTGGCATCCCGGTCGAGACCTGGCCCTATTGGAAAGGGCAGGTTGGTGCGATCAAAAACTCTGTCTTCGCAGATTCCACATCCGTCATGAATTTCGGCATCGTTTTAGGCGCGCTGATTGCGGCTGGCCTTGCTGGAAAATTCAACCCCACGAAAAAAATAAATCTACGGGATGCGGGAACTGCAATTGTAGGCGGGTTGATGCTCGGCTATGGCGCACGCCTTGCCTACGGCTGCAATATCGGAGCCTATCTGGGGGGCATAACTTCTGGCTCTATGCACGGCTGGCTGTGGTTGGTCTTCGCTTTTGCAGGCTCCATGATTGGGGCGCGTGTCCGTTATTGGGTTGGTATGGATCCAGCTCCAGTATCAGCAAAGTAGTTTGGCGATTTGCCAGAATGCAAAGAGACAAAACCACTAAAATTTAGCCCATTAAAATGGAGGGGGACTGGACAACTGCCTGTTGAGATCCCCCACCTAAAATGATTGAGATGAGAGAAGGATTTTGGAATGAAAGTTCTCACCGGTATGCTCGGCTTTGTCGGAACATTGATGTTCGTCATGGCCGCCTTTCAACCCTCGCAAGCTCAGATCACCACAGAACAGGCACAAGAAGGCAAGGTTCTTCCACGCAATGGTTGGCGTGTGATTGAAACCACAATGGCCATTGAAGACCTGCTGGATTCTTTGAAGAAAGCCATTCGCGAAGAAGATATGCTCTTGGTCAGCATGGCCAGTGCCTCTCGCGGAGCCAAAGCAAACGGCTTCGAGATTCCCGGCAACTACGTCATTGGCGTATTTCGGAATGATTTTGCCAGAAGAATGTTGGCCGCTAACGTACAGTCAGGCATTGAAGCGCCTATAAGGTTCTACCTGACAGAAAGCAGAAATGGATCAACGACACTCTCGTGGAAGACACCAAGCTTTGTATTCCAGCCCTATCGCGATACTGCTGCGGAAGATCTGAGCTCGCTCAGTGAAGAGCTTGATGTGATCTTCCAGCGCATTGCAGACCGTGCCACAGGCAACACCTGAGGCACGATCAAAACTATCAGGCTCTATAGCTTGCCGTCATAGGCCCTGCGGTCAATGCGGCAGGCAAGCATTGTGAAGGTATTTCGGGCAAGAGCGGCTTCTGCTTCCCGCTTCAACCCTTCGCTGTCATCTACCCAGATGCCACGCCCGCCATAAGCCTCAGCAAGAGCAGGGAAGTTTGTGGCGGAGAAATCAACGCCCAGATTTGGGTTCTGGTTGGCACGTTGCTTCAGCTCAATCAGAGACAGGCTCTCATCGACCAACACACATACGATAAATGGTACCTGCATATCCCGCAGAACCGCCAGATCGCCAAGACCCATCTCCAAACCAGCATCTCCAACAAACACCACAACCGGATCTTCCGGCTTTGCCATTTTGTGACCGATGCCAAGCGGCAGGGCGCAGGCCATGGTGCACAGTGCAGAACTTTGCAGCATCGTACGAGGATGAACGCTTTTCCAGATCTGACTCACCAGAATGCGGTGAGCACCGCTATCCGCAGTCGCAACGGTGCTGTCTGGCAAAACATCCCGTAACCCGTGGAAGATAGTAGCCGGACCCCAACCACTGTCTTCTGCGGTAAAATCAGCTGCCAGTTGCTTTCGTGCGGCACCAGCACGCTCAACAATCCACGCATTATCTTCAGCTATGCTACCCGCCTCATCTTCTGGCATCAGCGCAAGCAGAGTTGGTTTGATGTCACCTTCCAGAGTGTGGCTGACATGGTGCATACCGTGGCTGCGCAACACCGGCGTGAGCTCGATCACAGATGTGTTTTCACTCCATGGATTGCGCCAGTTCACCCGCATTTCAATCGGGTCATACCCAATCAGCACAACCAGATCAGCATCCTGCAACAATGGCATCAGGCTCTTATCTGCTTTCGGCGACAAGCCCGCACCACCAAGGGAAAGTCTATGCGCTTCAGGGATCAATCCCTTTCCCTTATAGCTCGTGATCAGTGGGATCTGGTAGGCCTCACAGAAAGCTTCAATCTCTTTGCCAGCATCCACATTAACAGCATCCAACCCGGCGATCGCAATCGGGCGTTCAGCAGAACCAAGCAGATCGCGCGCTTGTTCCAGCACATCACCAAATGGCAACTGAGCAGCACGAACACCGTAATTAGGAGATTTCAGCAGCTCCGTTGTCTCGCTTTCAGCAACAGAAATTGGCACATCAATATGCACCGGACCCGGCTGCCCGGACATAGCAATCGAGATCGCTTTATCCATCATGGCATTCAGCGCACCGGGAGCAGCTTTGAAGCTGGCTTTGACGATTGGACGCAACAGTTGCTGATGATCCATCACCTGATGGGTGTAGGTCTCAGCCTCGGCTGTATCCACACACCCGGTTAGAAACACCAGCGGCACGCGATCCTGATAGGCATTGGCAATCACGTTCACCGCATTGGTCACGCCCGGACCAAGCGTCGCCAGCAAAACAACAGGGGCATCCGTGCCTTGACGGGCCATGCCATGCCATGCGCCTTCCGCCATAAAGCCACCAGCGTTTTCATGCTTCACCAAATTAAACTTGAGGCCAGCGAGGTTTAACGCATCCATGAGCGCGAGAACTTCGCCGCCCGGAATGCCGAATGCGAATGAACTGCCTGCCTGATGCAGTTTTTGAGCAATAAGATCAGCGCCACGCATAATTATGAATTCCCCAATGAAACGATACCGCGAGCTGCGAGATCGTCTATCTCTTCCTTAGATTTTTGCAGGTATTTGGAAAGAACAGCAATGCTGTCTTCTCCAAGAGCAGGCGGAGCCTTACGGTAAGTAACGGGTGTCTTGCTATAATTGATCGGGTTACCAATCAGGTTCACCTGACCATTCTCCGATTGCGCGTGCGGCATGGAGATTTTCATACCGCGATGCAGAACCTGCGGATCACTGAACACACCCGCCAGATCATTCACTGGACCACAGGGAACCCCTGTTGCCTCCAGTGCATCCGTCCAATGCAAGGCATTCTGTTTAATCGTGTACTGCCGCAACAACGGAACCAGCTCAGCTCTGTTGCGAACACGGTCCGCATTAGTCACAAACCGAGGGTCAGTAGCAAGCTGAGGGCATTCCAGTACCTCGCAAAACCGTTGGTATTGAGCATCATTGCCAACTGCGACCATGAAGTCTTTGTCTGTCGCGGGGAACGTCTCATAAGGCACGATGGTCGGGTGTCCATTTCCCAAACGCTTCGGGATATTGCCATCAGTCAGATAGGAGAGGCCCTGATTGATCAGCCAAGCCACCTGACAATCCAGCAGTGAAATGTCGATATACTGGCCTTCGTCGGTTTTTTCGCGATGCTGAAGGGCTGCGAGGATTGCAGTGCTGGCGTACATTCCACACATCACATCTGCAATACCAACGCCGATTTTCATCGGGCTGCCACCGCCATCCTCTGGAAGGCCAGTAATGCTCATGATGCCGCCCATAGCTTGGATAAGGGCATCATATCCTGCGCGGTGGGCATACGGGCCGGTCTGGCCAAAACCTGTGATGGAACAGTAAATCAGGCGCTCGTTGTATGCGTGAAGGTCCTCGTACCCCAACCCTTTGCGGGCAAGGTCTCCCACCTTGAAGTTCTCAATCACGATATCCGCTTTTGCAGCAAGATCCTTCAGAATCTGAATGCCTTCGTCAGAACGCATGTCGATGCCGACTGAATTCTTATTGCGGTTGGAACTGAGGTAATAGGCGCTTTCGCGAGTGTCCTCTCCACCTTTTCCCTTCAAAAATGGAGGGCCCCAGCCGCGCGTATCATCACCCCGTTTGGGATGTTCAATCTTGATGATTTCGGCGCCCATATCACCCAATAACTGGGTACAGGTTGGGCCAGCCAGAATGCGGGAAAGGTCCAGAACCACGAGACCATCCAGTGGCCCTTTGGGAGTGGGAGAGTGGCGGTGTTCACCGTCTCGTTGAGAGCTCAAATTGTCTAATCCGTTGGTATCGAGAGAAGAACGGCTGCAAGTGGAAGGTGACTGACCACGCTACTTGCAGCAATCCAGCAAATTTTGGAGAGACGTTAGAGCACTAAAATCAGGCTCACTACCAGAAACTGGAAAATCACACAGCATCGTGATGACCCGTGAAATTTGCAGTTGCCACTGTGATGATCCTGTGGGTTTTACCAGTGCTTTGTATTGGCTAAATCCAGCCAGGCACGGCGGATCCAGTTGGCATTCATGGAGTGCCCGCCATCATGGAGGCAGAGCTCCAGTTTTTGGCCCTCAGTGGACCAGACATCACATGTCAACTCGCCTGCGACGATTGACTGTGGTTCCGTGTTGTAAAGCCCGGCTTGTCGCTTCCACACGTCCAGACTGTCAAACACATCGGATTGACGCCAGTCGGTATCAATCGCACGGCCAACCATGGGAACAGTTTTATCTTCAACGCCATGCGTGTGGTAAAAGTTGGTCAGCGGAGACGGACAGGATTTAGGAATTGGATCCCAGAAGGCCCCGGCAATCGGCGCAAAGCCGGCGTAGTTCTCGCCCTGATAACAGGCAAGGTTCCAAACCATAGAACCGCCCATAGAAAAGCCGGAGAGTAAGATCTTGTCGGGATCAATGGGGAAACGATCTGCAACGTCAGTCAGCAGTTCATCAAAGAATTTGAATTCATCGCGGTTCTGACTTGGTGACCCCGGATAGGACCATGATCCGCCAATACCCTGAGGCACAATCAAGGCGACGCCCAGTGCATTAGCAAGGTTGCGGAGTGACTTGTTCTGCACTGCTTTGTCAGCTTTACCCTTCCACCCATGCAGATAGATGATTGCGCCAAGTTTTTCGCCACTGACGTTCGCATCTGGCAAAGCAATGTAGTATTCGCCGCTCTTCACCTCACAAGGAGCTTCAATGCCGCAAGGAGCTTCTTCAGCTAACGTAGCGCTTGGGAGTAATCCAGAAAAAACCACAGTCGAAAACGTAATCGCACTCGTAATTAGGCTCATGCCTATCCCACTTTACTTGCCAGTTGCCCGGATTGAGATCTCTGTAATTCATTGAGGAACCTATGAATTATCTGAATCTATTTTATTTATGCTAACATACAGCTTTGGCGCGGTCTTGCTCTCAAAATTGATGCCATAGATTACAACTTTTCGCGAGCTAACTACTGCCATTCCCCTTCGGTAGGAATATGCAATGTATTTCCGCAATGCTTGCAATGGACGGCGTCATTATCATGACGATTAAGGCCACAATCAGGACATGCATATTTAACTTTCGACGGCCGAAAAATCGTCTGGATCAGCCGCAGGAACAGTGCGACCCCGAAAACCATGATCACAATGGTGATGGCTCGGCCAATACTATCAGTCATGGTAATATCGCCATAACCAGTCGTGGTCAGCGTTGTAACGGTAAAATACAATGCGTCCATGTAGGAGTTGATATTAGGGTTAAGCTGCGCCTCGATCACATAAACCATCGCGCTCACCATAAACACGAAGACCATCAGATTAATGGCAGAGTTGATGATCTCCTCATGCTGTCGGAACCACGAAAATGTCTCACGCAGGTCTTTCACCACATGATAGGACCGCATCACCCGGACCATGCGAATGATGCGCAGGAAACCAAGATTTTCAATAAGGGCTTCGGCAAACAGAGACAGGATCACAATCAGATCAGCTATTGCAGTGCTGTCAAAAGCAGCGCGTACAGGCCGCAGAGCAATTGAAAGCCGCAGGCAATATTCAATCAGCAAAACAAAGCCGATCGCCCAATCTACCCGAGGGTATCCCCCCAACTCCGGCACTGTGGCAGACAGCACGAAGTAGAGGATCGTGATCACGTCAAACATCAGCAGCCCGATGCGCCAGACGCGCGCAGCTGTTGTCTGTCCGAAATAGAGACGACGAAGCGACCCTTTGAAATCGGTCACGGCTTCTTGCATAAACTTAGATTCCCCATCCTGATAAAAACCTACTAGCAAGTGTGGTCATTTCTGCAAAGTCTCTCAAGTTATTCGCAAATAAAATTTCGCGTGAAACGTGCCATGTTGCTCCTGTCACATTCTGGTTGCACGCCAGACTTACAGACGAGATTTGAGATTCAGGTGGGGAGCGGAATATGGTTATGCAGCCAACAAAGGCCGAACAGACAAAATTGAGTGTTGAACCAACTATCCACGACACTGCTATTATAACTGAATCCAGACTGGGTATTTGGACCGAAGTCGGCAAATTTACCGAGCTCTATAAAATGGAGATGGATGACTATTCGTACATTGGGGATCGTGGAGATGTTGGATTAAGTAGCATTGGGAAATTCTGTTCAATCGCCAATGATGTCCGCATCAATCCCGGCAATCACCCAACGTGGCGAGCAGCTCAGCACCACTGGACGTATAGGGCGTCATTCTACGGGCTAGGAGCGGATGACGAAGAGTTCTTCGAATGGCGTAAAGAGCATTGGGTCACAATCGGCCATGATGTCTGGATAGGTCACGGCGCAACTGTCCTTGCGGGCGTGAAGGTTGGTCATGGCTCCGTTATCGCAGCTGGTGCTGTTGTCGCGAAAGATGTGCCAAACTATACGATTGTAGGCGGTGTTGCCGCTAAACCAATCAAACGCCGATTTACAGAGCTGCAGGAAGAAAAGCTTCTTCAGATTGAATGGTGGAACTGGCCTCATGACAAATTACGCCAAACGCTTTCAGATTTCAGAAAGCTCCCCATCGATGAGTTTATCGAAAAGTTCGGCAACTGATTAAAGGGTTTCTGCTCTACTTTGAGCATGAAGAAAGCCAAAGCCATTCCGGTACCACCGCCTCCCGGGTATCTTGAGGAGTGGCGCGAAACAAGCCAAACGCACCTCATTACAGGGGCAACAGATGGTATCGGGAGAGCGCTCGCGATCCGACTGGCCGATGTTGGCCAAAAGCTCGCTATCGTCGGTCGATCCGAGGCAAAGGTACAAGCCGTCCTCAAAGACCTTCATGCGGCAGGCCCGAACCAACAACACATCGGCTTTACCGCAGACCTTTCGTTAATTTCTGAGGTTGATCGACTTTCTAAGGAAATCATAGGGAAGCTGCCAGATCTGAACCGTGTTGTGCTCTGTGCGATGGCTTTGCCGGGGTTTCAGGGACTGACCGCAGAAGGCATCGAAAGCGGACTGGCCGTCAATTATCTAAGCCGCGTCCATCTCCTCAACAAGCTGTTGCCGCTGCTCAAAACGCAGCCTGAAACGCGTGTGATATCCTTCGCCAGCCCTCAAACTCCGTTTGCGCAGCCTGACTTGGGGGCGCTCAATGATCCAAATTGCCAGTTGGATACCTGGGAGAGGCGCGTTGCTCACACCAACTGCAATCTACTTTATCTGGCAGAGTTTTTCGAAACATTGAAAGGCACCAGTGTTTGCATGAATGCCTTCGGCCCGGGTCTCGTTCTCACCAAACAGGTCCTGCATTACAGTTTTGCTAGGAGGTTTTATCTCGGCATGCTCAGTTCATTGGTTGGCAAATCGGCGCCCTATGCTGCTCTCCCGGCCATGCACATTCTGCTCTCTCAAGATTTTGTAGGCAAAACCAATGGCTTCTATGAATGCGATAAGAAACTGACTGTTTCTGCACAGCATTTTAGCAGGGAAAATCGAGAAAAGTTCTGGGCAGAAACGCGAGGCTTGCTTCTACAAAGTCAAAAAAAAGATCAGTAAAAATACGAGACTGTTCTTTATGTGATGCCGATCACGGGCTTTCTTACGGGAAAGTGAGAGGACTGCATCAAATCTTGATCAGATTCATGATTGGCGCTGTCTTGGTGATGGTGACCACAAACGCGTTCAGTGTGCCAGTTTTCTATCAAGGATTGAGTCACTTCCTTAGGGTAACGTTAGGCAAAAGCTGCCAGCAGTTCTCAATGTGTAAGAGTAAAAAATGAAAAACCAAAAAGAATTCCCTGTCGGTTGGGATGTGAAATTGCTCACAATGGCGCGCAAAACAACTTTCGTGTTGTTTGCAGCCGCTCTCGGTGGACTTGTTGTTACTCAGCAGGCAGTTGCACAACAAGCACCTCCGCCTCCAGGTGTAATAGTTGAAGCTGTCCGTGATGAAGTTATTGAAGAAGAACGCGTTTTCTCTGGCCGGACAGATGCTATCAGTCAAGTCGCACTCATCGCACGGGTCGGCGGATTTCTTGAGCCTCTGGAGTTCAAAGAAGGCCAAAACGTCAAACAAGGCGACCTGCTCTTTGTGATTCAGCAGCAGCCCTATGAATATGCGGTTGAACAATCAGAAGCCAATTTGGAAAGCTCTCAAGCAAAAGTGGATCTGGCAAAGGTAGATTTCGATCGAAAGAAGCAGCTGGTTGACCGCGATACAATTTCCGTGTCTGAACTTGATACTGCCAGAGCAAACCTGAAAGAGGCGAATGCAGATCTTGCTCTGCGACAAGCCGACTTAAAGCTCTCCAAACTGGATTTGAGCTATACTGAAATTCGTGCGCCGTTGGACGGTCAGGTCGGAACAGCGGCCTTTAAAGAAGGTGCCTACGTCACTGCCAACAGCGGCACACTGGCAACGATTACGTCCCTTAACCCAATCCGCGTTGCATTCCCCGTTCCCCAGGCTTTGATCCTGCAAGGGCAACGTGAGCAGAATATAGAAGCTCATGATTACCTCATCAGGCTTCGTTTGTCGGATGGCAAATTCTACAAGTCCAACGGCAGATTGGATTTCCTTGAAGCTGAGGCAAATCCGGGAACCGATACGGTTACTGGGTATGCAACCTTTGATAACCCGGATCGCGTTCTCTTTGATCAGCAGCTGGTTGATGTGGTGGTAACAGTTCAAAATGCGAAACCTGTCCTCGTGACTTCACAGGCAGCATTGCTGCTGGATCAGAAAGGCCCTTACGTTCTCAAGGTCAATAAAGAGGACGTGGTGGAACAGCAACGCATCAACGTTGTCGATCAGATCAATGGCCTTGTGATTATCGGATCAGGTCTGGAGAAGGGCGATCTTGTGATCACCTCCGGCATTCAAAAAGTCCGCCCCGGCATTAAAGTCAACGCTCAGCTGGCAGGTCAATAAACCATGATCTATGACATGTTTATTCGCCGGCCTCGGCTGGCGATGGTGATTTCGATCATCATTGTGGTGCTTGGCGCGATATCGATATACTCGATTCCCGTCTCTCAGTACCCGACAATCGCCCCGCCAACAGTGCAGGTGAACGCAGTCTACATCGGTGCGGATGCGCTCACGATGGAAGAAAGTGTCGCGCAGCTCATTGAGGGTGCGGTGAATGGCGTTGATGGTATGCGCTATATGAAATCGTCTTCTTCAAGCGATGGCACATACTCTCTTACCGTCTATTTCGACCTGACCACAAACCCAGATATCAACGCGGTGAATGTGCAAAATCGCGTCAGTACGGTGGAGAGCAAACTCCCGCAAGAAGTGCGCGATCAGGGCGTGAACGTTACCAAAAAAGCAGGTGATCTGCTTCAGGCGATGTCGTTTTATTCGCCAAATCAAACACACGATGGCCTGTTCATTTCAAACTACGTCACCATCAACATTGTTGATGAGCTCAAGCGTATTTCCGGTGTGGGCGATGCATCCGTGTTTGGAGCGCAGGATTATTCCATGCGTATCTGGATTGACCCACCCAAACTGAGAGCGCTTAACCTCACTGCAGATGATGTTATTGCCGCTGTTCAATCGCAAAACAAACAGGCAGCTGTTGGCCGTATTGGTGCAGCGCCTGTGGCCGCAGACCAGCAACTTCAGCTGACTGTGACCGCAAAAGGTCGCTTGAATACGGTTGAAGAGTTCCAGAACATACTGCTCCGCGCCAACCCCGACGGGTCCGTTGTTCGCCTGCGAAATGTAGCACGCGTTGAACTCAGCACCGCTTCTTTTGATGTGATGGCAGAGTTCAACCAACAGCCAACAGCCATGGTTGGTATCTACCTCTCCCCCGGTGCCAACGCAGTGGCCGTGTCTGAGGCCGTCAATCAACGTGTGGCAGAACTGTCAGAGCGCTTTCCTGAGGATCTGACATACGAATCCGTTTTCGATAACTCGTTATTCGTGAACGAGATGATCAAGAAGGTGATTACGACACTTCTTGAAGCCTTCGTTCTCGTAACCATCGTGGTTTTCGTCTTCCTTGGACGCTTGCGGGCAACACTGATCCCACTGATCGCAGTTCCTGTGTCTATCATCGGTGCCGTTGCCGTTGCCTATATGCTCGGCTTTACCGCCAACACCATCTCGCTCCTAGCTCTTGTTCTGGCCATTGGTATTGTGGTGGATGATGCCATCATCGTTGTCGAGAACGTAGAACGTGTGATGCATGAAGAGCCGGACCTAACACCTGCTCAAGCCACATCTAAAGCGGTGGGCGAGATTGCAGGGCCGGTGCTGGCAATCACCTTCGTGCTGCTTTCTGTGTTCGTACCAGTCGCATTCCTGCCGGGTTCATCCGGCGTGCTCTTTAGGGAATTCGCGGTCACGATCTCTGCTGCGATGGTTTTATCAGCAGTGAATGCTTTGACGCTGGCTCCAGCACTTTGCGCCATTCTCATGCGTTCTGGCAATCTGACAGGCGTCATGGCGAAAGTATCTGGCGGCATTGATGGACTGGGGCATGGCTACGCTAACATCATCAAGAAGTCAGCCAAAATGGCAGCCGTGTCTATTCCAGCTGTCATCGCGTTTGGCTTGATCAGCTTCTGGATTGTTGGCAACACACCTGATGGCTTTGTTCCAGATGAGGACAAAGGCTACGCTATGGTTCTGGTGAACCTGCCTCCGGGTGCATCGCTGAACCGGACTGATAAGGTTATGCGTGAAGCTGAGGTGATCATCAAAAATGACCCTTCTGTTGAATCCACAACCATGGTTATGGGGCTGGATCTTCTGTCGGGTGGTGGCTCCTCACCAAACGCGGGTGTGATCTTTGTGAAGTTGAAAGACTACGAAGATCGCACATCAGCAGACCTGACATCCTTCGCCTTTGTTTACAGAACGTATGGCGCTTTGGCGGGCATTCCAGAGGCAACGTTCTTCCCGGTTAACCCGGCAGCCATTGATGGCCTAGGCACCGTTGGTGGATTTGAGTTCATCATGGAAAGCCTGGAAGGTCAGGACCCGACAGTCATGGCACAGGTCGCGCGATCCTTGACCGTTGCTGCAAATGGATCACCTGACCTTGCTGCCTTTTTCACGAGCTTCAACGCAAACACACCGCAGCTGGATATAAAGCTGGATCGTGATCGTGCGCAGGTGCTGGGCTTGAACATTGCCAGCGTCTACAACGCATTGCAGGCAACGCTGGGCGGCTATTACATCAACGACTTCAATCTCTATGGTCGTACATGGTCCGTTCGTTTGCAGGCAGAAGAGGAGTACCGCTCAGGGCCTGAAGACATCAACAGCATCTTCGTTCGCTCTGATACCGGCGAAATGGTGGAGCTGTCCTCTGTTGTAACCACAGAACTTTCTCGCGGTGCCAACACGATCACCCGTTACAACAACTACCGTGCAGTCGCCTTCAATGGTAACGCAGCACCCGGTGTCGGTCTGGGTCAGTCACTGGCTGCGATGGATGAGGTTGCCGTAAAAGCACTGCCGAAGGGCTATGCATACGAGTGGACAGGGTTGGCATTGGAACAGAAGGAAGCCGCAGGGCAGACCGCTATTGTGCTCGGCCTCGCATTCCTGTTCGCCTATTTGTTCCTTGTTGCGCTCTATGAAAGCTGGAACACGCCAATTCCTGTGTTGCTGTCGGTTGCTCCGGCACTGGCAGGCGCTTTGGGCAGCTTGTGGCTCTTCAACCTCTCGTTCGATCTTTATGCTCAGATCGGCATGGTTATCCTGATCGCTCTTGCTGGTAAGAACGCAATTCTGATGAACGAGTTCTCGTTGGAAAAACGCATCGAAGGCATGACCATCTTTGAATCTGCAGTGGAAGGCGCACGTCTGCGGTTCCGTCCTGTGATGATGACATCGCTGGCGTTCTCCGCAGGTCTGGTTCCTCTGGTGATCTCAACAGGTCCGGGCGCTGGTGCCATGGTTGCAGTTGGCATTCCGGTGCTGGCTGGAATGGTGGTGTCCTTCACTGTGGGCATTTTCCTCATCCCAACACTCTACATCTCCTTCCAATGGATGCGAGAGAAGACAGGTTGGACGATTGAGGAAGGCCGTGCAGCGAAAGGACTTCCCTCCCTTGAGGACTAAGAGATAACATCCTAAGACAAGTGAGGGCTTTGAGTTTCCCCAACTCAAAGCCCTCATCATATCTGCAGAGCTTCTAGTCGGTCCTGATAATCCAGCAGAAATGAAGGGAGATATTTGAGAGTGGCAGAGATTGATGAGGCGCGCTTAGATACCTCATGACATGAGGAGATGACGTGGTGTTATCGTTGTTGCGCTACAAGTCCTATCAATGGCTGCCTCGGGAGCGGGAAGAAAACAGCTGCCAGTTTATCTCCAGCAGAGGTCTCCTAAAAAGCAGCCACACCAAAACCAAACGCCCCAAATCATCCTCGCCCAAACTGGATGCGGACTTGTTGGAAAACCACACCGCAGGGGCTACGATTTACATCACCACGGACGCTCTGCCGCTGTTTGTCCAAACGCATCTGCTGCATATGCGCGAGCCGTTTGTTCTGCTCAGTGGCGACAGTGATTTGCCGATTGAAGCCGACAGAACCTTAGAAAACACACTCTCCTCAAACATGCTCAAGACGTTGCTGACACACCCCTTATTGGTGGCTTGGTATGCCCAAAATCTTGCAATGGAGCATGAAAAGCTCTTCAACCTGCCAATCGGTTTGGACTATCACACCCTCACAGCTCGTAAGTCTCATGCATGGGGAGAGTTTCAAACACCGTTGGAGCAGGAAGAGTTGTTGCGAAGTGTTGCCGCCGATGCGTCTCCCTTGAATGAGAGAGAAATGCAGGGCTACTGCAATTGGCACCATGCAGCTCATCGCGGAGACCGTGCGCAGGTTTTGGCAGTGGCAGACGATACCGTCGCTTATTACGAGAACGATCACCTGCCTCGTGAACAATCGTGGCGGAAGAACGCACAGTTCCTTTACACAATCAGCCCCTTTGGGGAGGGAATGGATTGCCACCGTACGTGGGAAGCCTTGTTTCTGGGCGCTGTTCCGATTGTCAAATCATCTAGCCTCAATCCGCTTTTTGAGGGACTGCCCGTTCTGGTTGTTGAGGACTGGTCTCAAGTAACAGTCATGCGGCTAGAGCAGGAAAAACAATCTCTCCTTGAGAACACCTATGATTTTTCCAGTCTCTCCCTATCGCATTGGACAGACAAATTTGCAGGCCGGGAGCCAAAGCGACTGGAACCAATGACCTATCAACAATTCCTTGATGGCCTTTAGGGCAATAAGCCAAGAAAAAAGCCAGAGGAAATTACTCCTCTGGCCAGTGGTAAGGCTCAATAGCCTCGGGGGGAACTTCATGCGGAAACGTGCCGTATCCCTTTAAATCGCGAGATAGGTCTGGCGAAGTTCCTCATTGTCCAGAACCTCTTGCGCGGTCCCGTCAAACACAACTTCACCCATGTCCAAAATGACGGCACGGTCGGCTAGGTGCAGGGCTGCAACAGCATTTTGCTCAACGATAATCGTTGTAATGCCAAGCTCTTTTACGTTGACGAGGATCCGTTCTATCTCCTGCACTATAACCGGTGCTAAGCCTTCATAAGGCTCATCCAGCAACAACAACTTCACATCCCGTGCCAAAGCGCGGGCAAGGGCAAGCATCTGCTGCTCCCCACCAGACATGGTCACAGCTTCCTGCTTTGCCCGCTCTCCAAGGCGCGGGAAGTGATCGTAGATGCGCTCAATAGACCAACCGTGAGGTTCCGCGATTTGCGCAAGCTGTAGATTCTCTTCAACCGTCAGACCCTGAATGACCCGCCGATCTTCCTGCACCAGCTGAATACCGTTTTGTGCTGCCAGATAGTTTGGCATTTCGTGGATCGGTTGGTGATCGAGCCAGATCTCGCCATGGGTCAGTCGTGGGTCACCAGCTCGTGCAATTGCACGCAGTGTGGAAGTTTTACCCGCCCCGTTGCGCCCCAGCAGAGCAAGAATCTCGCCCTCCCGAATGTCAAAGCTAACACCCTGAACAATATAGCTTTCACCATAGTAGGCATGTAAATCCCAGGCGGAGAAGTATGCCGGAGCACCGCCTTTCGCCCGTACAGGCGAAATACCGGGAGCGGTGACGCCTTTGAACTGATCATCAATGATGGTCATACCTGTGCTCCTCCCAAATAGGCTTCCTGAACACGAGGATCGCCCTTAATGTCTTCCGGCTTCCCTTCAGCAATAACTGTGCCTTGAGCCAGCACACTGATCTTGCTGGCAAGGGAGAACACCACATGCATGTCATGCTCAATGATGATCTTGGTAATTCCGCGCTCACCGATCCGCTTTAGGAGATCAATGGTGTTGTTGGTATCGGCGCGAGACATGCCTGCCGTCGGTTCATCGAGAAGCAATAGCTTCGGGTCCTGAACCAGACACATAGCCAGCTCCAACCGGCGCTTATCACCACGAGACAGGGAGGCCGCAGTCATTTCTTTCTTGTCGGCAAGGCCCACATCTTCAAGCATATGCAGAGCTTTATCCCGAATTTCCCCTTGCCCATCCACACGAGCCCAGATGTTGAGGGTAAAAGCTCCATCCCGTTTGGCCAGTGTCGGGATCATGATGTTATCCAGCAGGGACAGGTCTCCGAAGATTTCGGGTGTCTGAAACACGCGGGAAACACCAGCCTGATTGATCTCATGAGGTTTTGCTCCAATGAGATCTTGGCCGAGAAACGTAACAGAGCCAGTATCTGGAATAAGCCGTCCCACAAAACAGTTCAGCAGAGTGGATTTGCCAGCGCCATTCGGTCCAATAATCGCATGAACATGTCCCTGCTCGACAGATAGGTTGACTTTATCGAGTGCCTGAAGGCCACCAAAGCGCTTATTCACGTTGGATACATTAAGAATTTCCATGGTTGCCTCCCTTCATTCTGCTGCCGCAGCAGGTTGCCTACTGCTGGTGATTTTGGGTTTGGTGCGAGAGAACATCTTTGCAATCCTGTTCAGGCCTTCCATGATGCCGCCCGGAAGGAAGATCACAACCACCATGAACAACAGTCCAAGCGTTAGATGCCAGCCTTCGCCAACAAACAGGCCGGCAATGCTCACAACAGGCCCTTCAAGCATGTCCGGCAGGAAGGAGAAGATTGAGTGCAGCGTTTGCTCGTTATAGGCTGAGAAAATGTTCTCAAAGTATTTGATGAGACCTGCACCCAGTATTGGCCCAAGCAATGTTCCCGCACCGCCGAGAATAGTCATCAAAACCACCTCACCAGAGGCCGTCCATTGCATGCGCTCCGCACCAGCAAGCGGATCAGTTACCGCCAGCAGCCCGCCTGCAACACCGGCGAAAACGCCGGAGATGACAAAAGCGGCCAGCGTGTACGGGCGTGTATTCAGCCCAGTGTAGCTCATGCGGTTCTGGTTGGATTTCACAGCGCGCAACATCATGCCGAACGGACTACGGAAGATCCGTTGTGAGATGTAAAAGCCGATGATCAACAAGACGGCACAGAAGTAGAAGCCGGAGTACCCAGTCATCTCAACACCAAACAGGCGGGCGATCAACGGGCCAGACTCTGAGCTATCCAGTATACGAGGGTCTGATTGCAGGACACGCAAGCCGGTCTCACCGTTGGTGATTGGAGTGAACACGGAATACGCCAGATTGTAGCTCATCTGCGCAAAAGCAAGCGTCAGGATCGAGAAGTAAATCCCGGAACGGCGCAGTGAGATGAAGCCGATTGCCAGTGCAAACAAGGCTGAGAACACCACGGAAAACACGAGGGCTGGCAACGGGTTCATACCGAGCAGCTTAAAACTCCAAACGGCTGCGTAAGAACCAACACCAAGAAACACAGCATGTCCAAAGCTGAGGTAGCCAGTCAAGCCAAACAGAATGTTGTAACCAAGGGCGAACAACCCAAAGATTGCAAACTTCTGCAAGAGATCCGGATAACCGGCACCGATGGGCGCCAGCCAAAGCGGCATACTAAGAATAGCGAGCGTAAACAGCACAAACATAAGAAGGTCTGAGCGAGGCGTAATTTTAGTCATCATAACTCAGGTCTCCATCACGCCCTTGCGGCCCATTAATCCACGCGGACGAACCAAAAGGATAATAACTGCAACAAGGTAGATAATGATCTGGTCAATGCCGGGCAGAATGGTCTTCACTTCATTCATACTTGCAAAGCTCTGCAAAATACCAAGAAGGAAACCGGCAGATACCGCACCGGGCAGAGACCCCATACCGCCAACCACAACCACAACAAACGAGAGGACGAGGAAGTCCATTCCCATGTGGTAATCCGGTGGCAGAATTGGCGTGTACATAACCCCGGCAAGGCCCGCGACCACCGCAGCAATAGCAAACACCAGCGTAAAGCGGCGCTCAATGTTAATGCCAAGGAAGCCAACAGTTTCACGGTCTGCCATACCCGCACGCACAACCATGCCGAAGGTGGTGAACTGCAAGAAAGCAAACACGCCGCTGATTATGCCAAATGAGAAGAACAGATAAACAATGCGCCACTGGGGATAGACAACAGTACCGGGATCAAAGCCGATCCATATGCCCAGATCCATCGCGCCGCGCACCATGTCAGGTGCTGCTTGCGGAATTGGGTTTGCTCCAAAATAGGCTTTGACAATTTCCTGCAAAACAATCGCAAGACCAAAGGTCACGAGGATCTGCTCCGCATGGGGGCGCTTGTAAAAATGGCGGATCAAGCCACGTTCCATGATGTAACCAAACAGCAGCATCACAGGAATGGCGAATAAAATCGAAAGGGGGACTGAGTAATTCAGAACCGTTGTGCCGGTGTCGCCGAGCCATGCTTCGATATAAGGGACACGGGTCTCGAAAGGCGTACCCCAGGCCGTTGTTTTGGTTGGGTCGATAACAACTTGCTCAAAGCTAATAACGTGATTGAATGCAACAGCACAAAACGCGCCAAGCATAAACAAGGCCCCGTGGGCGAAGTTCACAACTCCGAGTGTACCAAAGATCAGCGTAAGGCCTAACGCAATCAAAGCGTAAGCTCCGCCTTTATCCAGGCCGTTCAGAATTTGAAGAACGATGGCATCCATCCGCTCTTCTCCTTTTAAAATCCGTGAGAGGGTGCAAGGCATATGGTGCGGCACGAACTGCCGTCAAAAAAGAGAGCCAGTACCCGGCTGCCAATGAGAGGAACAGCCGGGTATGGTCGTTTACCTAGGCCTTGTAAGGGCCAAGTTCTCCGCCAAAGATCTCTGGGTCATAAGTGACCTGAGAGGCTGGCGTAACTTCAACAACTTCCAGAAGATCGAACTTTGAAGTTGCCGCCTCGTTCCCCTTCACAACCAACACATCTTTGAAGCACTGGTGATCAGAACCACGGTAGAGCGTTGGACCGTTGCCCATACCGTCGAACTGGTGGTCTTCAAGAGCTTTGATAACCTCAGCCGGGTTGAATGTACCCGCGCGCTCACATGCATCTGCATAAAGCAGAGTTTGCACGTAACATGTGTGAGCAGCCTGAGAGGGTGGGAACCCATATTCCTTGCCGAAGGATTTAACGAAGGCCATGGAACCTTCATCCTGCAAGGACCAGTTCCAGTTGGTTGTACCGTAAATGCCTTTGATGTTTTCGCCCGCACCCTGCGCCATAAGGCGAGAGTAAAGTGGAACGATGATCTCAAAGTTTTTACCGTTAACCTGCTTATCACGCAGACCAAACTGAACAGCCTGGGTCAGCGAGTTGATCATGTCCTTACCGTAGTGGTTCAGGATCAGAACATCAGCGCCGGAGTTGAGAACCGGGGTGATGTACTGAGAGAAGTCACCTGCGCCAAGTGGAGTACGAACCTTGTTGACGGTTTCCCAGCCAAGGCCCTCAGTGGTGTTGGCGATAGATTCTTCCTGTGTCCAACCCCAAGTGTAATCTGCGGTCAGGTGGTAAGCACGGCGATCCTTGCCCATCTGCTTTTCAAGCACAGGGCCAAGAGCTGCACCGGACATGTAAGCATTGAAGAAATGGCGGAAGCCATAACGACGCTTGTCTTTACCGGTGGTATCGTTGGAGTGGGTCAGACCACACATGAACACGACGCCCATTTCCTGTGCGAGGGATTGCTGCGCAATCGCCACACCGGAAGAGGAGCCGCCGGACCACATGACAACACCGTCTTTTTCGATCATGCGTTTTGCAGAGGCCCGAGCCGCGTCTGACTTGGTTTGGGTATCACCGGTAACGTAGTCTACCTTTTTGCCAAGAATGCCATTTCCGCCGAGCGAAAGGGGCTTCATGGTGTTCAGCATACCACCATCGCCTTCACCGTTCAGATGCTTGATTGCAAGCTGATAGGCCCGCAGTTCATCCGCACCCTCATCGGCATATGCACCGGTCTGTGGGACGTTGAAACCGAATGTTACGGTTTTGGAATTGGTAGGGTCGTTGCGGAAGTTAGTATCCGCCCATGCACTGCGTGTAATAATTGTTGGCGATGCAAGAACCAGCCCGCTGGCTGCACCCGCCTTTAAAAGACTACGCCGATTAATCGGCCTGCGAAAAGTACTCATGGAATCCTCCCGAAAGGCAAATTGCCTAATTTTAAAGCGTGAAAGGTCCCGTCCTCCCCAGAACCAAATGTCGCAATATTCCAGTTTGAATTGGAAATATTACGTCATATCACGCAGAGGAAAGCCTAGATCGGTAGTAATATGAAGCGCAATTCGACTTATGGTTTTTAAACCAAAGGTTAATGTCAGTGATTTCTGTAGAAAATACTGTGATTCTTTTGTCTGCTGTATTGGTTACAGTGTGCTGCACTGCAAAAATAACTTAGGTGAATTTATTGCATCTTGCGTAACAGACGAAAATTAACTGTAAAATACTGATTTCCTAACGAATGTTTGGAGGCATTAAAGTTAGGAGGTGTGCCGATGCCTGCTGTTTAGTTGGAAAACAAACATCGACTATCTCGTAGCGCAGTATGCCCAATAGACCAGTTACATCGCCTAGTGCAGATCGCCGAGAAAATGACTAACTGATGCCTTCAGGTCTGCGGCTTGCTGAGACAAAATTGCGTACAGCATCCTCATTCTTTGAAGCGTCGAGCGAAGTTGAAGCCACATTTGAGCTGATCTGATTGGTCTTGTCCGCAGTTTGAGAGAGGGCTTTGCAGAACCGTGCAGGTTATCCGCGGTGCTTGTTATCGAGTTCGCGACGTGCTCGACAGACCCGTCAAAATTATCTGCCAGCCCGCCTAGAAACGACTAGCGCGACTTTGTGTCGGTTTGCTCATAGACTGCCAGAGCAAGGTCCATATCTAACAAAATGACTTTATATAGAATACCTTGCAATTTTTTAGTTGAGCGATAGGAGCGTGAAAACACACTCATTGTTGATCTGTCACCGATAGCGGCGTTGAGCAACCCACCGAGGCAGTTGTAAGCGCTAATATACCATCTCGGAGTTAATCCGAGTCGTTGGCGGGGCCTGCCAATCCGTTGCACAGAGGCAGCGTAAGTGTCGTCCAACCTGCCGCTGCAAATGAGGCCTCAGTGTTCAAGCTGTTTTTCTTTCGCATGATCCATATGATCTTCGTTTTTAAAGATCGCAACAGTCTCAGGGAAATTTTGGATGTGCTTATAAAATTCACCTAAGACGTCCGGCATGAACGACATAATGACTTCTTTGGAATTTCGCTATTCTTCCAAAACCGTCAAATATATACAATGAAATTTGAGTCTATCTTCAATAGTTTTGTTCATTAAAATTTAGTGCTTATCAAATTGTCGTTTTTTCTTCTTCCTGGTGTTACCTAAGGTAATGTGTAAATTGCAGTAGAGAAAAGCACTCACCAAGTTAATTACACAGATGTAAAAGATAATCTCCAATCACACCAGCGTAATGATAAGTGGGCTTGCAGGCCGAATTAATACTTATATTTTGGATATTTTTGATAAAAATCAATGTTCCTCTATGAGTACTGCTCTTTTGTAGTATATGAGCTGTGTCAGTCAATAAAAGTAATACTCATAATGTTTTTATTAATTATAATTAGATGAAGCATTTTAAGCTTTAGAGTAAGGTCGAGGTACCTATGAAATTAACTGGGATGACAGATGTAGCAGTTCGCATTCTGATGCTCATGGCTGTCAACCGGAACGACAAGTGGACTATTGATCGCTTGTCTGAGGCAACAAACACTGGGCGCCCTCAGGTCGCTAAAGTCGTGCAAATATTGAATCGAAAAGGCTATATCAAATCTCGCCGAGGACGGTTGGGAGGGCTAATGCTTGCTCATGCACCTGCATCAATTAACATCGGCAAACTCATCCGAAATATTGAAGATAATTTCGCCTTAGTAGAGTGTTTTGGGTGTAATAGCACAAAGCCATGTCCGCTTGTTGACGTGTGCTTATTTAAGGGAAAGCTGCGGACTGCATTGGACGCTTTTATGAAAGAACTAGATGCTATAAACTTAACGCAAATTATTGAAAATGCGGATGAAATCAGAGCCAGCGTCGAAGTATTCACAAAAGGAAATGCAGAGCTATCGATCTGAGTAAATAATATTTAAGAACATTTATCAAAATACATTACGTGAGCATTAAGTAATAAACCTCATTTTTTCATAGTGCTCACGCCTACTTAAGACAGTTTCGCGACAATCAAACCTAGTTTATGTGACCAACGTGTCCATTGACCTGCGGTATTTTTGTCATTCTGGCGAATAGCGAGCTGCTTGGCATAGGCGATATGTATGAGACGAGTCAGGCATTCAATCTCTCTGAAACTGGCAATCATCTCAGTCGTTGCTATTGCTTTATCTTACTTCGCCCTAACCTTCCTCGTCATCATTCAATGGGAACGAACGCTGCAGTTGCAAAGCGAGCAGCTCTCTCAAATTGCTGTGAACCAGTTTTCTACTGCGCTTGAGAGAGACGTCGCACTGGTGAAACACCGTATTCAATCTCAGCTTTCTGAAACGGCTGCCAGCCTTTCGGCTATAGGCGAAAGGTCTGATATTGTGAAAGCCGCAGAAACACGGGTGTGGGCAGGTGATGTCAATATCCTCTCGCTGGTTCAGGAAGGCACACCGCTGGATGCGATCATCCTGCTGAACTACCGTGGTCAGATTGTCGGTGCCTCAAAAAAAGGTGACCCCGGCCTCATACAAAAACAGTTGCTCAAGGTACATCTTAAGCAAGCACTTCGCACTACATGGATGCCGGAAACGGGGAAGGGGCCTGTTGTTAGGTATACTCTGCTGCCCGCCACCCAGTTTGGTCCATTGTTACCAGGAGAGCCGGACGCTGGTGTCTCTCAAATTCTGTATTCTCCACTCGTTGACCCGAATACACAATGGCGCGGAGCACTGGTGGCTCAGCGTTGGTTCCCGTTTCATTCAGGTGTCATTGACGAGTACAGCAGGATTTCTGGTGCTGAAATCGCAATATTTTACCAAGACAAACTTGTCGGCGCGTCCCCTAAGGCTCCTGTTGAAGCGCTGCGCAAGCCGGAAGACCTGCGAAAATTGAAGATCCTGAACACAGCCTTTGAGTTCTGCGACAACGGCCCCGCCCCGCTTGTCATATGCGCCTTCAAACCACTCGAAGTTCTCCTGCATGCGCAAGAACGCCTCCGCAATGTGGGGGAAGAAAGCAGCTCGCAGACCTTTCAACGTCTGATCGTACTTGGTTTTGCTGCCTGCCTGATTATCTTTATCGTCGCGTTGCTCGTCTCTCGCAAAATCTCTCAACCCCTCCAGACAATCGCAGATGCACTTTCTGATGTTGCGGGTGGGAATTTCGATGTTCGGGTTGAGGGAACCCGAAGAATGGATGAAGTGGGTGAGATAGCAAGAGCGGTCAAAGTATTGCAAGCCTCGGCCAGAGAACGCGACAGCCTCCGACTTAATATTCAGCGAAAGAACAAGGAACTTCGCAATCAAGAGCAGGAGCTGGTGAAGCAAAATACACTATTCGATGCCGCGCTGAACAATATGTCGCATGGTTTGTGCATGTTCGATACTTACAAAAGATTAATCGTGTTCAATCAACGCTTTGATGACATCTTCGCCTGTGAACAAGGCGCGGGAAAAATCGGTATGACATGGAATGAGATGCTCACATGCATGCCGTTGGCTCAAGAGTTTTTGGAGGAAACAGGAGAAAAATCCGTCGCTCAGCAGCTTTGGCCAAGCACGGTGCGCAGCACTTTCACGCTTGAGCTGCAAAGTGAGCAGGTCATCCTGATGACACTTGAACCGCAGGGCAGCGGCGGGTGGGTCGCGATTTTCGAAGATATTACAGAGCGGCAACGCATTAGCGATCACCTGAGCTATCTTGCAACACACGACACACTCACAAAATTGCCGAACCGATTGCTGATGAATGAGCGCTTGCAAGAGATGAAGCAGGCAGCTCTTGCACAGAGTGAGAGCTTCGGAATTTTGTGGATGGATCTGGATGAATTTAAGACAATCAACGATTCCCTAGGCCATACGGTCGGCGACAAGCTTCTTTGCCACATTGCCAGAATTCTGCGGGAAAAAGTGACGAACAAGGAGATGATCGCTCGCTTAGGAGGTGATGAGTTTGCCATTCTCTCCAAGCTGCCTGCATCCCGTGAAGATCTGGAAAAAATCGCACAGGAGGTCCTCAAAATTGTCGCCGCTCCTTGTTTCTTGGAGGGGCACGAAATCGTAGTGGGCGCGAGTCTCGGCATTGCAATGTTTAGTAAGGAGCAGCAAGACGTCGATGAGCTGATCCGCTTTGCAGACCTTGCGCTGTATCAGGCAAAAAATGATGGCAGGAACACCTACCGCTTCTTTGAAAGTGACATGGCAGCCAAAATTAAACAACGCCAGACACTTATCACAGACCTCTACAAAGCGACGGCTAACCGGGATCTCGAGGTCTACTTCCAACCGCAGGTCATTTTAGAGACGGGCGAAATCTCTGGTTTTGAAGCTCTCTTGAGGTGGAACCATCCGCGTTACGGCTTTATCTCGCCTTTCGAGTTTATCCCTCTTGCAGAAGAAACCGGCCTCATTCTGGAAATCGGTGCTTGGGTTCTGGATGAAGCCTGCTCGCTGGCAGCAGGATGGCCAAAGTGCGTTAATTTGGCCGTGAACCTGTCACCACGGCAAATTTACTACGACACACTTCTCCCGGTCGTGGATGAGGTTTTGGCGCGCACCGGGTTGGATCCTGGACGGCTTGAACTGGAAGTGACCGAAACCGTATTGTTGGCGGACCATCTGCGCGTTCGCCAGACTTTGGCAAAGCTCCAGCAAATTGGAGTAAAGATCTCCATGGATGATTTCGGCACTGGTTACTCATCTCTTAGTACCTTGCGTCGCTTCCCGTTTGACCGGATCAAGGTTGACAGATCCTTTGTTATGAGTATGGACCAAGATGAAGATGCCCGCTTTATAGTCAATTCTGTTATCGAACTGGCAAACCGACTTGGCATTGCGACAACCGCAGAAGGGGTTGAGAGCAAAGAAATTGCAGAGCAGTTGAAAGCTGTGGGATGTACGGAGGCGCAGGGCTATTACTTCGGCAAGCCCGCTCCTCCAAATCAAGCGCTGTTCTGGCTATTGGAAGAAGCCAGGGGTATCTCGCTGGAAGATCAGGTCAATAAGTCAAAGTTGACGAAAAAGGCCGCTGGCTGAGAGCAGGCCTTATTCCGCAGGCTCCAAAGTTACAGCGTCCGCATTGGCGCCTACTGCGGCTTCCCATGGTTGAAACTGCGGGATACGCGCATAAGTCGCTTGTGCGTCAACAAAAACGCTTTCCAACCCGGCAATGAAACTGCGAGATCCTGCTACATAAGCCATATCAAATTCAGTTAGATCTGGTAGCAGGTTTTTCAGATTAGCCTCTGCAGTTCCGCTCTGCAGGTCTGCAAATACCGGCAGAAGTCCACGCCGTTTCAACCAGTTGAACACCTGCTGAAACTTAGCGTCCTCCAGCGATCTATCCAGAATAAGGACCTTCTCTCGGCGTGGTTGCCCCATAACAGAGCTAAGCGCAATGGCCCAGATTGGAGCAAGGCTGTTGGGGCCAGCGACCATAATCAGGCGTTCATCATCGTGGCCAAGGAAAGAGGAGCCATAAGGGCCAGTAATCCCAACGCGCCCTTTTACATCGCCCTTTTTCACCAGCATTGCAAAAAGGTCGGGGGTGGTTGCTTCTTCAATCAGGAAGATGAGTGTGTTGAACTCAGTTCCAGCATCCAGCGAAAAACTCGCGGAAAGGTTGATCCGCTCATGTCCGCGAAATTCCACGTGATAGTATTGGCCCGGCCGCCATGAAATTGGCTTCGTGAAACTCAGGCGCAGCTCGTATAAATCATCTGATACTTTGCGAAGAGCGGAAACGTGACCTTTGAGCGATTGCAGACCAGAAGAGGCTGGCAGCATGATTTCAGCATCACCGGCAACTGTTGCCTTGCACGCCAATACTGTACTTTTCAGTCGCGTTCCATTGGCCTCCACATTGCCGGATATAACCGTCACTCGAGAGCTTTCGCAGACGCAGGTCCCGCAATCACAGTGCAAAGAAATTCCAGCTCGCTCGGCTGCTTCTAAAAGCCTTTCACCGAGTTTAGCTTCAACCTGTTTGCCATTAACGCTCAAGTTTGCGATTGCGTTGGTCATGGGTGCCCTTGCCAGTCCGTGTCTCGACGGAAATGTTCACGGTTGTGCAAAGTATAGAACCACACGTTGATATGATAGGGAAAATATCAAGGAGAGAGCATACATAAATACAATTTTAACAATTTATAATACTCTGCCAACTGTGGTTCTATAAGGTTTGCACTAGGTTTCCTCAAATGCTGCAAGCACAAGATGGCCCGGTACCGGTTCACCTTGTTCATAGCGAACAATGATAGGGGAGAGATCGAGGATGGAGAACCCGCGCTTTTCCAGCAGATCGCGTAGATAAGCTTCAGCATGTGCAAAACGGTGATATTTGCCAACCATAAAACGTTTATCGCCCAAAATATCGTCCGGCAGCGTTTCAGAAGAAAACGCGAAAACGCCCTTATTCTGAATATTGGCGGCAACACCGGAGAAGAACTCTTCCAGCTCTCCCATATACGGCAGTACATCCGTTGCGACGATCAGGTCCCAGCGCTCGGCTTCATCCACCTTCAAAAACTCGACAACTTCGCCTACATAGAGGTCGTCGTAAAGTTCCTTTTCGTCGGCAATTTCAACCATGCCTTCGGCAAGGTCTACACCGGTTTTGTGCGGCACAAGATCACTCAGCGCTTCACCGGAAAGACCTGTACCACAGCCCAGATCAAGCAATCGCTTAAACGGACCAAGGCCCAGCTTTTCAATTTTGTCGCGAACCATCAGCGGAACGGAATAGCCGAGCTGGTCCACCAGCACCATATCAAACACTTCAGCATGTTGATCAAACAGCGTGCTTACATAGGCATCTGGCGCTTTGGACGGTGCATCGCCCTTGCCCATGCTTGCAAGGCGAACCGCTGCGCCCCCGTGATCTTCAGGATCAAGCTTCAGGACATCCTTATAAGCTTCCGCAGCAGCATCAAACTTGCCGGATTTTTCGAGATCCAAAGCCCGGTTATAGGCTTCGGCAAGTGCTTCATTGTCAATTTTGGTCATGGTGAATAGTTTAGTCGCCGTATTATTGAAAGATTTGGCTCTTCCTTACACCTCAACCAAAGAGAAATCTATGCAGACCTTAAGGTTTTGTTGCCGCATCGGAGTAACCAAATGCAAATAGTGCAGTTAAAATCCGCAATTCACTTTTAAACGGAGGGTGAGGCCGAGCTGCTAAAGCCTATGCTGGTAAACAGTGAGGTCAGGATGGATGGAACGGAAGTACAACTCATCGAGATTGATCCGTTTACGACAATCACGGTTGCGATCCTTGTTTTGTTTGTGGGGCGTGAACTTGTTCGCAAAAATGAAGCCCTCCGAAAACTGACCATCCCTGACCCTCTGGCAGGTGGTTTGCTCTGCGCGATCCTCGTGACTGTGCTTACTGTCTGGTGGGGTATGAAGTTTCAGTTCTCAACAGAACCGATCGATTTCTTCCTGATCTACTTTTTCGCTGCTATCGGCCTGCGTGCAAAAGTGAGCGATCTCCTGACCGGTGGCAAACCACTCATCATTCTTATCATTATCTCCTCGGTGTTCCTCGGCATACAGAATTTCGTAGGCATGGGCGCTGCCACTGTTTACGGTTATCCCATCCATACGGGCATCATTGCCGGTTCGGTCTCTCTTTCCGGCGGAGTGGGAACCACATTGGCATGGGCACCAATTTTTGCCTCTGAACTTGGCGTGGCGAATGCTCAGGAGATTGGCATCGCCTGTAACACAGTAGGCATCGTTTCCGCCTGTATCATCGGTGGCCCCATCGCCCAGTACCTCATGCGCAAGCATAAGCTTGCCGGGTCTCACGATAGAAACGAGGCTGTCGGCCAGAATTTCGAGGATGAAGGCAAACTCACCCTGCATTATTATGATGTGTTGGGAGCCGTATTCTTCATCAACCTCGCCATCTTCTTCGGCTATATTCTGTACCTTGCACTGAAGGAAGCTGGTGTTGTTATTCCGTTGTTTGTACCAGTCCTCGTGATGGGTATTTTCATCAACAACGTGGGTAGAATGCTTTTCCGAAACTACGATAATTTAGGGCGAGAGAAGGGCATGGCCATGATCTCGGATATCAGCCTAGGAATTTTCCTCAGCATCGCACTGATGACTATGGACCTCCTCATCGTCTGGCAGTTTCTCGGCTTTGTCACGCTGGTCATGTCGCTGCAAATAGCGCTCGCCATTTGCTATTCACTCTTCATCGTGTTCCCCGCTATGGGCAAAGACTATGATGCCGCAGTTATTTCAGCGGGGTTTGGCGGTATCGCGCTGGGCTCAACTGCAACGGCTGTGTTGAACATGACCTCGGTCACACGGCAATTCGGCGCTTCTCCCAAAGCATTCCTCATCGTGCCGCTCACATGTGGGTTCTTTATCGATCTGATGAACACGTGGATCATCTCGAACCTGATTGCACTGTAGTTACGGTCTGATGAGCAAATAGCGTGAGATTACAGCGTATGGACCTGCCTCAAAGTGGGTCAGCTCCATGGTGTCGGTATTGATCATTCTGCCTTGCATGGTGCCAGTATCAGGATGTTCCACCAGTGTGAGCGATGTTCCATCCCAGCCGATCATCCCGATCACAGGTTCTTTTGATTGTGAGACCTCGGAAATTCCATTGTGATCGCGACCAGATCCGGGACTCACTTGCCAGAAAAATACGCCCTCCAGAACCGGCCCGGTCTGCTCCTCAATCCGTAAATAAGAGGGGCCGTCTTCCTGTGTCTGGATATCACGATGCCAGAACACCGCGTCCTTTTTGATCACGACCCATTGCCCAACAAGCTCAGGATATTGTGAGGGTGGGCGACCATCCACGGCAAAAGCAACAAGCGTGGCGCACCCAAGCATCAAAACTGCGACTGCAGCCTGCACTGGAAGTTTCCATTGCCCCATCTACTCCTCCCGGACTTTTTGTTAAGTCCTAGGGCACCATATCCACACCAACACCTAAACCCTTGGGATATAAGTTGGCAGTTCAGATTAAGGAAAACCGCTAGATAGTCTTGGGAGAACATTCGGGGAAAACAAAGACCCTTATCCCGCTAATCTGTTGGGCCTAACTTTCCAACTTGAGAAAATCAATGGAAAATACAAATAGAACATAAGAAGAACATTGTAACTCTCCGAGGGTGGGTATAGGCTCAGGCCCAGATTGTTTAGTAGGATATTGATAATGACGAAATTGGCTGTAATTCTCACCCAAGGGTTTGCGGATTGGGAGTATGCATTGGTCGCGGGTACTGGCGGTCCATTCTTCGGCTTCGATGTCCAGTTTTTTGCACCACATGCAGGAGAAGTGCGCTCGCAGGGTGGACTTGCCGCTGTAGTTTCAAATCGACTGGAAGAAATAGCCAAATTTGAACCTGCGGTGATTGTAGTTGTAGGCGGTACGATCTGGGAAACAGACGAAGCGCCAGATATTGCGGAGCTGCTTAAGGCGCAACATGCCAATGGTGGTGCCGTTGCCGGCATTTGTGGAGGTACTTTGGCACTTGCTCGCGCTGGGCTGCTGAATGAGACAGCACACACATCAAACAACGCTGAGTTTCTCACTCAGAATGCAAAAGGGTATTCCGGTGCTGAGCAATATCGCGACAGTGCAGCAGCGGTTTCCAGTGATAGAATAATCACAGCACCGGGAATAGCTCCCGTCAGCTTTACTGCGGCCATTTTTGAAAACGCCGGGCTGAATACAGAAGCTCTCCAACAATTCAAAAGCATGCTTGCTGCAGAGCATATTTAAGCAGCGTACAACATGTAGAGATGAGGTATCGTTGCTGTCTCTAATGTAATCAGTTCTTTAAGCGGATTGGGAAAGGCACAAGCCCAATCCGCTTTACTGTACATATTTCCAATATATTCTGAAGGCTTGCCTGAACAGCGAGTGTGAGCGCTAAGTTGGATTTCACAGCCCGCTGCATCGGGCCAGAAAAGCGGCCATGTGAACGGGTTAATTCAGGCCAAACCTCTCCGCAAAGCCAGCTGCAGCTGCTTGGCATTGAGGCGTCACATCAGATTTTTTTTCGGCCAAGCATGATAGAATACGGCCTCCGCCGAATGCAACATCAGAACATTTTTCTTCAATATCCGGCGCGCAAACTGTCATAGTTTCATTGGCGCTTGCAAAGAGGTAATCCATCGCGTCTGCGAAATCGATGATTGCCTTTGAACATCTATCGCTAACCTGATCCTCATAGGCATACATACAGGCGAAAAGCCTCCCTTGTCCGGGATTAACCTTTGCGCAGGAAGTCTCTATTTCTGTCTGACAAGCTTCCAACATTCCTTGGACGGGGCCTTCTTGCGCCGCAGCAGTTTGACCAAAAGTCATCATAAGCAGGCCGAGACTGAACACGGCCGTTCCAATCGATTTTATCATGCTATCGCTTCCAAGCTGCTGAAATCACGGATTAACTACGACGTAGACGGTGACGCCATTTTCCACGACGGGCCGGTAATAAACGCCGCCGCAATTGAAATAGGCGTTGTAAGGCCTGCATCCGGCAACGGATTGACGTCGATTGACGCGTCGTGATGTTCTGCGCGACGTTCGGCGAGCTGTGTTTCGAGGAGCGGTTTGCGCCTTGGCAGCACCAACAGCAATAAATAAAGATGCCCCGGCGGGAAGGGATGAAAGGTTGATTTGACCTGTATAGCCAATCGAAAACGCGAGGAGGGCTGCAGCAAAGATTTTTGTTCGCATCGTGTGTATTTTCCTTTGATTGCTCTGCGCGCGGATTGAGGGGTATCGTATGTACCGTCTTTTATTCTTCATTAAGATGCAGGAGTAACGCGCACGTCGCTGACGCATCTGGCCAGAGCACATCCAATGCAATTGCACGGCCCGACCGGATCGACTTCCTCCTCAATGATTGTGGATAAATATTAGGGTTCCGTAGCTGCTCCGTATTGCGTTTTATGTAATGGAGAATAAATCGTGGGTGGACTCCAGAAATGCCGATATACGTTTAGAAATCGTGGCCTCACGTGCATCAACTTTGTTCAAAAGTTGAGCGGTTTTCTTCTAAATGTCTTCACTGAGCTTCCCTAATCCCAACGTCAACTGCCCAAAAGCCAAGCATAATGGCGCGTCAAAGCGACAGCTGTAACCGGTTTATGTCTGGAGTTGCTACATGCCAGAATTAGACGACGCAACAAGCTCCAATCAAGTCGAAGTTTGGATCCACGCCGTATTCAAGGAATGTCAATTACAATGGCAGGAACCTGCCAAGGAGTACCAGCGAGAGGAACAGGAAAGCCTGAAAGCTGACGATGCAAAATCAGCAGCCAAACATATCGCTTATTTGAGACAAAAATCCAAATCTACGTATGCCCAACGCTCTGAAATCGAGGACAAAGCCAAGTTTGATCGGGCCTTGTCAGCGCAGCTCAGGCTATTTGATCAGGCATATGTCGCGGTAGAAAGTAACGTAGACAAAGCTGCGGCCAATACAGATCTCAAAGACATCAACGATGCAATGGATGACGCTGTAAAGCAGCTGGAGTTCATGCGGGATGCTTTGGAAGCCGCGGGTAACTCACCCGTTAAAAACCCGGAAGAAGCCATCGCCGAACTTCAGGCCAAGCTTGAAAAAGCCGAGAGCGACCTCAGTGAAGTGAGTAAGCTGGGCGATGCTATGGAGCAGGCCGAAAAAGAAGAGTTCGACGGCATTTATATGGAAGCAAAAGAGTGCTTGGATCAGTCCAAAAAGACGCTTGATGCAGATAACTTCCTGGAGGCTGAAGAGTTACTGGATCAAGCCCAAGCCCTGATGGAGGACCTGCAACCCGGCAACAGTCAGGATACGGCTAAACGGAAGAAAGAATATCTGGCCGCCATTGAGGATGCCAAAAAGACCATTAAGAACCTGTCTGCCAAGCAAAGCACTCTTAACGGTTCAGACAATGTCAAAGACTTCACCAAGCATAAGAAAGTTGCAAATGGCTTGATCAAACACGCGGAGACAGCTCTCAAAAACGGCAAGGTGAAAGCAGCCCGACCCGATATCCCGAAACTCAAGAGCGTCGTCGAAAAAATAAAAGAATGCTTCAAACCGAATGACCAGAACAAGCCCACAAGCAAAAGCGCGGCCAAAGGGAAAGTGGAAAAAGGGTCTAAATCGTGACGCGTCAATGTCTGAAAACACCTGAGTTGAAACGGCTCCTAATAATAAAGAAGAAGGACAATTCATGAGCATCCGGATGACTTTAGCAGCGTTGTGTACAGCTGCACTCTTAGGCAGTCCTGCTTCTGCTGCTACCTCTGATCTAAAAACGACGATTAATCCCGACCACCTTCCGGATACAAGTAAGTCAGGCTTCTCCCAAGCTGTGGTCGTCTCCCCAAAGGCAAGTATTGTCTATGTCGCTGGTCAGGTTGGTATTTCCAAGGATGGCCCGAATACCTTCAAGGATCAGGTAGATAGAACCTTTGAGAACCTGATTGCTGTTTTGGAAGCTTCTGGCAGCAGTGTAGAAGATGTCGTCAAAATCACAGTCCTGATAAAAGACCATGATCTGGAACGCCTCAATTACGTAAACCAGAAGCGCCGTGAGATCTTCGGAGCAAGCCCGCCAGCCAGCACCCTCATCCCAGTTCCAGCATTGGCGATCGATATAATTGAGTTTGAGGTGGACGCAGTGGCGATAGTACCAGTGAAGGATGCCACCAAGTAAAGTTGGTCGAGGGAGTTCGCTCTCTTTTTACGAGACTTTCAACTGGTGAGTGGCAAAAACTGCAGCTGATTAGCTGCCATTGGTCGTGCCGGAAACCCAGAACTCGTTGCGTCTTTGGGTGATCTGCGCGGCAATGAAATCAACGAACAGCCTGACCCGAGCCGTATTGCGGAGGTCCTTGTGCAACAAAAGCCAAATACTGCGGTAGGGCAGAGGTTTCTGGAACGGTGCTCTTATGAGATTGGGGTGACGGTCACCCAAATTGCAAGCCAGATAGGCCATACCCAACCCCGCCGCCGCAAGTGAGATCAACGGAACCAATTCAGAAACCCTGTGCCGAAGAATTGCTTTCGGATAGCTGCTTTTTGCTATCCAAGGTGATGTCGTGTCTCCATCCGGTTCGTGCCAACCGATGAAGCGAAGTCCTTCACCGCCATTATCTTCAATTTGTGCAGCATAGTCTCTTGTACAGTAAGCCGCTTGTGACATTTGCACGAGCTTGCGCCCGACAACATCCTGAGTAACCTCGTTCGCAATCCGAAAGCTGACATCTGCCTCGCGTCTGGTCAGATCGGCTACTTCATTAGTGAAATTCAGGTTGAGTTCAATATCCGGATATTTCTCCGCAAATGAGACCAAGTCATCCATAATCGAAGTCATGGTCAAGCCGTGAGGCATGGTGACATAGATTGTTCCGCTGGGAATAGCGTCCTGACCGACAATTACGCGAGATGCTGCGGCCATTTCCTCTTCAACCCGCTCCGCATGAGGCAATAACTCTTCACCTAGCTGGGTGAGGACAAGGCCCAGTTTCGACCGGTCAAACAACCGGCTTCCAACTCTCTCCTCCATAATCGTTAGTCTGCGGGCAAGCGTTGTGTGGTTTGCGCGAATGCTCTCAGCCCCACCTCGCAACGTTCCAGTCCGTGCTACAGCGAGAAAATATTTTAGGTCTTCCCAATTGAGAGAATGGCTTTCTTTCAGTGTCATTGGCATGGCCGTCCTGGTTCATTTTTGAAACACCATGTCCATTTTTACCCGTCTACACATCAATATTCAACCACGTTACTTATTTGTGCAGAAGCTCCAATCTGGAAAGGTCGCACAAAAATGAACCCGATCAATACAATCCTGATAACCGGCGCCAATGCCGGGCTTGGTCGCGAAGCAGCTCGCCAGCTTGCTCAGATAAGTACAGTCGAGAAGATCTATCTCGGCTGCCGTAACAAAGCGAAAGCAATTGCAGCTCAAGCTGCATTAGAGGCCGAGACAAAACGGAAGATTTTCGAAATCATCCTGATGGATGTGATGGACCCTGCATCCGTTCGCAGCGCGGTTGCAACGCTAAAAGCTCCGGTGGATGCTGTCATCCTCAATGCCGGTGGTATGGGCGGGAAATCCTCCTATGCCCTGACAGAGCACGGTGTAACAAATATATTTGCGGTAAATGTTCAGGGTCATGTAGTGCTCATTGATGAGATGCTGGACCGCCAACTGATCACCTCCACAGTCCTGTATGCCGGTTCTGAAGCTGCTCGCGGTATTCCGAAAATGGGAGTTAGCCGCCCCAGCCTAGAGAACCCCACTGAAGATACATTTCGTGCCATCGCTGACGGCAGAACGTTCAACGAGAAGAGTGACCCGATGGATGCATACGCCAGCGTCAAACTGACGGCAGCATTGTGGATGTCATCTATGGCCCGCCAACACCCGCATCTTCGCTTTGTAACAATGAGCCCGGGCGGAACAACCGGCACCAATGGAATGGATGACTTGCCGTTTATGAAGAAGCTTTTCTTCAAACATGTCGGCGGTATCTTAATGCCTCTCTTTGGCATGATGCACGGCGTGCAAGATGGTGCCAGGCGCTATGTGGATGGCTTGATGAACCCCAAGTTCAAAAGTGGTTATTTCTATGCCAGTGCAGGAGCAAACCCTGTTGGCAAAGTCGTTGATCAGGCCACGCTGTTTGCCGGGTTGGGCAACCACTCCATTCAAGACAGTGCCAATCGCGCTGTGCATCAACTCTCATAACCACGGAACATTCCCTCACTTCAGGAGAGATAAAATGGAATTCTTACTTCAAATCCTTGTCGGTCTGGCAAGCCTCATGCTCACTGGTCTGGGCACAGTTTCAATGTTTGCCCCTGCGCGGATGGTGAAGAACTTCGCCATTGAACCAATTGGAGTGGCTGGCCTCAGTACCATACGGTCGGTTATTGGTGGGTTCTTCCTCGCCAGTGTTGCTTTACTCATAATCGGATTAACAACCGGCCAAACCTTAGCCTTTGTTGCCGTGGCAATTTTTATGGGGGTCACCGCCTTCGGTCGTATTGTGGGACTTATGCTTGATGGTTTTGACAAGGCAGTCATTCCACCTCTACTCGTGGAACTCGTCATAATCGCAGTGCTTTTAACTGCATACTCTCATTCAGCTGCAATCATTGTCTGAACCCATGCCAATTACGCAAGTGATCAGCAAAGTCATCATGAGCTTAGTTACGCATAGCAGTCATTACACAAAAAACGCAGGGCACTTGCTCTGCGTTTTAGTTTTGAAAATCCAACTAGTTTCCAGATCGGCAGCTCGCTCATGCCGTCGTTAGCGGCGGACCATTTCAGTGGGGTGTTGAGGGCGTCGGTTACTTCATTCAGTAACTCAGGGTATTCGCAAGTTGGGGTCTTGAAGGATGCCCTCAATACTTTCAAAGATCAGGTTGATAGAACCTTGGAAAACTTGATCTGAGTCCCAACACTGGCGATGGCCCTAATAGAATTCGTGGTGAATGCCCTTGCGACCGTTCCAGTGAAAGGGGCGAGGGATAATGAGGCGCGAATTACCAACTACTTTGATTTTGATCAGGAAGGGCGTCTCGCTTAGAGATCAATTTTAAATTTTCTTGCTCAATAAATGGTTTTGAGTGCAGAAGAAGTGGCGGAAAATATATGGATTTTGCCTTATCCAGCTATATATACCACTATTTTAAAATGTGAGTTTTCAGACACTAAACCTCCAAGTATTCGTACTCATATTTTCCGTCTATTGGTTTTACAATGAACAATAAGAGCATAAATACACATACCTCAACGAGTAATGCCAATACGGTTGTTCTGGCAAGGGCGCCAATCTCCTCGGGATTGATATTGGGTGTTATACCCTTACCTGTGCATTTCTTCCTTCCTTTAAACATATCCCACCAATTCGCAGCAATTGTTCTAGTTCTTATTGCTGGAGTTTATATGGGATATGCATTTAGAGACGGTAGAATGCATGTAATCCTGATTGAACTGGGCGTGGCGTGCTTGTTTGCAGCAGCAGGATTGTTAGGAATAAATGGGTATCCAATAGCGATAGTTTTTGCATTTTCTGCGCATGGTGTGTGGGATGTATTGCACCATAACTTTATTGATACCCAAATGCCTCGTTGGTATATTCCGTTTTGTGCGGTCTATGATTGGGTTGCTGCTTTGGGGCTCCTCTTAATCTGGACGGTCTATTTCCCGAGTTAAACAATACTGCATGGTTGTCCATGTCCTATCTGCGAAATTTCTGGCGGTATTGGGCTGGCGAAATGCCAACTTGTGCGAGGAAGGATCGACGGAAAGAGTTTTCATCTGAAAAGCCTAGGGCCACAGCAACTTGCGTGATTGGAGTGTTGGTATACTCCAATTGTGATTTGGCGCGCTCAGTGCGAATATTCAAAATGAATTGCTGAGGTGAAAGAGAAAGTTCTTTCTGGAAATGTCGCAGAAGGCTGCGGGCGCTCATGCCCAGAAAATCGGCTAGATCTTTGGCCTTAGCTTTCTGAGAAGATAAATTGTTCTGCACCCATTGATCTGCGCGCTCAATAATCTCATCTCTCGTTTTTTCATGCCAGGGAATAACAAAAGGTTGTTGGGAGCGTCTGTTCTCTTCTATCACCATGAAACGCGCGCATAATCTGGAGAGAGCAGGCCCTTCAAGGCGGTTGATCAAATGTAAGGCAAGATCCAAGGAAGATGTTCCTGCTGCACTTGTAATTACGTTGCCCTCGTCGACTAAGATTTCGTCACCGAGTAGATCTATTTGAGGGTAGGTAGAGCTAAATTCTTTCTGGGTCCACCATGTTGTTGTTGCTTTCTTTCCATCAAGAAGTCCAGATGCTGCCAGCAGAAAAGTACCTGTACAACTGGCAGCTATAATTGTCTCTGCCTGAGATAACCTTTGTAATTCCTGCAATAATTTTGTGCGTTGAGCAAATTGGGTGGAGTATTGAGGCGCGGTGGCCGTGCCTATACCAGGCAAAAGCAACACGTCTGGCTCTTGCATCTCCTCAATTACTCCATCTGGAAAAACCAGAATACCATTGGAAGAACGGACAGCCTTTCCATCCAGAGTGTAGGTTCTGACACGGAATGGTGCAACTTCATCTCCTTTTTCTTTGGAGATCCGATTTGCTGTTTCAAACATATCCGCTGGCCCGAAAACAGAAAGGCCGAGGAAGTCTTCAAGCAGCAATATTGCAATGTTTGATGGCATGTTTAATTTCGCGTTTGGCGGTTTATGTATGTTTTGTGTCTTATCAGACCATATCACATCTCATGATGAGAACTAGGATGGTCCTAAGATAAATGAGGCTAGCCAGCATGAAACTCCACTTTCTCCGAAACGCAACATTTATAATCGAGCACAAGAAACATCGAATTTTGGTGGATCCTATGCTTGGCGCGGTGGGTACAATCCCAGCCCTTAGCTTTATTCGGCATAAGCGCCAGAGAAACCCCTTGGTTTCGCTTCCAGATAGCGCCCATGAGCAACTTGGCGGTGTTACAGCTGCATTAATTACGCACTGTCAGCGTGGGCATTCTGATCATCTGGATGCAGCAGGGAAAAAGTTATTGCTGTCTCGCAAGATTCCAACCTACTGCCGGGCTGATGATGAGACGTTTATTGGAAGATTAGGCATCCCCACGGTTCCATTGCTGTTAATGCAGCGGCAGCGGTTTCTTGATGGCTACATCACACCCATACCAGCAGTCCACGGATATGGCTGGATAGCCAAGCTTATGGGCCCGGGTTCCGGATATTTTATCGAGCTCCCAGAAGCACCCACCTTATACATTTCTGGAGATACTGTCCTGACTGAGGATGTCCAGAATACTCTGATAACTCAAAAGCCAGAGATTGCCATTGTTGCTGCGGGTAACGCCAGTGTTGATATCGGCAAACCGATCCTTATGACACCTGAGGAGGTTTTGGAATTCACAAGGCTGGCTCCTGGACGAGTAATCGCAAACCATTTGGAAGCTCTGAACCACTGTCCCGTGACGCGAGAACAGTTGAGGAGGAAAGCTGTGCGGATGGGGCTACAGAACAAATTGGAAATTCCATTTGATGGAGAGAGCATAACTTTTAGTGAGGAGAAGTAAAATGTCTAAAGTCGAAACTTTATTGCAAAACTGGATCGCCTCCGCAGAGGCAAAAGATGTAAAGAAAGTGACTGCACTGCTGGCGCCTGAAGTGGTTGTGTACTCTCCTTTTTTGGAAAATGAAGTCAAAGGCATTCGGGAAGTCATGGCTGTATTCTCTGCCTTTTCTCAAGTCACAAAAGATTTCCATTACGGTCGCTATTGGATACGCGGCGGCTCAGCCGTTTTGGAATTTAAAGCTCGTGTTGGGGACGCTGACATTCATGCCGCTGACATCGTGGAGTTCAATGAAAAAGGGCAGATTGTTCGCTTCGACATTCTTGGAAGGCCCGCATCCAGCCTCACAAAATTGGGAGAGGCAGTAAAGGGTTACCTTGATACGCTTCCCAATACTCTCAAAGCCCCGGAAGCATTGTTAAAAAACTAAAAAAAGACGCAGGGTGGGTGCCCTGCGTTTTAAAGTTCAATAATTTGATTGCACGAACCGGCTCTAGAGCGGTAGCTCGCTCACGCCGCCGTTGGCTGCGGACCATTCCAGTGGGTTGTGTAGGAATTTTTCTACTTCATTTAGCTTTTCAGGGGTGAAGTAGTTGTTGGT
The DNA here is from genome assembly GCF_900104145.1 of Pseudovibrio sp. Tun.PSC04-5.I4. Taxonomy (NCBI): domain Bacteria; kingdom Pseudomonadati; phylum Pseudomonadota; class Alphaproteobacteria; order Hyphomicrobiales; family Stappiaceae; genus Pseudovibrio; species Pseudovibrio sp. Tun.PSC04-5.I4. Next base: position 2,500,203 of record NZ_FNLB01000006.1, on the reverse strand, counting down.
GCGGCACACCTTCAAAATGTCATGCCATGTGGCAAGGTAGTGCAGGTTTACGCCGTGCTCTGCCAGCTTTGCCTTCGTCCCCGGGAAGATGTCGTAGTAAAACACCACCAGAGTGTCAGTCACTTCGGCACCAGCAGTGCGCAGTGCTTCACAAAACTTGATCTTGGAGCCGCCATCGGTGGTCAGGTCTTCCACCAGCAGCACGTTCTGACCCTCGTGAATGTCGCCCTCAATCTGCGCATCACGGCCATAGCCCTTTGGCTTTTTGCGCACGTATTGCATTGGCAGCGCCATTTTATCGGCAATCCATGCAGCAAACGGAATACCAGCCGTCTCGCCGCCTGCAATGGCGTCAAATTTTTCAAAGCCAGCATCACGCAGCAGAGTTGCCACAGCAAACTCCATCACGGTGCCGCGAATACGCGGGTAGGAGATCAATTTGCGGCAGTCAATGTAAACCGGGCTCGCAAGGCCAGATGCCAGAATGTACGGCTCTTCTGGACGGAAGTTCACCGCCTTGATTTCCATAAGCATTTTAGCGGTAAGTTCCGCCATCACTTCACGGTCAGGAAAAGAATTGGAAAACATCGCGGTCCCTCTAGTCACAGTAGGTGGCCAAAAACGCGCCTTGAAAAAAAGGCTTTGGGCCTCTCTCAAAACACGCGTCTGTTCATTAAGAAAAAGCAGCTTGCCCCGGCCATATTAGGTGCAAACTGCTTTGAAACTTCTATTTAGTTTTCAACCTTCCAGAATAAATCATATCCCGGATTGAAAACGGTTACCGGCCCATCCGGTGTTGGAATGTGAGGCGGATAACTCACCTTCTCGCTCATCTTCACCAGATCTATCGTCGCCTCATTGGGAGCCAGACCATAAAACGCAGGGCCGTTGAGTGAGGTAAACGCTTCCAGCTTATCCAGCGCGCCTTCCTCTTCAAACACATGCGCCAGACAGCTCATGGTGTTGACGGCAGTGAAGATACCCGCGCAGCCACATTCGCAAAGCTTGTTCTGGTCAAGATGCGGTGCACTGTCCGTACCAAGGAAGAAACGCGCATCCCCGGAAGTGGCAGCTGCGCGCAAGGCAAGGCGATGCTTCTCGCGTTTTGCCACGGGCAGACAGTAGAAATGCGGCTTGATACCACCAACGAGAATGTCGTTGCGGTTGATGATCAGGTGATGCGTGGTGATGGTCGCAGCCAGAGTGCCCCCACCGGATTTAGCGTAGTTGACGCCTTCCTCCGTGGTGATGTGCTCCATAACCACCTTCAGTTTCGGGAACTTGCGGCGGATCGGATCAAGCACGGTTTCAATGAACACCGCTTCCCGATCGAAAATGTCCACATCTGAACTGGTGACTTCGCCGTGTACGAGCAAAGGCAGGCCGATCTCAGCCATGCGCTCCAGTACACCGGCCACCTTGTCAAAATCAGTCACGCCGCTTTGGGAGTTGGTGGTCGCGCCCGCAGGGTACAGTTTCACCGCAGAGATAAGGCCGGATTTTGCAGCCGCTTCCAAATCATCCGCATCTGTCGTCTCAGTCAGGTACAGGGTCATCAACGGGGTAAAGGCGTGGCCTTCAGGCATCGCAGCCAGAATGCGCCGCTTGTAGCTGGCAGCATCGGCGCTGGTCACAACAGGTGGCACCAGATTGGGCATGATGATGGCGCGGCCAAAATTCTCGGAGGTGGAGGGAAGAACTGACTCCAACATGTCACCATCGCGTAAGTGCAGGTGCCAGTCATCTGGCCGTCGAAGGGTCAGGCGGGTCTCAGTCATAATCGTGCTCCGTATGGTCGAAAGGCTGCGCGGTTCCGGTTTAAAACCCATTGGTGCAGGATCTCAAGACAAAAGTGTGGCCTGCGCCGATCTCGCATAATTACGTATCTCAGGGAAGTAGCACTTAGGACGAAAAGCGCGACGTCAGAACGAGATTTCTGGCGGAAGGTATTAATCCCTATCCACACCTTTCCCGTAAAGCTTCACCCCGCACGTTTCAAGAGCGAATCTACCTGTCAATTACCAGAGAAGGACAAGCCCCAAATTTACATGGATTGATTTAGCAGACGTACAACCATAATGTTCTTCATATGTACTACATTAATTCTTTTTTTGTTCCAACTCGCCACAACGATTCATCTCCATTTCTCAAGCAAGACTATTTGTTTTTATGACAGCCTTAGTAAGTAAGTCGTTCTCATCGGCCAAACCCACTCCCAAGGAGAAGATCACCTCCTTGCCAACACGCGTTTCCCCTGTTCACTACGGCGCAGGTGAGCAGGGGCGCGTGTACTTCATTGAGGAAGTCATCCGCTCCACAATCCTCAATGATCTGCTGAAGATCCTACGAGATGCTCAGTTGCCAGATGCATGGCTGGCATCCGGGGCGATCTACCAAAGCGTATGGAACGCGTTGACGGGCAGGGATCCAAACCACGGCATCAAAGATTACGACCTGATCTACCACGACGAGACGGATCTCTCCTATGAGGCCGAGGACCGCATCATCACCCAGCTCACCACCGCCTGCGCACCGCTGGGTCTGCCGGTGGAGATTCGCAACCAGGCGCGGGTGCACCTTTGGTTCCCGCAGCATTTCGGCATCGACTACCCCAAGCTCGGTTGCTCACTGGAATCGCTGCTCTACTACGCCTCCAAAACCCACGCCGTCGCCGCTCGTCTGCATGAGGATGACCGCCTGCAGATTGAAGCACCGTTCGGGCTGGAAGCTATCTTCCAGATGCAAATGCTGCCCAACCCCGTGTTGCCCAACCGGAATACTTTCCTCCGCAAAGGTCAGCGCCTTGCGGAAAACTGGCCGGAGCTTCAGGTCCTGCCTTGGGAAGATTGACAAGGGACACGCAGGAGAATTATCATTTGCGCTTGTGATTGATCCGCAATATTGTTTACCAAACGCCCATCCGCCCAATGGATTATCTCATTGGAATATTTTAGTAGTTAGATAGAATAGAAATAAACCGGTGCAGGCGTCTTCACGGCTATGCGTAAAACAATGCGTCAATCAGTTCTTGCGAGCGAAAATCTGGAGTTCTTGAACCAGAATGCTTTGGCAGATCCTCACAACACCAGTGAGGATGACCGTAAACGCGTTCTCGAACTGATCCTGAGAACCAACTCAAATCTGATTTCCGCCATGAAAGGCATAGGCTCGCTCAAGCTGCCGGACTGGTGCGTCTCTGGCCCAAGTATCGCGTGGCCCCTTTGGACTGCACTTCAAGGCGCGCCGGCATTGGCTGGCAACCATCAACTCTACGTCACTTATTACGATCCCTCGCCAAACGCTCTGGAGAAAGAAGTCACCTATCTGCGCCACATGCGCCAGATCCTTGGTTCAGGTCCTTATCAGGTCCACCTCTCCAATCACGCTGGCGCTTATGTGAATCATGAGAAGGGGACGCTGGGCAACGGCACGCAGGTGAGCTGCACAGCAGAGGCTTTGGTCAAAGACCCGGTGCAAACCTATGCAGTTGGTGCGCGAATGGAAGCCAACGGCAGACTCTCGTTCCTTGCTCCATATGGGCTCTCCCTGCTGTTCTCCATGAAAATGGAACGCAACACTGGATACTGCGATGAGGAATATTACCTCTACAAACTGCGCCGCGTCGAAGCGATGTGGCCCCGTATGAGCTTTAACTAGCGTACAGCCCCGAAAAGCGGTTACGGCTGAGAACAAAGACGTAAAACCAGCGCGATAAAGCAGGTCAAGCGATCCAACCTCATGGCAAACTACCTTAAAGAGCCGCCGCCTAGAAGCTAATCAGCACGGGCCGGTGCAGTGAGATACCCGCGCTCCATCAAATGCACCATGAGGCCGAGCGAAAACGGTAGATCCACCCCATCATCATACTCACAGCTTCCAAGCGGCGATCCATCGGGGCAAACCCGGTTCTGAAAACCGTTTGCGTCACCTGAGCTGAGCGTTGATGCATCCAAAACCGCCTGTGCGCCGTCGCCAAGTCGCGCACGCACAGCAGCCCATGCTGCCAGAAACCCGTTCTCTTTCCATAGGGCCTTATTTGAATTGGCCATCTCTTCCAGTTGCGTCAACTCGGTCTGAAACTCCTTTTTGTAGGCGGGGTCTCTGTTCACATTCGTCAACTCATCAAAATTCAGCTTTTCGATAAACAGAGGCGCAAAGCTCCCGGCATACGAGGCGAATAAGTACAAAAAGCTGTTGTCACGGCTCATAAGCTCAGGAAAACCGTCCCCATCAAGGTCGTCATAGTCATACCCATAGCCACCATCCAAAACACTGCCATTAATCATCATCCAGTGGCCATCGCGGTTTTGCGTGATGATGCTTTGTTCAATGCAACAATGCGCGCCACCAGTAAATTGCTTGATGACAACCTGCGGGTAATCGGTCTCGGCAGCAAGGCGGATAAAGTCTACGGATTGGCCAAAATCGGGCCGGTATTCGGCTTGGGTTTCAAACGAGAAAGCCTTGGCATCTCCGGTCCAGCCATCCACGCGTATCTTGGAGGTTTTGGAAAACTCATCGGTTTTGTCAGTTTGCGAAACAACCAGCTCGGCAGCAATACGCAACCCCTCCAACTCAAAACTGTGTCGTTTCTGGCTTTCAAAATCCCCATAAAGATACAATTTAGGCATCCAGACAGTTTCAACATACCGCTTTCCGCGAGAAAGATAGGCATCATCTGCAAGGGAGATTGAAAGCTTCTGTTTAGCAAGACGAATGCTTTTGAATGGAACGGGTCCAATCACCACGCCAAACCAGCCGTTTTTGGAAAGCACAACACGCAGTTTGTTTTCAAACGGCGTGCCTTGCAGGGCCTCGCGGTGGTCCTTTGCAATTTGAATGGCTTGAGCAGAATCCTGACGGCTTGCAACAACCAGCCATCGCTCACTGCCACTTAGGCTCAAACCGTCTTGTGCGGGCGCGAGTGAAGGGAAACAGACCGCCAATAAAACAAAAACAGAAAGCATTCTCAAAATTCGCACGGAAAATATCTCCAGACACAAACACACATAAAGTGAATATATAAAAATAGGCAGCCAAACAGTTGGATAGGAAGAGCAGTATATAACCATACCGCTTAGCCAGCAGCCATGGTTATTTGGGGGTGCTCTCCCTCAATTAAATCGGTCAATATCGAAGTTCGCAGTCTCCTGCAAAAACTCAATAAATCCATCAACCTGATGCTCTGCGGTGCGCCGGCCTTTTTCTGAGCTTGCATTGGCTGCGTTGCCAACAGTGCCATGGGGGTTCAGATCAGAGGTGATCCAGCCATAAGAAGGCAAGCCCGTGGGTCCAAGATGTGCGTTTTCATCCAGATCCTGCGCAGAGGACCGAAAATCCTGCGCGTGCTGCATGTCCACAAGGCCAGGGCGAAAGTGCAGCATCAAAGATGTTTCTTCATCCCCTCCATGCACGCCAAATTTCAGCTCATCTGCGCTATACAACCCATCGGGAGCTCCAAAACTGGACCAGTGACACTTGCCAACCAGCATTTTGCATCGAATACGAAGCTCACGCGCCACAATGCCAATCAGGTCCAGATTACCCCCGTGTGAGTTGGCGATAATCATCTTGCGTATGCCGTAACGGGCAACCGAAATACCAATATCAATCCAGTATTTGGCAGCTGTGTCTGCTTTCAACGAAAGGGTTCCGGCGGCATGAATATGCTCATCGGCCTTGCCAACGCATTGCAGGGGCAAAATGCGAAAATCGGGTGCGGCAGGTGCCCGCGCACACAAGGTTTCAAGCATACCCTGGTTGATGTAGCTATCCACTCCAACAGGGAGATGCGGCCCGTGTTGCTCAACCGAGGCTGTTGGCAAAATGGCAATAGTCTTTTGCGGGTCGATATTCTCAAAATCGGTGGTTTTAAAATCCATCCAATAACGATGAGGAAACATAGCGAGCACCTTTGTTATCGTCAGTCACTCAAACGTCGCCGCGCCACCAATCTAAAGTGAAGCGGTCGCTATGCTTTGCAAAGCCCTCGTGTTTTCCGGTCAATCTTTTGCAAGTGCCGGTGCCGGGATTTGGCTGTGGAGCTGTCCATATTATAATGTGCAACATAGCGGGTTTTCACCCACGGGCTGCAAAGCAAACGCACTCCACGCAATATGGTCTTCTTGCCGGGAGTACCAATTAAGAAACTAAGCCATTTTGGCGCACCGCAGGTGGTAAAAACGGCAAGTTTCTTAATGTTCTGCAAACTTGGTTTAATCGCACCGTCTTCCGTCAGTTTAAAAGCAACTCCCGGTACAAACACACGGTCAAGCCAGCCTTTAATCATCGCCGGTAATCCGTACCACCAAGTGGGATACACAAAGATGAGCGTATCGCATCGTTGGAGCGCTTCAATATGCCGTTCAAGTCCGCGTTGGTTCTGTGAGGTGTCCATATATCCACCCAGCTCGCTGTGGGTCAAAACAGGCTGAAAGTCCTCTTCATAAAGATCAATCACGTCATACGTCACTTGCTGGTAATCAAGTGTACCCAACACCTGTCCCAGCACAGCTTTGCTGAAGCTTTCAGAGTTGGGGTGGCAATAGACAATCAGAGCATGCATTTTTGTGTTCCGGCTCAAACTGAGTTCAGCAAAATACTGGTCTTGCTGTTCAAAATTCCATCAACCATACGAACCTCGCTCAAAACGCGATCAAATGCGGATAAGTTGGCAGCTTGAATATTCGCGATAAGATCCCAGGACCCGCTGATGCTATGAAGGCTTTGTATTTCAGGTATCCCATGCAAAACCTTGATGACAGATTTCGCCGCTTTCCCCTGAACTTCAATCATCATGATCGCGCGGATTCCGTCCAGTCCGTAATCTTCCCTAACTCGAACGGTGAATCCCATAAGAATACCCGAGGAAAGGAGCCGGTCTAATCGGTTTTGCACGGTCCCACGAGATACCTTCAGTGTGTCAGCGAGTTTGGAAAGCGGAGCCCGGCCATCTTTGCGAAGAAGGGCAATTAAATCACGATCCAGCTGGTCATATCCAGCAGGTGCAACCGCAACCGGGTGCATAGTTTCTGACATTTTGTTCAATAGCCCTATACAAAGTGAATAGTTTTGCCTCAATATTTACATAATTTTGTATATATTATCTAGCATGCTTTCTAGTTACTTTTCTAGAGAGGTGGTCATCTGGTATCTTGAGGGGGATAGCAGAGGCAAATATCACCTGTTACGTGACCACTTGTTGGTACGTTCAAAGTAACGCTCAAAATTCTCCTCAAAAACAAAGGACTGTCTGCGCCCGGCGAATGCTGTGGTGTGTAACTCATCAAATAAGAAGTAGAAAAATGACGATTCACAAACCCAATTTTCGTTCAGTTCAAGCTCCTTCTGCTGTTGTTATGGTCCGGCCTTTGTTCTTTAGCGTGAACAAGGAAACGGCTCAGGATAACTCTTTCCAGCACATTGGTGAGACAGAGGCGGACATTGATCTGGCTGAACAGGCGTATGTTGAAATCACAACAGCCGCTGAAGAGCTCAATAGGCTAGGTGTTGACGTCCATTTGTTTGATGACAAAACCAGAGAAACACCGGATTCAGTGTTTCCAAACAACTGGTTTTCTACCCATCCAGGTGGGCACGTCGCTATCTACCCAATGCATGCTGAAAGCCGTCGCAAAGAAAGACGCAGCGACATCATTGAGATGTTGAAGACAGATTACCGTGTGCAGGATGTAGTTGATTAT